>JANPLH010000436.1:0-4459 GCA_031426435.1 Saprospiraceae bacterium | reverse complement strand
CTTCGTGGAAGAGGCCCTTGCCTCGCCACTTTCAACGGAATTGGAGCGCTTGCGCAAAGACCTGGTTGGCGATGGTTGGGATGTCCAATGGCATATTGTGCCAACAACGGCAACAGTAGCAACTGTAAAAAGCCAAGTTGTGGCCGACTACACTGCCAATGGCACCGACGCCGTTTTGCTGTTCGGCGACCTGCCCATCCCTTACAGTGGCAATGCCGCTTGGGATGGCCACGACGAACACCAGGGTGCTTGGCCCTCCGATGCCTATTATGGCGACGTGGACAGTGGCATTTGGACGGATAGCAACGTGAACACCAACGCTAATGTCATACCTCCTGCCCGGCCCCAAACCATCAATACGCCTGGGGACGGCAAATTTGACCAAGACTTTATACCTACGGCTTCCGAAATGGCAGTAGGTCGGGTTGATTTCTCCAACCTGTCAACGGCTACTTTCGGCATTTCTACTTTGGACATGTACCGCCGCTATTTGGAGAAGAACCACAATTGGCGCAGCAGACTTTACACAGTGGACAATAAAGTACTGGTGGACGATAACTTTGGCTACTTCGGCGGTGAGGCTTTCGCAAGCGATGGCTACCGCAATGGGAACCCGCTCGTTGGCCCTGCCAATGTGGTAGATGGCGATTTTTTCAACGATACAGACAACAACAGCTACCTGTTCGCCTATGGTTGCGGAGCAGGCAGTTATACCAGCGCCAGTGGTGTTGGCACCAGCAGCCAGTTCGGCACGGATACCGTCAACGTTGTATTCTCGCAGCTTTTCGGCAGCTACCACGGCGATTGGGACTACTCTCCCGACCCATTTATGGTTAGTGCGTTGGCATCAAAAGGCGGCATACTCACTTGCTCATGGGCAGGTAGGCCGCATTGGTACACCCACCATTTGGGGGGTGGCGAGACCATGGCATACAGCACTTTGCAAACATTCAATGCCTGCGACAATATCGGATATTCCGTGCCGTCCATTGGCGATTGTGGCGCACATCTGGCGCTCATGGGCGACCCCACGGTTCGTGCGCACAACGTGTCCCCGGTTCCCAGTGTTACCGCTGCGCAAATTTGCGATCAGGTCAACCTGAACTGGCAGGCGTCCACGCAAGGAAATGTCATCGGCTACCATGTTTACCGCTCCAACCAAGCCAATGGCAGTTTTGAGCGGCTTTCGCAAAACCTACTGACCAACCTGACCTTTACGGACAATTCGCCCATCGTCGGAGACATCCATTATATGGTAAAGGCAGTGGTTCGGGAGGCAACGCCTTCTGGCTTCTATTTCAATACCAGCACAGGAACAACCACCACGGTGACCATTGGCTCAATTACCCCACCCACGGTCGGCTTGCCAAGTTCGGTTGTGCTCAATTGCGTCACAACGACTTATGAAATCACCAACTGCGGCGTTGGTGTAAGCTGCATCGTAAATGGGCCTGGCATTTCGGGGGGCATACCTCCATTGTCCATTTCCCAGGCTGGCGTTTATACCGTCACCGTTTCGGATGCCATATCCGGTTGCACGGCCAGTGCCACTTTGACCGTAACCACGGACACTGCCATCCCCTCAACCCCAACAGCAACAGTGGGCGCAGTGAACTGCCAAACCCAAACGGTTCAGTTGAATGGCGGGTCTTCAACACAGGGTGTGATTTACAGCTGGACTGGGCCAAATGGGTTTACCTCGAACCTGCAAAACCCCGTGGTATCGGCAGGTGGCACCTATACCTTGACCACCACCATTTCCACCAATGGTTGCACCAATAGCACAACGGTAAACGTGCCAAGCCCGCAAGCCCCTAACGCAACAGCCACAGGTGGCGGCATCAGTTGCGTAGCAACCAGCGTACAACTCATGGGCAACTCCATCACGCCCAATGTTAGCTATGCCTGGACAGGCCCCAACGGTTTTACATCGAATTTGCAAAACCCAAGCGTCAGCACCGTTGGCAATTATGTGCTTACCGTAACCAGCGCAAGTGGTTGCACCTCCACGGCTACTGCTGTTGTTGCATTGCAAAACAACGTGCCACAGGCAAGCCCAACTGTACCGGGCACTTTGACCTGTACCATTTTGCAAACGACCATCAACGCCAACCCGAACCAGGCGGGCTATAATTTTGCCTGGACGGGGCCAAATGGGTTTACCAGCAATGCCGAAAATCCAAGTGCCACGCTGCCGGGCCTCTACTCGCTCACCATGACCGACCCCGTGAGCGGATGCACGGCTACGTCAACGGCCATCGTTTCACAAAACATAAACACACCTACTGGTACCGCTGCCAGCCTCGGCACCGTGAACTGTCAGGCGCAAACCGTGCAACTGCTCGGCACGGCCAACGGAACGGGCAATACCTACGCATGGAGTGGGCCAAATGGGTTTACTTCTGGTCTGCAGAACCCATCGGTGACCATATCCGGCGACTATGTTTTGACGGTCATCAATACGGCGAATGGCTGCACAGCTTCGGCGTCGGTCAACGTGCCAGCCTTGGTCATCCCATCGGCATCGGTAGTTGGCGGCACTTTGACATGCACCGCTGCATCAGTGCAGTTGCAGGGCAATATCACGCCGTCCAATGCCACCATTGTGTGGAACGGGCCGAATGGTTTTACCTCAACCGAACAGAACCCAGTGGTAAACGTCGTGGGAAACTACGTGCTCACGGTGACAGCCCCAAGCGGCTGCACGGCGACGGCGACGGCCATCGTCAATCAATCGGGCGATTTCCCGGTGGCATCGCCTACGGCAATAGGCATTTTGACTTGCGTCAATGGGCAGGTCAACATCTTGGCAAACCCCAATCAATCGGGCTATAATTTTACGTGGAGCGGGCCGGGCGGCTTTAGTTCTACCGCCCAAAACCCGACGGTTACAGCGCCGGGGCTTTACTTCGTGCAAGTGACCAACCCGAATACAGGCTGTGCGGCCACGTACTCAGTGCAGGTAAACGAATTCCAGTTGCCCGACGTGGACGTGCTGCCGGATGAAATAGAGACAACTTGCAGCGAGCCTTTTATCACCCTTGATTTAACCGGTATTTGCGACCAGCCAGGCATCACCTGCACCCTCAATGGCCAGCCCGTTGCAACGCAAACCACCCTCAACCTGCCGGGCGTTTACGTGCTGCTCGTCACCCATGCGCAGAGTGGCTGCTCGGCTTCCGAATCGTTTACCATTCTTGGAAATACTGGGCAACCCAACCTTAGCATTGATGGCGACCTCGAACTGGACTGTGCGGGCGACCTTACCTCCCTCACAGCTTTGAGCACCACCCAAGGCGTGACCTTCTTTTGGACTGGATTGGATAGCAACCCGACCCAAATCGTTTCATCAGGAACCTACACGGTGGTGGCCACATCCCAAAATGGCTGTACGGCAACGGCAACAGCAAACGTGTCGGCACCTCTACCATTGATGCTTGCATTGAATTTTGTAAATGGATGTGATGGGACCGTAGGTATTTCCGTCATTGCTTCTGGCGGCGAAGCTCCTTATTCGACCCAGGTCATTCCTTCGGGGCCACTGCCATCTGGTGCTGCCTTCTCAGTCATCATTACGGATGCGAACGGCTGCGTGGAAACCATCAGCGGCACGATACCGAACGCACCTGCCCCATTGACCGCCACTGCCATGCATACCAATGAAACCGTCATGGGGCTGAACAACGGAACGGCCCTTGCGCAAGCGACAGGTGGGACACTGCCGTATTCCTACCTTTGGAACAACGGAGCTACTACTGCCTCCATCAACAACCTTGCCCCCGGCGTTTACACCTGCACCATTGAGGACGCAAATGGCTGTCAGGAAACCGTCTCCGTCACCATTCTGGCGGGCACCAGCGGCACGGACGAGCTGCCCGGCTTGCGCAATTTGCGGCTGTCGCCAAACCCAACGAGCGGCCAATTCGAGCTTTCCATTGCCCTCGACAACCCACTTTCGATTCAGGTGGAACTGCTGGATGTGACGGGCCGCATTTTGACCCAAACCAAACAGGAAATGGTACTGGAAAGAACTTGGCAGTTTGACCTCGGCTTTGCGCCAGCAGGAGTTTATTATTGCAAAATAAAAGCGGAAGGAAGCATAGCTGTCATGCGGATAGTGAAGGTGGATTAGGTAAGTACTTCGTAGAAATTAGTTGATATTGAGAAATTAGAAATTTGCGACGCATTGTGTTGATATTCAGCCACTTGCTTTAATTTCCCGATTTCAATTAATTTCAAACTTCTACTTATTCGATACAGGCCAACCAAGCAATTGAAGCTTGGTTGGCCCATGTTCGGTTACCTTAATCTAACTTCACTATCCGCATCACTGCCATGCTTCCTTCCGCTTTGATTTTACAATAATAAACGCCTGCTGGCGCAAAGCCGAGGTCAAACTGCCAAGTTCTTTCCAGTACCATTTCCTGTTTGGTTTGGGTCAAAATGCGGCCCGTCACAT
>JANPLH010000435.1:0-4489 GCA_031426435.1 Saprospiraceae bacterium | reverse complement strand
CTGGTGCTCACGCACAACAAAACGCTGACCGCACAGCTTTACGGTGAGTTCAAGGAATTCTTCCCGGACAATGCGGTGGAGTATTTTGTGAGCTACTACGACTACTACCAGCCGGAGGCGTACATCGCCGTCACCGACACGTTTATCGAGAAGGACATGAATATCAACGAGGAGGTGGACAAGCTGCGGCTGCGGGCCACATCTTCGTTGCTGAGTGGTCGGCGGGACATCATCATCGTGGCCTCTGTCTCCTGCATCTACGGCATGGGCAACCCCGAAGACCTCAGCAGCAGCATCATCCGCATTGCCGAAGGCATGAAAATAACGAGGAACTCCTTCCTCCTCCGGCTGGTCGAAAGCCTTTACGCCCGCACCGAAATAGATTTCAAACGGGCCACTTTCCGGGTGCGGGGCGATACCGTCGACATCAACCTGCCGTATGTGGACTACGGCTACCGCATCATCTTTTTTGGTGATGAAATAGAGGCCATCGAACGCCTCGAAATCGAGAGCGGAAAACGCATCGAGAAGCTTTCCACCGCCGCCATTTTCCCCGCCAACCTCTATGTGCCGCCGAAGGAGCGCATGGGCGACATCATCCGTGACATTCAGGACGAGCTATGGGAGCAGGTCAAATATTTTGAAAAAGAAGGCCGCTACTCAGAGGCCAAACGCATCAAGGAACGCACCGAATTCGACCTCGAAATGATAAAGGAACTGGGCTATTGCACCGGCGTTGAGAACTACTCCCGCTTCTTCGATGGCCGTGTGCCCGGCACTCGCCCCTTCTGCCTCCTCGACTATTTCCCCGATGATTATTTGATGGTCATTGATGAAAGTCACGTCACCATCCCGCAGGTGCGGGGCATGTGGGGCGGCGACCGTGCCCGCAAGATGAACCTCGTCAACTGGGGTTTTCGGCTGCCTTCGGCAATAGACAACCGACCGCTCAATTTTACTGAATTCGAGAGCTTGCAGAACCAGATTATCTTCGTCAGCGCCACCCCCGGCGACTTCGAAATGGAGCAAACGGGCGGCGAAATCGTGGAGCAGCTCATACGCCCGACAGGGCTGATAGACCCGCCCATCGAAGTGCGGCCCAGCCTGAACCAAGTGGACGACCTCATGTTCGAGATACAAGAGCGGGTGAAGAAAAACGAGCGAATCCTCGTCACGACGCTCACCAAGCGCATGGCCGAGGAGCTGGCCAAGTATTTTGCGAAGCTGGACATCAAAGTGCGCTACATCCACTCTGAAGTGGAGACGATGGAGCGGGTGGAAATACTGCGGGACCTACGCCTCGGCGAGTTCGACGTACTCATCGGTGTGAACCTGCTGCGGGAGGGCCTCGACTTACCGGAGGTTTCGCTCGTGGCCATTCTCGACGCTGACAAGGAGGGCTTCCTGCGCAACGACCGCTCCCTCACCCAGACCGCAGGCCGTGCCGCCAGGAACGTGAACGGACTCGTCATTTTCTACGCCGACGTCGTCACCGATTCCATGCAGCGCACCATCGAGGAGACGAACCGCCGCCGCTCCATCCAAATGGCCTACAACGAGGAACATGGCATCACGCCCCGCACCCTCGCCAAAAGCCGGGAAGAAATCATGGCCCGCAGCAGCGTCCTCGACATCCGTGGCAAGAAGCAGTACTATATCGAGCCGGAAAGCGCCAGCATCGCTGCCGACCCCATTGTGGCGCACATGACCCGTGACCAAGTGGAGCGCCTCGTGGCCGAGACGGAGAGCAAGATGAAGAAGGCAGCGAAGGATTTGGACTTTATCTCTGCGGCGCAATTTAGGGATGAGATGTTGGCGTTGAAGGAAAGGTTGAAATAGGGGCAGCTTTGTTCAGTGCCTATGTGCCAAAGCAACGGACTGGAACTGTTCAGCAGTGCTGCTCTGCCTTTATACACCTCAATCATTCCCCCTCGTACCCCACCGGGTCAATCTCATAAAACGTCCCACGCCCCAAATGCTTCCCAAACTCCCTGGCCACGTCTTCAATTGAACCAGGCTGACCAATTGGGTGGAAACTAAAGCCGAAAAAACTGGTAAACACCACCCGTTCCGCTTGGAAAAGGCGCTTGGATTTGTTTGCAAGCACGAACTTCAAGGAGGTTTCAAACTTCATCCATCTTTCAATCGAGGACCCAAAATAAGCTATCGCTTCCGCACGGGTCAGATTTTCTTCCTGTCCTCCCGTGTAATTGAACTGCGAGTGATATACAAAAAGCGCATCCCCCTCGGCATGGATGAAAAAGTCCTTCACGTTCGAAAACTCCTCAATGGCATCGTGTACGATTTCCCTTTCTTCTTGCGTCACCAGCAATGGCACCCGCTTTCGGATGATGACACGGGCATCTTCCGGCGTCTCCACTACCTCGAACCCAGCGGGCACCTCCTCAATCAAGTCGGGGAAATTGGCATAAGAGGTGACATAGTAGCGAACGCTGCCCTTTTTCGTCTCGGCAGCCCGAAAATATTTAGTCTTTCCCTGGCGGTTGGTATATGAGTAGGGCATAGGCTGGCATTGATTTTTCACAAAAAAATTATGGCAGCAAGTATAACGATTTCACCAAGATATCGTACGAAATGGTAAAGGCGCTTTTTGCCCATTTCACAAAGATAAACTTGCCATGCTCACAGCAAAAGAGACCCAAGCCGCCCAGGCATTTTGGAAATGGTTCGAGGAGAACCGACTGCCCTTCGAATTTCTGGGAGAAATGGCCCCGGAACAGCGCCAAGGCCTTTTCGACCAACTCGAACAGCGGGCATCGGCCTATTGCGAAGGGATAGACATACAGCTCGGCAGCAACATGGCGAAGGATGGCCCCAAGCACCGGGTCGTCGTTTCTGCCGCTGGTCAGATAAGGTTTTTTGACAAGGCCAAGGCGCTGGCAGCACTAGCACCTGAAATGCCCGATTGGATAGTCTTTGCATTGCTTCCACCCTTGCCAAAGGGTATTCAAATCCGATTTGACCTTTCAGACGGCCTGCTCTACCCCAACGATTTATGGTTCTTGCTCATGGACTCCCCTGATGAGCCAAAATTCCTCGGCATACACATTGCCCTAAAGCAGTACGACCAATACGAGGCCACGGACCGACTGGATGACCTACAGCAAATCGTTATACAGATGGTCGTCCATATCATTGGCGAAGAATCGTGGGCAATGGACATCCAGCATCTACAGCTTGGCTCCCTGCCACCCGACCCCATCGAAGAAGGCTACTTTGAAATGTACGACCTGCCTGAGCAAATCGCTGAGTTCAGGAAGGATAGGCCCAGCCCGAAGTTGGGGGAGTTGGAGGGGTGAGAGGGTATTGCATCCCCTATTTTGAAACCTAACAACAAGGCCAATATGGACATGAACAAATGTGCAGCATTTGTGGACAGGATGGAAAGTCCGTTGTACAGGATGCTTATCGCTGGTTCAGCCATACCCTTTTCGCCATCATGGGCTTGCCTTCGGCAAAAAGGGCGACGTAATAAACCCCAGTCGCCAATTCTGGCAAAGCAAACGAGGCCTCACCGGTAGCAACCAGTTTTTGCGAAGCAACCAACCTGCCTTGCGCATCCAGCAGGTTTATTTTTAACGCCTTGTTGTTTTCCAAACCCGAGAATCGCAGCTGCAGCGAGCGGCGACTGCTGTCTGGCGTTGCTTCAAAACTGAATGTGGTGACAGCTTCTTTCACGGCATTTAAACCTGAATAAGCATGCTCCATCCAGCCCATGCCGCCCGTGGGAAGCAGGTTGCTCTGGAAGTCGAAAAAGGTGGCGTGCTCTTGGTGCGAGCCTTGGCCCCATTGCGTCGAGCAAGTGGAGCTTACCCAAGCGGATTCCCAATAAAAAACACCCGATGCGCCCCGGTTGATGACCTCCTGCGTCATGTCCACGAGCCAGCGGCGCTGGTTTTCGGGGCTGGGGGGGGCGTAGTCGGGGTGCGTCTCTGAGATGATGTTGTTGGCGGAGTCGTTGCTTTGGTTCGTCCAGATATAGCCCGTTTCAAAAATCATGACTTCCTTGCCCGGGTAGCTTTGCTTTAGCTGCGCAACGATGTTGCCCGCATCGGTGATGTCCGTGGGTTTGTGCCAAGCCCAGTAATAGCTCATGCCAATGACCTCGAAGTCGGTGACGCCATTGTTCCAGAAGCCCTGCATGAGCCATCCGGTGTCGGCAGGGCCAGCCAGGTGCAAGGCTACCTTGATGGGTTGCCCGGTCTGCGCCTCCACGTCCCGCACGGCTTCGATGGCCCGCTTGAAAAGGGCGGCATTGCGGGGCCAATCGAGCACCCAAGGGCCGCTGTCCTGTGCGGGGGAGAGCAAGATTCCCTTGTTGGTCTCGTTGCCGATTTGCACCATATCTGGCAGCAGGCCGTCGGCGTGGAGGGAGAGCAGGGTGCTGTGTACATAGTTATACAAGGAGTCCTTGAGCACCGGCAGGTTGTTCACGACACCCTCCCAGGCGGCTGGCACCCGCTGCTTC
>JANPLH010000434.1:0-5381 GCA_031426435.1 Saprospiraceae bacterium | reverse complement strand
ATAACTGACAGGTACGGTGTTCCACTGGCTGCGATAATTGGCGATGAAGCGAAGGTCACCCTCGAAAACACCCGTCAATCCTGGGTTCAAGTTGGCTGGAGCATTGTTGAACTGGGAGAAGTGGATGTCTTGCGCATGCGCTGAGGTACAAAAGCTAAGCAAGCAAAGCAAGGCGAGCCAGTTGGAAGTTGGGAAATTCACTTCCCAATCGCTTTTGATTTGTGTTGGGAAATGAACTTCCCAACTACCAGCCGAACCATTTCTCAAAACAAATTTCATTTAACGGGCTTTAACGCAGAAATTGCACCCAAGTTAAGTTCGCTGGCCGTCATTCAAAAGCCTACAGGTATTTATGTCAGAAAACAAGCAAAAATTGCCAAAAGCAAAAGGCCCACTCCGGGTGGGGGTCACGGGCGGCATCGGAAGCGGGAAGACGACCGTTTGCCGCATTTTCGAGGAACTGGGCGTCCCCGTTTATTACGCCGATGAGCGGGCAAAGTCACTAATGGTGGAGAGCAAGCCTTTGGTGAAAAAAATAAAGGCCCTGTTAGGCGAACAAGCCTACCTGCCCGATGGCTCTCTCGACAGGAAGTTGATTGCAGGGCTGGTATTTCAAGACGCTGCCTTGCTGAATAAGCTCAATAAAATTGTTCACCCCGCCGTTATGAAGGATGGCGAAAAATGGCACAACAGCCAGCACAAAGTGCCTTATACCTTGAAGGAATCGGCCATCCTTTTTGAGATTGGCAGCCAAGGGTTTTATGACAAGACCATTCTGGTTTTTGCACCAAAGGAACTTCGGTTGCAAAGAACCATACAACGTGATGGCTTGACGAAAGAAGCTGTAGAAGCCCGCATGTCGAAGCAATTGGACGATGAGCAGAAAATGCAAATGGCTGATTATGTGCTGTTTAACGACGAGCAGCAACTTTTACTGCCACAAATCGAGGCATTGCACCAGCGATTGTTGGAAATCGCAGAAAACCGCCAAAAGCACGGGGACTAAATTTTATTTTAAAAAACAAATAAGCTTTTTTTCTAAATGGTACAGTTTTTGACCAAAGCACAATCAGCAGACAACAATTAAACGCTGCCAAGACACTAACGACACACCGGCTCTAGCATTTCCTATAAATTTTCCTGCCGGGGACAAGCACTAAAGTTTGAATTTTCCCCTCCTTATTTCCTGCTAATAACTATTTATTGTTCGCATGAAAATGCCCGACGCATTTGTATTGGAAATTAGTTGAAATTAGAAAATTAGAAATTAAGTGGAGCTTCCATTGCTTCTGCCCAATTTCACGATTTACAATTTCCCAATTTCTAACCGACTGTCAGCCGTGCCTTTCATTGTATTTGTATTGAAAAAGACGACTATGAGAGTGCTTCACTTCCATCAATGGTGCGAGCGTGTATTCTGCACCTTTGTTTCACTCCTTGTTCCCAAGCGACTGAAATCTAATGCATCCAGGGCAGCTGTTTTTGCCTTGCTCATGTTCCCTTTTGCCTCTGTGGTGGCCAGTTCCCCGACTGTACCCATTGCCGCAGCTTGCGACAACGTAACTTCGGGCGGTGCTATAGCTGGCAACGAATTCGGCTGTCCAAGCCCCACCTGGGACCCTTCCATTATCACCAACGTCACGCTGCCTTCGGGCGGTTCTGGCAATTTGGAGTATATATGGATGTTCACCACGGGCGACCCGACTTTGCCACTTTCCCAATGGAGTCCGATACCGGGTTCCAATGGCCCAACTTACGACCCAGGACCAATTTCCATCACCACTTTTTACCGCCGCTGCTCCAGGCGTTCCGGCTGTTCTGATTGGATTGGCGAAACGAACTTCGTCGTAAAAGAGGCTATTTGTTGCGACAATGTGACTTCAGGTGGCACCATTGCTGCCAATCAGGTTTCCTGCGTTGCACCTTTTGACCCGGCTGCGCTCACCAATGTAACATTGCCCTCCGGCGGTACTTTGGCACTTGAATATCAATGGGTTGTGAGCACTACGGGTACGCCATATACGCCGTCAAATGCAGATTGGACGTTCATCGCTGGCGCAAATTCCGAGACCTTCAACCCGGGTCCGCTATTGCAAACCACCTATTATATCCGCCTCTCCCGCAGGCATGGATGTTTGGATTATGCTGGCGTTTCCAATATGATAACGGTCACGGTCACCGTTGACCTCGCTGCCAGTGCCGTGCCAGATGCGGTCACTTGTTTTGGTGGAAGCGACGGTTCTATCAATCTTACGCCAAGTGGTGGTACGTCGCCATATACCTATTCGTGGACGGGCAACGCTGGTACGGCACAAGATCCCCAAAACCTGTTGACTGGCACCTATTCCGTTACCGTAACAGATGCAAATGGTTGTACCACCACTGCTTCTACCACGGTGCAAGACGGAGCGCAGGTTAGTGTCACTGCCGCTGTTGTTGACGAAACCTGCAATGGCGCCGATAATGGGACTGCGACTGCTACCAATGCAAGTGGAGGGACCGCGCCCTATATTTATACGTGGAATACTACGCCAGTTCAATCTGCGCAAAGTATAAGCAACTTGGCGCCCGGCACTTACACAATAACAGCTACTGATGCCAATGGCTGCTCTGCCACAGCTTCTGGGACAGTGGATGCTGGGCCAAATATTGCCGTAACGCTTGCAGCTACCAATGTGATTTGTTTTGGCAAAAACCAAGGTGCTGTTTCGGTTCTGAGTACGGCCAATGGCGCAGGCACGATGAGCTACCTCTGGAGTCCGGGCGGGGCGACCACGTCAAGTCTCAGTAACCTATTTGCTGGCACCTATACGGTCACTGTCAGCGACGGCCAAGGCTGTTCTGGCACGGCATCGGCCCTAGTCGCCGATGGGCCACAGATTTTCCCAAACCCAACGGTTTCTAATGCTACTTGCAATTACACCACCGATGGAAAGATTGTCTTGGCCGTCACCGGTGGGGTGGGGCCATTCACGTATCTCTGGAATGACCCTGCTGCGCAAACCACTGCCACGGCAAGCAACCTGGCCGCAGGCACCTATTCCGTCACCATCACGGATGCAAATGGCTGCACGGCTACGTCCGTCCAGACCGTTCAAGCGCCCATCCCAGCCGATGTTTTGATTTCTGGTACCAATGTTAGCTGCTTCAATGGCTCCAATGCAACTGCCACAGTGACCATACTCAATGGCAATGGTGCCACCTACAATTATCTCTGGAGCACTACACCACCTGCTACTACTGCTACTGTAACTGGTTTAACAATAGGTGATTATGGGGTCACAATAACAGACAACAACGGCTGCTTGGTCACCGGGTCTATCACAATCACTCAACCAACACAGTTGCTAATCTCGATGACTTCGGATGATGCTACATGCGGCAATAGCAGTGACGGCAACGTCATGGCCACCGTTTCTGGCGGGGTTCCATTCCTCAACGGCAGCTACAACTACAGCTGGAACGGAGGCGGCAATCCCAATGCGAACGCTCTGAACAATGTATCCCCAGGCAGCTATACCGTAATGGTTACCGATGCGAATGGCTGCACCATTACTGGTGCCACAATAGTTGGTGCCCCGCCGCTGCTTGTCGCAACACTTTCTACCACCAATGTCACCTGCAACGGTCTCGCCAACGGCCAAATGAGCGTAGCTGCATCGGGAGGTGTGGCGCCGTATAATTATCTTTGGAACAATACAGGCGTATCAACTGGCACCTCCATTGCCAACCTTGGTCCTGGGAACTACAGCGTGGTCGTAAGCGATGCAGCAGGCTGTACAGCTACTGCCACAGGGACGGTTAGCGAGCCAGCTGTACTGACGGTTTCTGTAAACAAATTCGACGTTGTGTGCCCTCCAGATACCGATGGCTCGGCCATTGCATTGCCAACGGGCGGCAATGCTCCTTACAATTATTTATGGTCAAACGGTCAAACGACGGCCAATATCACTAACCTCGGCACTGGCACCTATGGCGTGACCGTCACTGACTCGAAAGGCTGTTCGGCCACGGCTTCCGTTCAAATCATTTCAACGACCACCTTGGCACTTTCTACCACAAAGGTGGATGCCAATTGCTTTACCACTAACGACGGCTCTGCAACGGCTGTCGTGACGGGCGGCAGTTCGCCATTCAACTATGTTTGGAGCAACGGTATCACGACCGCATTGAACGCCAACCTTTTTGCTGGAGTTTACAGTGTAACGGTAACCGATGCTGATGGCTGTGTGGTGACCAGCAATGCTACCGTGGCTTCTCCGCCACTATTCACTGCTCCTGCAACCATTGTTTCCAATATAACAACCTATGGCGGCAACAACGGCTCGGTGAAAGTGACCCCGGCTGGTGGTGTGTCACCTTATAATGTGATTTGGAGCAATGGCAATACAGCAACGACGCTTTCAGGGCTTTCGGCTGGCGTCTATGCTGTGACTGCTACCGATTCGCATGGTTGCTCCGCAACCAGTTCAGTTACGCTGCTCGACCCTTCCAAAATAGGTGACTTCGTTTGGCACGACCTCAACCAAAATGGCACACAGGATATCAACGAACCAGGCTTGGACAGTATAAAACTTCACCTGATTGGTGCCACAACGACGGGTACGCAAATCCATTTCATCACTTATTCCGATGTAAACGGGGCTTATGCTTTCGATGGACTGGCAGCTGGCAATTACCAGGTAAAATGCGACCTGCCCAACATCCATATATTTTCCCCTGCCAATGTAGGCAACGATAACACCGACAGCGACATCAACCCAGCGGACAGCCTCACGGCCTTGTTCTTCATTGCCGCAGGCAACTACGAAAGCCGCTGGGACGTGGGCCTCATCGAGTTGGATGAAAAAATGAACATCGGGGACTTCGTCTGGTACGATTCCGACCACGATGGAATTCAGGACTTGCAAGAGTCAGGCTTGGGCAATTACACGGTACGGCTTTACAGTATGCCGGGCAACACCTTGGTTTCCACAAAAACGACCAATTCATTGGGTAAATACTTGTTCGTGGACGTATTGCCAGGCCTTTACCAAATCGAATTTGTATTGGCCAACTTGCCGAACGGCCATGTTTATTCGCCACAAAACCAAGGCACTAACGACAATTTTGACAGCGACCCTAACCCTGCCACTGGCCGCACAGCTACCTTTCAGGTGTATCCTTTTATGTCGGACGACCTGACGTTTGATGCAGGTGTGTTCAAGGAGTGCGACAACGTGTCCGACGGCGGCCTGATTGGCTACAACGAGTCGCTTTGCGGCATAGGTGCAGACCCTGCCGAAATCGTAAGCTTGGCCACCCCTTCTGGCGGCTTCGGCGTGCTCGAATACCTTTGGTTGAAAAGCACAGTGCCAGTTTACAATGGGCCTGGCGACCCC
>JANPLH010000433.1:0-23106 GCA_031426435.1 Saprospiraceae bacterium | reverse complement strand
TTGAGAACTATTATTGGAAAATCTTTGGCAATGCCAACGAAGTTCCCCATCATAGCACTCGCAGACGTAGTAGTACAGGGCGATTAGTTTTATTGCATTCATAACATAAAGCTACGTCGTACTGTAAACTTTACGTCTGCTGTTGTTTTGAACCTTTTCAACCCCTAATTCGCATAAATAAATTTAAAAAGAAAAGCGAATGAGTGAGGGGAGGAGTTGACGGGATTGTGGCCACCCAATTTATTGGGTAGGCCTAAGGGTAGGTGCACGGCCCGCCCAATAAATTGGGCGGCCACAAGGGGAGTCTCACGCCGCCCGTTTCGACTTCTCCCAAACCACAGACTGCCGCCCGCCCACGAGCCGGAAGAAGCCCCGGTACATGGCGTAGTTCATCACACAGAAGTAGTAGGGCACGAAGAAAGCCTTGATTTTCAATTGTTTGCGCTCGAAGATATAGCCAAGGATGGCAAAGGAATAGAACAGGATTTGGCAAACAAGCAAGGCTTGGTAAAGCATAGAGCAGCCTATTGCTAGCCAAATATTAATCAGAAAAATGATGGGCAGTGCGAGTGGTGCCAAGGTCCAACGCAGCACCCGATGGGACAGGTACTGAAAGCTGAGGACGCCGTATTTAAAAGGATTGAGCAGGCTGCGCAATCGCCAAACGGCTTGCAATGCACCGGCTGCGATGCGGATTTTCCGCTTGAGTTCTTCGGCAATGGATGCGCTGGATGACTCCACGGCGTAGGCATCGGGTTCATACACGATCTTGTAGCCCCGCATGGCGATGCCCATCGTCATCACGAAGTCCTCGATGAGGGTGTCCTGTTCGACATGGCGGTATTGCTCGGTACGGATGGAGAACAGCTCGCCCGCTGCTCCAATGGCGGAGTATAGCTCGGAGTCCCATTTTTTGAGCAGGGACTCGTATTTCCAGTAAATGCCTTCGCCTGCGCCGGACGCATCGTCTTTTTCGCTGAGGGCGATGCGCTTTTCGCCAGCCACGGCGCCTACTTTCGGGTCGGCGTAGTGTCGGACGATGTTGAGGATGGCCATTGGGTTCACGTCGGTATTGGCATCCGTGAAGATGGTGATAGGTGCTTGCACGAAGGCCATCACCCGCTCCACGGCTGCTATTTTTCCCTTGCGTTCAGGGCTGTGAAAAAGGCGGATGGTTTGGTCGGGCAGGGTGGGGAAGTTCTCTACCAGTTTGGGTGTACTGTCATTGGAGCCATCGGTGACGAACCATAACTCGATTTTGTCCTTTGGATAGTCGAAGGCAAGGCAGTTCTTTATTTTTTCGACGATATAATCTTGTTCGTTGTAGGCGGCGACGATGAAGACGACACCGGGCAGGTCAACTTCTTGGTAAGAAGGGGTCGCATACTTCGAAAACAGCCTTTTGATTTTGACTAAAACAAACAATAGGATACCATAGCCGAGGTAGGCGTAGAAGACGATGAATATCAATCCCCAAAATAGTAGTTCGATGCCAGAAAGCTTCATGTTGAGTTGATAAGTTGAAAGAGATTAATAGGCGAGGATTGGTATTTGTTTGAACCAAGTTTTTCTGCTTTCGTAAAATTCGTACCAGAATTGGGGAATCAATGCCCCCGCTCTTCTTTGGAATTGCAAAATTGTCATTTTTTTGTCATGTCCTTTTACCTTTGCGGTACACCTCGGCGATAATATCTGTTCAAAGTATTCCAAAATGAGGATAGAAGACGAAATCAAACAGAAAAGCTTTGTAGACCAGTACGTTAAAGCGCATGTCAACATACTTTTTACTGCCTCCTGGCTTTCTTCGGAAGCCTCCAAAGTATTGAAGCCATTTGGGATTTCTGCCCACCAGTTCAATATACTTCGCATACTGAGGGGGATGTACCCCAATCCTGGCAGTATCAAGGAACTAACAGAGCGTATGATTGACAAATCTTCCAACGCATCGAGGTTGGTGGACAAGCTTATTTCCAAAAAAATGGTGATAAAAGCGAAAAGCCATGAAGACAACCGAAGGGCAGAGGTCTTGATTTCAGATGAAGGGTTAACAGTATTGGTAAAAGCAAGTGAGCGAATGGATGTCTTCAATGAAAGCCTCTCTAAAAATCTTTCGGAAGATGAAGCTTACCAACTAAGCGAGTTCCTGGACAAAATACGGGTTTAATTTTTTTAAGACTTTATTAAGAATTCGGTGCCAACATCTGCCAAGTTAAGGTGTTTATGAATTCCGTGTAGCTACACACAATATTTCTTTCACCATTTTCTAACTTTATTTCTACAATTATGAAAAGTACTTTTTCCGCATTTGCATTCTTGACTTTGATGGTCGCTTTTGTTGGCCTTTCTTTCAAAGCTTTCAAGCCGGGTTCTTCCATGAAAGTTGATACCCTCAACAGCAGCGTGCAGTGGACTGCTTACAAGGTAACTGGCCAGCACAGCGGTGTTGTCAATGTAAAATCTGGTTCCTTGACCTACAATGACCAGGGTTTTTTCAATGGCGGCTCATTTGAGATTGACATGACCACTATCAAAACTACCGACCTTCAGGGCGAAATGGCTGGCAAATTGGATGGCCACCTGAAAGCTGATGATTTTTTTGGTGTTGCCACTTATCCTACTGCAAAGTTTGTCATTACGAAAGTAGCACCAAGGGGCAAGCCAGGCGAATACAAAATTACTGGTAACTTGACCATTAAAGCAGCTACCAAGGAAGTTAAGTTTGACGCCGTATTGAAGGAAATTGCTGGTGGCAAAATTGAGGCTACTGGCGACATCAAAGTTGACCGTACCGATTTTGACGTTCGTTACGGTTCTGGCAGCTTCTTCGATGGCCTCGGCGACAAGACCATCTATGATGAGTTCGACCTTAAAGTGAAATTGACGGCTGTACGTTAATTCTTTCCGTTTAATGAAATTTAAAAGCGGTGCTCGATTCATTTCGAGTACCGCTTTTAAATTTTATTCCTGTCTCGTTTTACCGCAATAAAGTCACCGTACCCATCCTTGTTTGGTGTTCCAAAACGGCACCGTTCATGTAATCGAATTCAATGCGGTAGGTAAATGTGCCCTGCTGTGCCTTCTGACCCTCGTTTTCACCATTCCAACCAAAATCTGGAAGCTTGCTATAAAAATTGAGATTTCCCCAACGGTCGAATACCTGGCACTGGTAGTTGCTCATTTCGCAGCCACCTGCGAAACCCCTGAAATCATCGTTTACACCATCGCCGTTCGGCGTGAATACATTGGGAACATACAGGCATTGCTCGCAAGATAAAAGTTCTGTTTCATCTTCAAACAGGCAGTTTCCCACCTTCACGGCCACAATGTATTGGCCAGGTTCTACCGCCTTTAAATTGTGCATCGTAGAGCCATCCTGCCAAAGATAACTTGCGCCCTCGTATTGCACGTTGAACCAAATTCCCTCGTTTTCACAGATATAGCCAAAATCTGGCAGTGGGTCGAGGGGGCCATCTTGCACGACTACAGTTATAGAGTCTGTGCGGCTGCAACCTCCTTGTGTGACCTTTGCCCAAACCAAACCGGGTGAGGCAACGGTAAAAGAAGGAGCGTTAGTGCCGTCCTGCCATTGATAAGCTGCATTCGGCAATTGGACATCGAGCAAGATGGTTTCGCCAAGGCAAAGCGCAAGGTCTTGGCCCAGATCAAAAGGCACCGTTGTGAAACCCACTTCAATCGTGTCACGGTACTCGCAGCCGTCCTTGCTCACTTCTGCCCAATAGTTGCCCGGCATCAAAACCGCCAATGTTGGCTCCATGCTGCCGTTTTTCCAAATAACATCCGCACCTTGAATGCCGGGGTCGAGCAACAGCGCTTGGCCCTCACATAATATGGTGTCATTGCCCAAATTGACGGGTACTTCGGAGACGTATTCAATCAAAACGGTGTCTCTGCTCTTACATCCTTCTTTGTCAATTTCCAGCCAGTATTCGCCGGGGCTTGACACGAGCAAAACAGGTGTAGGAGCACCGGTTGACCAAAGATAATTCACGTCTGTTTGGGTAGCGTCGAGGATGACGCCTTGCCCGGCGCAAAGAATGGTATCCCGACCCAGGTCCATGTCAAGGGAATCGGGCGTTAGGGTGAGTACCCAAAAATCTTGCTCGCCATAATTTCCATCGAGGTCTTGATTGCTGGAAGCAGAAAAACCAGCGCAGGCAAAGCCGCCCTCGGCAAGCTCCATCACTGCAAAAAAGCGGTCGTCCAAGCTGCCGCCAAAGTTCTTTTCCCAAATGATTTCCCCATCTGCATCGAGGTTGAGCAGCCAGCCGTCTTTGATGCCATAATTGCCGCTGACGTTGCCACTGGCATTGGTGGAAAGGCCCGCCGCCAACAAGCCGCCGTCGGCTTTGGCGGTAAGGCCCAATGCCCTATCTTCGGTAATGCCACCGTAGTTTTTAGTCCAAATCAAACCGCCGTTTTGGTCAATGTTGATGACCCAGACATCGTAGCCGCCGTTGCTACCGGGCACGTCAAAAGTGGCTGAGTTTGAAGTCCCCGCAATAAATGCACCCGACGAATTTAAGGCAATGCCGTAAGCCCTTTCCTCCCCATTGCCGCCATAGCTTTTTTCCCAAACCATGTTGCCGGAGGCATCCATTTTCACCAACCAGTAGTCGTAAAAGCCTTTGTTGGTGGAAACATTGCCATCACTGGAAAAGGAGGAACCAGCCACGAGATAGCCGCCGTCATTGGTTTGCATGGCATCGAACGCATATTCGGAAAGGCTTCCGCCAAAGTTTTTTTGCCAAAGCAGGTTGCCAGCGCCATTGATTTTGAAGACCCAATAGTCGAATTCGCCGTTGTTCAAGGTCAAGTCCCCATCGCTGGATTGGGTGTAACCTGAAAGTATAAAACCGCCGTCGCTGGTAGGCTCGATGCTTTCTGCCCGGTCGTTCAGGCTGCCACCGTAGGCTTTTTTCCAAAGGATGTTCCCGATAGGGTCGAGCCTGAGCACCCAGGCATCCTCGACGCCGTGGTTGCCGCTGACCTGACCATCGAACGAAACTGCCCCACCTGCTACGATATACCCGCCGTCGGCAGTTTGAAGGATGCCAGTGGCAATGTCGTTGTCGGCACCGCCGTAGTTGCTTTGCCATTCTTTGTTGCCAAGCGAGTCCAATTTCAGCACCCAATAATCGGAAAGCCCCTTGTTGTTCATCACATCCTCGTCAGCGGAACGGGAGTAGCCAGTGACGATATAGCCCCCATCGCTGGTGCGCTGAAAGTCGTTGGCGGCATCGGCCTTGGTGCCGCCGTAATGCTTTGACCAGTCAATAAAGACACATTCTTTTTGCTGCGCAATGACGAAGCTTGGGAATAAAAACAACAGGTGACAGTACTTGCGGAGCATAGAATTGATTGAAATGGAAACCGTAGGGGCGGGTTTTGCGCAGCAAAATTAATCAGAAAAACCGCCCTTTCGCTCAAAATGGGCAGGTAGGGAGGGCTTTGTCGGTCAATTGCTCAAATCACCTCCGCAACCACGAAGATGCTGCCACCGACGAATACCAAATCATCTGGCTTTGCGGCCTTCTTTGCGGCAGCCAATGCCATTCGCACGGAAGTATATGCCTTGCCCTTCAAACCCAAGTTGGCTGCCCGCTCGGCAAGCTGCCCAGCATCCATGCCTCGTGGGATATTGGCTTTGACGAAGTAATAGCGGGCGTCCTTGGGTAGCATGGACAGTACCTTGTCAGGCGATTTGTCGTTCACCGTGCCGAACACGAAATGCAAGCGCTGATGGGGTATTTGTTGCAAACCGAGGATGGCCTTTTTGATGCCGTCTTCGTTGTGGGCGCTGTCGCAAAGCACCCTCGGCGACTGGCTGATGTACTCCCAGCGGCCTATGAAATTGGACAGTTTTTTCAAATCCAACAACCCAGCACGAATTGCCGCCTCCAATTTTTTACCCTCAAAAAACTGAGGAAACATCGGGGCAAGTACCTCCATTGCCTGCAACACCGTGCAAAGATTGCTCCGCTGATAATCGCCCAAGTGGTTGACTGCCAAGTCCTTATAGCGTATTTTGCCCTCCATGACAGCATCGTAGAAAATATGTGCCTCCGTTTTTTTGGTCGGCTTAGCCTCAATGTGCTGGTCGGCGAAAACGATGGGGCTGCCCTCCAGTTCGGCCTTTTCGATGAAAACGCTTTTGGTCTCCGGGTGCGTCTCGCCAATGACGACAGGTACGCCCGGTTTGATGATGCCGGCTTTTTCAAAAGCAATCAAAGGCAGGGTGTCGCCGAGCATGTTCTGGTGGTCAAAGCTGATATTGGTGATGATGCTGATGAGTGGTGTGATGACGTTGGTTGAGTCTAACCGCCCGCCCAACCCTGTCTCGATGATGGCGATGTCCACCTGTTGCGCAGCAAAATAATCGAAGGCAAGGCCGACCGTCCATTCGAAAAACGAGGGTTTTAGTTGCTCCGCAAACAGCCGGTTTTGTTCCACAAAATCAAAAACGTAGCGCTTTGGAATGAGTTGGCCATTGATTTTGATGCGCTCCCTAAAATCACGGTAATGGGGCGAAGTATAAAGCCCGGTCTTGAACCCCGCAGCGGTAAAAATAGCTGAAAGGATATGTGCCGTGCTGCCTTTTCCGTTGGTACCTGCGATGTGGATGCTCGGAAAGCGGAGCTGCGGCTGGCCAAGGTGTTCGCAAAGCGCCAAGGTATTGGTCAGGTCCTTCTTGAACGCCGCAGGGCCGATGCGCTGGAACATCGGCAGTTGGGTGAACAGGTAATCGAGTGTTTGTTGGTAGGTGCTGATGGTCAGGAAGATTTATTGGAAATTGGAAAGTGGGATATTGAACTGGGAATCAATCACTTGTGCAGGTTCTAATTTCAGTTAGCGCACTTACTTGCCCAAAGTAGCGGCATGGGCTTCGAGGTCTGCTTCATAAAGGCGGATATATTCCTTGAACAGGAGAATTGCCCGTTCTGCATTTTTGCCGATATCGTTGTCCATTGTGTCTAAGGCCAAATCTTCCGATTCATCGAGCAGTTTTTGCTTGGCAGTCACCCTTAGATTTATCTGCTCCAATTTTGAATTAGAAGGGTAGGCGATGGCGTTGGCAGCGTACATCTGCTTTGACAAAGCTGCTTTCAGGTCAACCATACTTTCCAATTCGGATTCCTGCCAGGCCACCTCGAAACGGATGGCCAAGGACTTAAACGATTCAAGTTCGCCTTGGTGATTTTTGAACAGCTGGATTGACGTTATTTGCCGCTCATTTACCAAATCCGTTTGCTGCGCAAATGACAGGAATGGCAATGTGGATAAAAAAATCAGGCAGCCGATGGTTTGCTTTAGCATAAAATGCAGTTTTTTGCGCTTGCAAAGCGGTTTGAAGAATTGGACAAAATTACTCCGAGTTCGTAAACCGCCAACTCATCAAATGTTCAACCAAAAACATTTTCCAACAGCCATCAATGGGGGCGAATTGGACGACTACCTTGCCAAGGGCTGGTACCGCATGGGGTTGAGCGTTTTCACTTGCCATTTCCTGTTTTTTGGGGAAAGTTTGTTCTCTCCTATTTGGCTCCGGCTGCCGCTCGAAGGTTATTTTTTTCGAAGTAGCCTTCAAAAAAACCTTCGCCAAAACCGCCAAAGGTTCCGAACCGTGATAAAGCATGGCGTCATTGACGACGAGAAGGAAGCCCTTTTTCAAAAATACAAGCAACACTTCAAAGGGATGCTTTCGGCGACGGTGCGTGATAGCTTGCTGGATGGGCAGTTGCAGGATATTTTCGACAGTTTTGAGGTCAGCGTTTATGATGGTGACCGCCTCGTGGCCTTCAGCTTCTTCGACCTCGGCGACAATAGCCTTGCCAGCATCAAGGGCGTTTATGACCATGATTATGCCGAACACAGCCTCGGAATCTACACCATGCTGGAGGAAATCCAGTTTGGCAAGGACCTGGGTTTTCAATTCTATTACCCCGGTTATATGGTGCCGGGCTACCCTCGGTTCGACTACAAACTGCGCATTGGGCGGCGGGAAGACGTTCAGTTTTTTGACCTGAGGACCCAGTCTTGGACGCCCATGACCGATTTTACCAGCAAAAACGTGCCCGTTGGCGTGCTCTCCAGCAAGCTGAACCAGATGGGGCAAGCATTGGTGAAGGCGGGAATCAATGCACAAATGCTGTTTTACCCCGCTTACGAAGCCAATGTCTTTCAGTTTGAGAACGAGCACATGTTGGAGTCGCCGCTGTTCCTCACCTTGTTCAACAACATTTTCCCCCGGCCCCGCTTCATCATATATTACGACCTCCGGAAGGACAAATACATTTTCACGCATTGTATGCCCTTCGAGGACCTGGGGCTATATTTTGAATACACCATGCGTTTCGATACACAGGAGGCCCAGCATTTTCTGGACTTTATTTTGGAAAAAACGCAAATCATTCAAGCCACTCAGGTTGATACGGTCGTGAAGCTGGCCTTGGAGATTTCGAAGCTCATCAAACGCCCATGGACGACGGGAATTTTGAAATAAAGGGTAACCCAGTTCATTCCGAATACTCACAAATCGGCCACACTTTCTTGCTGCTTTCCACCACTCGTTAAATACCCCAATGACATCCAACATTCGGATGCTACATTTGCTTTGTAAATCCGAATCATCACCAGCTTTATCCTTTTATGAAAAAAGCCATTTTATTGCCCATCGCCTTAGTCTTGACCTTGCTGTTTGTCGGCAGCTATTGCAAACCAGCGGCTGGCAACGCTCAAGGTTCAGGCGTCAGTTTTTATTACTGGAAAACCAAACTTGAATTCACCAAAGCAGACAAGGCGCTCGCCGATTCGCTTGGCATGAAGCGGTTCTACCTCCGATATTTTGATGTGGATTGGAGCCCTACGCTGGAGATGCCCGTGCCAGTTGCAGCGGTTGATGTAGGTTGGGGGAACAGCGAATTTCCTGTTGTAAATGATTTGCAAATCGGTGATTATCAAACAATTCCAACGGTATATATCGTCAACAGGGTATTTCAAAACAACTTCAACGCCGACTCATTGGCCTCAAAGATTTCAAAGAAAATTACGGAGAAAAGCGAGTCCATTTCCTACAGGTTAGACTATTGGGGCTTTGACTTTGAAAATGCCGAAAAACCCATTGACTGGTACCAATCAGACAGCCTGACAGATGCGTACAAATTCAGGACTGGCATCGGCGAATTACAAATTGACTGCGACTGGACACCCGCAACCCGTGACCGCTATTTCAATTTTCTGAAGGCCATGAAAAAGGCCAATCCTGGCATGGCCATCTCCTGTACGGTGCGATTGCACCAGTTCCGAGACAGGGACAAAGCGGGTATTCCGCCTGTTGACCGGGGCACGCTGATGTGCTACAACATGGCACAACCAAAAGACCCTGCCGTGAGCGATGCCATCTTCGACCCAAGCTTGGTGATGGGTTACCTCAAAAACGGTGACTACCCTTTGCCGCTTGAAGCAGCACTTCCGCTTTTCAGTTGGGGTGCATTGTTTCACGAAAATCAGTTCAAGGGATTAGCCAGCGGCCTAACGGAAGCTGAGGTGAAAGGCAATCCATTGTTTACGCCCGAATCGGAGGGCAAGTACCGTTTCACGCAGGACACCGTTTTTTCGGACGTGTATATGCGGGAGGGCGATATCGTCCGATTGGATGGGCCTTCGCCCAATGAAATACAAGCACTGGCCGAGCGGCTAGGCGAAATAAAAGCCGTTAAAAGCATCTCCTTTTTTGACTGGAATCCTTCTAAAATCCGTGAATACCATGTGGAAGAAATTTGCAAAGAATTTGGGCATTAGCCTGTTCGTCAGCCTATTGCCACTGCCCTTCGCCAACGCTTGCGGGATCTACTATTATGGCGAGGAGTACCGAATCGCACTGCTCAACCCTGCTATCGTTGGCGAGGAGTGGTCGCCGTTTTATTACTCCGCAAACTGGCTGAACAGCTACCAAAACGACCAAGCTGGGAATGACCGAAAGCGCAATTGTGCTGATTGGGCGGCTTATATAGGGAATGGTGTCAGTGTCTCAGATGTTAACGCCGTAGTCTATGGTGTCAACTATGACGAGCTGCTCAATGCCATTGCTGAAGGCGCTGATAATCAACCTTTTGCAGGAAATTTCTTTTTTCAGTCCTTGTTGAAAAAAGATAAAAAGCCAGTGCTGGATTACCTGCTTTTAGCCAAAGAATACGAGCATTTTTCGGCGATTGAAACCACTGACCCTTGGACCGAAAACTGGGGTGGCACAACGGAAAACGCCATGACCACTGGTGAAAAAGGCAAGCAGGATGTACAAGTTAAAATCCTCAAAAAATACAAAGAGGAAAAGAACCCCTTCTTGCGCCGCCGGTATGCCTACCAGTTGCTGGTGATGAGTCGGTACGACGCCGATGAAGCGAGGTTCGAGCAGCTTTACGCCGAGCATTTCCGGGACGACCACAGCGATGCCCTTTCCAATTGGGCGACCTTCCACCGGGCGGGTATCGTGGGCAACCCAGCGGAGGCCAATTACTTACTGGCGCAGTCTTTTTTGAGCTGCCCGGAGAAGCGGATTTATTGCTACCAGCATTTTGATAAAAAGCTGATGGCGAAGACTTTAGCATTGTGTAAAGACAATTCAGAGCGGTCATTGGTACTTGGTTTGGCGGTGCTGCGCAATCCCGGCAAGGCATTGCCACAAATCAAGGAAATGCAAACTTTGGACGTCAAATGTCCGCTGCTGCCACTGCTGTTGGTACGTGAAATAAGCAAGCTGGAAGACTGGTTGCTCACCGACGAACTGACGGGCATGGGTGCTGCCAGTTACCCCAATGATGACTCCCAAGAGAAATGGGAATGGGACAACCAGCAATGGGAAGCCTACCGGAATGCCAACAAATTGAAGGACAAAGCTTATTTGGCGCAAGTAAGGGATTTTGCAGTAGTCTTGGCTTCGCAAAAGGGTGGGGCGCTCCCCACTGATTTGGCCAACCTGTTGGCTGGCCATTTGTATTTGATTGACAAACAAGCAGTTGCGGCAGAAAAGCATTTCACGGCTATTTCACAAAAAGCTGGCCCCCACATTGCGGAGCAACAAACCACTGAGCAGATACTGCTGCTGCTCAACCGGGACAATATTGCTGACGGGGAGGTTAAGGACCGTTTGGTCAAATTGATGAACCAGCTAAAAGCAGCCGTGAATAACCGTGAAAATGGCAAACGGGATTTTGCTGCGCTCAACTTGTTGGCCAGTGAAGAATTTTTGAAAAAGGGCGACCTCGTGGCAGCCTATTTTTTCAACAACCATGCGCTTGAATTGCCCACGGCACAACGCTATGATTTCGGGACGGCTTATTATGAACTCATCCGATACCTCGATTGGCGGGCCACGGAAAAGGACATTGACCAGGTGCTTGCTGTGATGCAAAAAAAGAACAAAACCGAGTTTGAAAAATACCTGACTTCGGGATTTCTCCCATCCCGTAATGCCCTGCTCGACCTGCGTGGCACGATTTCTTTCCGTAAAAACGACTTGAACGAAGCAGCAGCGGCTTTTGAAAAAGTGGACCAAGATTTTTGGGAAACGAAGTACGAATTTTCCAAAAACCTCATTTCCAATCCTTTCGTCATGGCGAAGGACAGCGTGAACAGGGGCGAGTTTCCAGCTACCAAAACGGAATTTGTAAAACGCTTGATGGAACTTGAAACATCGGCAAAATCCAACCCAACAAATGCAGCCGATGCCTACCTTTCCTTGGGTACAGCTTGGCTCAATTGCACGTATCATGGGAAGAGCTGGATGATGTACTGCTATGGAAAATCAACGAGTGATTGGCCAATACCCTTGCAATATGGCCCAAGAAGTTATAGCCCCACTTCGAAAGAGGCCATAGGCGTTTATTTCCAAGGTGAGCGGGCAATGTCCTATCTGCGGCAGGCAAAAGCAGCTACAAACGACCGTGAAATTTTGGCAAAAGCTGATTATTTGATGGCCAAGCTCCAATCGTGGAGCTATGTACTGACGCCAGCAGAGCAAGAAATTTATGATGCGTTAGATTGGACTAAATACGACAAGTTCAATACCGACAAAGAGATGACTTATTTCAAGGATTGGGCAAATGCCTATAAATCAACGAGTTATTATGATGAAATGGCAGCTACCTGCCCGGTTTTGGTAACTTATTTTGGCAAATAGGTTTTGCTGAAAATGCTAAAAACAAAAAGCCCGTCTCGATGTGAAACGGGCTTTTTGCATTTAGATGCGGGTCGTTTTCCGCTTCTTTTTTACGGGTTGCTCCTCCTCTTTTGGTGCCTTTTCAATCGGTGGTGTAGGGAAGGAGAAATGCGGCATACCCTGCAAATCCGGGAATGAGAAATCAAAGTCCAACGGGTCGCCAAAATTGAACTGGAAGTTCTGCATATTGCTTCGGAGTGGGGTTTGCTTGATGCCGTCTGGGTTGGGCACCACCAGCACTTCGAGGGGGGCGGTCTCCAGTATCTGGTCACCTGCTTTCACACTGGCGGGCAAGATATAGTAGGCCCCAATTTCCTTGGGTTCGAGGTAATAAGTGATGCTCATATTTTGAGTAACAGCGCCGTTTAAAATGCTCATGCTGGTGCTGAAATTCGGGCCGCTCACCACATTGAAATGCTCGTCGAAATCAGGTGCTTCAAAGTTCTGCCCGTCGGCGTTTTCCAGCACGAATTTAACTTCAAAATAGTTGTCCATCAAGATGGAATCTGTGCTGACGGTTACGGTGAACTTGACCGGTTTTTCTTGCGAAAAGGCAACAGCCATTGCGGTAAAAATGAATATTGATAAGAAAATCGCTTTTTTCATAATTTCCATTTTTGAGTTTTCGATTGACGTTTTAGAGAATGCTTTTAACCAATTTTGGTTGCATAGCACTGCACAATTTTTTTTGGTGTTCATCCCTCATCCCTCCACAACTTTCTTCTTCAACTCAAAGTTCATCCCCAAATACAGCCTCCGCACTTGCTCGTCCGCTGCTAGTTCTTCGGCAGTTCCGGCTTTCAAGATAGCACCGTCGTACATCAGGTAGGCCCGGTCGGTGATGGAAAGCGTTTCCTGCACGTTGTGGTCGGTGATGAGGATGCCGATATTACGAGCCTTGAGTTTATAGACAATGTTCTGGATGTCCTCCACGGCGATGGGGTCAATGCCGGCAAACGGTTCGTCGAGGAGGATAAAGCTGGGGTTGCTGGCCAATGCCCTGGCGATTTCGGTGCGACGGCGCTCCCCGCCGGAGAGCGTATCGCCGTGGTTTTTACGCACCTTGTTTAGGCCAAACTCTTCGAGCAACGACTCGCAGCGCTGTGCTTGAACCTCCTTGCTGAGGTCCATCATTTCCAGCACTGCCTTGATATTATCCTCCACGGTCAACTTCCTGAATACCGACGGCTCCTGTGGCAAATAACCGATGCCGAGCCTCGCCCGCTTGTACATAGGCAAGGCGGTGATGTCCTCGTTTTCGAGAAAAACATGGCCGTCATTTGGTTTTATGAAGCCGACCACCATGTAAAAAGTGGTGGTCTTGCCAGCACCGTTCGGACCGAGCAAACCAACGATTTCGCCTTGGTTCACGTTGAGGGAGACGCCCTTGGCGACGGTGCGCTCGCCGTATTTTTTGACTAATTGCTCTGTGCGTAAAATCATGGTTCAAAGTTCTCAACTAAAACGGAAGTCGAGGGAAAAATTACGGCAGTTTGCTTTTTCCTAACCGCCAAAGCTGCCAAGCCAAGGTCAGCAAACAAATCAGCAAGCCGAAAAACTCTCTTGCAAATTCGATATATGGCGTTTCGGCCTTCATTTGCCCAGCAATACCGGGGCTGCCCATATTCAACCAACCGACGAAATCGGGCAACCAAAATGCCAACCATACAAGGCAAGCTGCAATGCCCGCCCAAATCACGTAGCAGTTCGTTTTGCCAAATGCCGCAAAACCGCAAACCCCTGCCACAAAGCCGTACATCAAAGCCCAACGCCAAGGGTCGGGGTCGTTGTACTGGACTGCGGCAAAAAGTGTGAATAAAGCTGCCAATACCAAGTTTATTGCTTTTTTCATTGTTTTTGTTTTTGCAAAATCAGTTCAATTGTGCTGTTGTTGTTTGCCAATAGCCAAGCTTGTTTGCCCGATTTCCCAAGCTTGATTGGTAATATGTTTCGTACCTCATTTGTCGCCCAAAAGCCTGATTTTGAGGGGCTTACAGCCTTGAACCCACCTTTGTCATCACCCGCCAGAAGATAGCCAGGGGAGGTGTTGACAGGGCCAGTTTCTACGTCGAAGCCACTGTCGTTGCCGGCCACCAATAAGTCCATTATGCCATCGCCATTGAAGTCGCCCGTTTGAATCGCATGGATGGGTGAAATCTGCGCTTCATCGGGTAGGAGGTGCGTTACCCAATCGCCACTTCCTTTGTTTTCAAACCAAGCGGAAGCCAATATTTCCGTTTGCAAAACTTGTGCGCCGTCAAGTTCATTTTTGGTAAATACCTGCTCGATACTTGCCTTTGAGTAGCTTGTGTTTCGCACGAATTTTTTCTTCAAAAATGGCAGTTGCTTGAGCAGATTGTCCCGCATCGGTGCCGGCAGAAAACGGCCATTTTCTTGAATACAAATCACTGGGTCAATGCTACCGTTTGCATCGAAATCTTTCGCATAGAGTCGCATCGGTGGGCGGAAACGGGTGTTCAGGCCGAGGTTGCCAGCCACGATATCTATATCGCCATCGCCATCCAAGTCGCTGACGTTCAGGGAGTTCCACCAACCATTGGAATTTCGGATTTCAGATTTCGGATTTCGGTTGGGAGCTGTTCCGTCTTGATTTCCCAGTTCTATAATCGTAATGGGCATCCATTCACCTGCTACTACAAGTTCCTCATTTTTATCGGCTTCAAGGTCAGCAAAAACAAGGTCGGTGACCATGCCGATTTGTTTGAAACCGGGGGATACTTGGTCGGTCACGTCGCTGAATTTACCACCCTCATTTTTCAAAACAAAGCTTTGCGGAGCAGCCGGAAAACGACCCGGAGCCACCCGGCCACCCACGAACAAATCAAGGTCACCGTCGCCATCGAAATCATGCGCAGCTATGGCTTTTCCGCTGGAAGTTTCTTTTGGTAGGGCTGGTTCGTTGCGTTTGAACTTGCCTTTTCCGTCGTTTAGGTATAAGCGGTCTTGGTAAATGGCGTCCCCAGTTGGCGCTTCATTGCCACCGCTGACCACATAAAGGTCGAGGTCTTTGTCACCGTCCGCATCGAAAAAAAGGCTGCCTGTATCTTCGTATTTAGCATCCAAATCAAATGCTGGTTGGGCTGTTTTGTCAAACTTCCCTTGCTGGTTTTGAATAAAAACAGCCGCTGGTTGCCCCATTGCACCGCCGATAAAAAAATCCTCCAAGCCATCGGCGTTCACATCGCCAACTGCCAGTGAGGGACCTAAATTAGAGAACCGGTGGGGCAGGAGCCGCTCCGAGTTGAAGTCTTCAAAATCGTTTTCAGTATGCTTGAAAATGGGGGTATCCGTTTTTTTGGCAGTTTCAAAATACACGCTTTCAGCAGTTGTTTTTCGAGGCAAACGGCCGGGTTTTGCTTGCGCAATATCAATAACAAGTCGTTGATTACCATTTACTTGTGTTAAAATTTGGTGCTTTCCGCCCGGCCATTCTACTGCTACTTCATCCACTTTGGTTTTTGGGCCAAGGCCTACTTGAAAAATCGGTTCCACCGAACTATAAAATCCATGCGTGGGCGACATTTCACTGAAAAAAACCTCCTCGCCTGCCCGTACCAAAATCTTCGCTCCAGTTCCTGTCGGGTTTTGTGGGGTACCCTTCAGTTTGATTTGCAGCCAATTTTGTCCTAATTCATCCGCCGTGTTCCTATATATAAAAGGTGTGTCTTCCACATTGTGTACCACGAGGTCAAGGTCGCCATCATTGTCGAGGTCGGTGTAAGCAGCGCCATTGCTCCAGGTCGGTGTGCCGAATCCCCAAGCATCGGTTAGGTCTTCCATTTGAAGTCCGCCTTTATTTCGGAACATGCGGTTGCGCACTTTCCTCGAAGGCATCAGGTTGGAAAACGCTTCCCAGGTCTTGAACCTCGATTCATTGACCCCTCCAGTGCTGTTGATGCTGTCGGCGGTGTAGGCGAAAAAGTCAATATCGTTCAAGTCTCGCCTCACACCATTGGTAATAAATAGGTCTTTCCAACTGTCATTGTCGAAGTCAGCAGCGAGGGGCGCCCAACCCCATTCGGTGGCGAACATGCCGGAAAGGCAGCCTACTTCGGCATACTTGGGCGCTACTGCCGACTGCTGACTGCCAATTGCCAATTGCATCACATTCCGCATCTGCTGGTCGCCATAGCCCTGCCGTTTCAACTGTTTGTACCGCTCCAATTGCATGGTGGTCATCTGCTGGTGGCGGCGTTCCCAGTTTTCACCGAGCATGTCTAAGCCCATTACTTCGCAAAGGCCGTCGTTGGTCAGGTCAGCGATTTCGATGCCCATCGTATGGTTGGAGGTGTGGTGGAAGAGTTCTTGGTTTCGTTCCTTAAAAGTGCCGTCACCATTATTAATGTAGGTGAAATCTGGCATGATGAAGTCGTTGGCGATATAGAGGTCGGGAAAGCCGTCGTCATTGAAGTCGCTGCTCATTACGCTGAGGCCCCATGCCCTGTTGTGGATTCCTGCTTTTTTGCTCACATCAGTGAACTTACCCCCGTCATTGCGGAGCAACTTATCGCTCTCGAACTCATCCAATGGCGGCCTCCTACTTGCCGTCGGCGCATTGGGGCTTGGCTGATAATCAATATTGTTGATTTGGTTGTAAGTGACAGGATGGTTGAGCAGGTAGCAGTCGAGGTCGCCATCCAGGTCGTAATCGAAAAAATGGGCGTGTTGGGTAGGGGAGAGGTCGTCGAGGCCATATTTTGCTGCTTCTTCTTTAAACGTATTGTCTTGCTGGTTGATGAAAAGCAGGTTGCGGCGTTCGGGAATGGGTTCGAGGAAGGTGCGGCAGACATACACATCCATCCAGCCATCGGCATTGATGTCCACAACGCTGACTCCCGTTTTAATGCCAATGAACTTGGCTATTCCAGCTGTTTGCGAAACGTCCTCAAACTTCAATTCGCTTGCTCCTTTGGAGCCTTTGTTCAAAAACAGTTTGCAAGGCTGGAGGCGGGAGGTGAAGAACAGGTCTTGCAGGCCATCGTTGTTCACATCAAGCACCGCCACTCCGCCGCCGTTGAAGATGTTAGGGTCCATTGACCAATTGTAGCGGTATTCCTCTGGGATGGTTTGGGTGAAATGGATGCCCGTTTGCGAAGCTGGTAACAGTTCAAATAACTGCTGGGCTGGTCGAGCAGTATTGTTTTTGTTTTCGTTGGCACAACTAAAGGCCAAACCAATTAAAATCAAAGGCCAAAAATGTCGCTGTTGAATCGTTCTTGTCATGTAAACTAATGTAAAACCTGCCTTAGAATTTAGAACCTATCTAAATAGTATAAGCATTTTTAAAATCTTGATAAAAAAATAGTTACGCATTTATCTTTGCGGCGAGTTTAGGAATCAAAGACATGTTTTTATCAAGAATCGAAGATAACCACCTCGCAAAGATGATATACAACAGATTGACTAACAGTTTTCTAGTTCTTCTTTTTTCGTTTTCCCTTACTACGCTGTTCGCACAAGACCAGGCTGCCGTTGAGGCAGGTAAGGTGCTTTTCAAGAATAACTGTGCTACCTGCCACAACAAGGACATGAAGACCAAGATGACAGGGCCTGCTCTCGGTGGGGTAGTTGAGCGTTGGGGCGACGACGTAGCATTGTACAGTTGGATTCGGAACTCCCAAGCAATGGTCAGCAAGGGACACCCTCGTGCGGTTCAAATCTACAACGAGTACAACAAGTCGGTGATGACCAGCTTTCCAAGTTTGAAGGATGCTGATATTGCCAATATCCTTGCATACATCAATTGTACGGCTGCGGGTAATTGTCCTGGTGATGTTCCAGTTGTGACGACTGGTGGGCCTGGTACTCCAGTACCTCCAAAGGAAGGCAACAATACCCTCCTTTATGTTTTCCTCTTCGTCATTTTGGCGCTCTTGGCTGTCATCCTCGCCAGGATTATCTCCAACCTGAACCATATTGCAGCCGTCAAAGAATTTGGTGCAGATGCACCACCTCGCAAGACGCTTGCTGAAATATTGACCAGCAAAGGAATGGTCAGCTTCGCAATTTTTGCCTTCATCCTTTTTGGCGGCTATTTCACAGTGCGCAATGCAATCAACCTGGGCCGCCAGCAAGGTTACCAGCCTACACAACCCATCAAGTTTAGTCATACCCTCCACGCCGGGGTTCACAAGATTGACTGCCAATATTGCCACGATGGTGCCCGCCGAAGCAAGCACGGCGTCATTCCTGCCGCCAATACTTGTATGAACTGCCACAAGGCCATCAAGGTCGGCTCGACTTACGGTACTGCTGAGTTGACAAAAATATTTGCCTCCATCGGCTATGACCCAAAAGGCGACACCTTGATTAAGAATTATGATAAGAAGACTGACAAGGAAATTGAGGCAATTTACAAAGGCTGGATTTCCGAGAACTACATCACCGATAAAGGCAAAATGGATGGTGAAGGTGAAGCATTACTAGCCAGCCAGTGGGATGGTGTTGTCGCTGCATTGACTGACAAAAAAACTGGCGATACGAAAATCCAAGGTCCTATCGAATGGGTTCGAATCCATAACCTACCTGACCACGTGTATTTCAACCATGCCCAACACGTAACGGTGGGCAAAGTGGCTTGCCAAAACTGCCACGGCAAAGTGGAGGCAATGGATGAAGTGAAGCAATACTCACCGCTTTCGATGGGCTGGTGCATCAACTGCCACAGAGAGACGGAGGTGAAATTTGCCGACAACAAATACTACGACAATTACTACGAAATGTACCACAAGGAAATCAAGGACAACAAGCGTAGTAAAGTGACAGTGGAAGACATCGGTGGAACGGAATGCCAGAAGTGCCACTATTAATGGCTATTGGCTTTTAGCTATTGGCTATTGGCAATTTGAGACAACACTGGATTCAATGAAAAATCTTAGCATTTTTATATAAACGATGAAAAATCAAAGCAAGAATACGGAAGTCTGGATTGGGGTAGAGCATTTAGAGCAAGACCCGATTTTCATGGAGAGCCTCCAGCGTGAGTTCAGTGACTCACCGGCATTGGCCCATGATGATGCGTTGAATGTCGGTGCTTCCCGCCGTGATTTTTTGAAATACCTCGGCTTTAGCGTGGGTGCGGCTACTTTGGCTGCCAGCTGCGATATTCCAGTAAAGAAGGCCATTCCTTATGTGGTCAAGCCGGATGAAATCGTGCCGGGCGTGGCTTCCTACTATGCTTCTTCTTATGTAAACGGTGGCGACTACTGCGCTGTTTTGGTGAAGACAAGGGAGGGCCGTCCCATCAAGGTAGAAGGCAACGTGATGTCTTCTGTGACCAAAGGTGGTACAAATGCCCGTGTACAGGCCAGCGTTTTGAGCCTATATGACACCAACCGCTACCAATCTGCTATGAAAAGCGACGGCGGCAAATGGTCAAAAATGGCTTGGGAAGACCTTGACAAGGAAGTTGGTGGCAAATTGGCCACTGGCAATATTCGGGTCATCACCAATACAAATCTCAGCCCCACTTCCAAGAAAGCACTGGGTGAATTCCTGGCAAAATATCCAGGTGCTACAGTGGCGACCTACGATGCTGTTTCGTCTTCCGCCATGTTGCAAGCCAATGAGACTTGTTTTGGCCAAAAAGCCGTTCCGAGCTATATGTTCGACAAGGCCAGTATGATTGTCAGCTTTGGTGCCGACTTCCTCGGTACGTGGATTAGCCCAGTGGAATATGCCCGCCAATACGCCGCTGGCCGTCGCATTGACAGCTTGAAGGATGCCAAAATGTCTCGCCACATCCAAGTGGAAAGTGGCATGACGCTCACGGGCTCCAATGCTGACCACCGCATTTTGGTGCGCCCTTCGGAAATGGGTGCTGCCATTGCAACGCTGCACAACGCCGTTGCCGCAAAGACAGGTGGTACTTCCATTGCTGCACCAAAAGTGAACGACAAGGCCGCTGATGCCTTGGCCAAAGTGGCCGACCAATTGGCTGCCAATGCTGGCAAGTGCATCGTGGTGAGCGGCTCCAACAACACAGGAGAGCAAGTGCTGGTGAATGCCATCAACAATATGCTCGACAGCTGGGGCAACACCATGACCTTCGCCAATGCAAGCCTCCAGCGCCAAGGCATTGATGCCGAAATCCAAGGATTGGTAAAGGAAATGGCTGCTGGTTCGGTAGGAACCGCCATCGTTTGGGGCGCAAACCCAGCTTATGACCTGCCCAACAGTGCAGCATTTGCGGAGGCATTCGCAAAGGTTAAGACCAAAATCTCGTTCAACGGCACGCCCGACGAGACGACGGCGCTTTGCGATTATATCGCACCGACTCACCACTGGCTTGAATCCTGGGGTGATGCCGAACCGAAGGTTGGCCACTACAGCCTGATGCAGCCGACCATTGCACCGATATTCAAGACCCGCCAAGCCGAGGAGACCCTGCTTCGTTGGGCTGGCAGCACGAACATCAATCCGAATTCAGAGCAGCCTTACTACGAATATTTGAATGCCAATTGGCAAACCAATATGTTCACCCGCCAGAACAGCTACGCTACGTTCCAAGGTTTTTGGGACCAAGTGTTGCATGATGGTGTATTTGAGCTAACTACCGAGTCCTTCCCTGAGTTCGGTTGGGGCGGTGACGTGAACGCTGCGGCTGCCAAAATAACCAAGCCAAATGCTGAAGGCATAGAAATCTCCTTTTTTGAAACCGTCAACATTGGTGGTGGCCAATATGCTGACAACCCTTGGTTGCAGGAGATGCCAGATCCTGTTACCCGCTGCGTTTGGGGCAACAACCTCCAGATTCCAATTGCTTTTGACGGCAATCGCCGCTTCGATGGGGTAGGGCCTTTTGCTGGCCTAAACAACAAAGAAGCCTACAAAGAGGCTGATAAAATTGGACTAACGATTGGCGGCAAAGAGCAGCACGTGATTTGTGTTCGCCAATTTGGCCAAAAAACAGATTGCGTAAGCATCGCCCTTGGTTATGGTCGGAAAACCTCTGGTGCGGCTGGCCGCAATATCGGCGTCAACGTTTATCCTTGGATGAGCACTGATGCCGATGGAAATACCCAATATTTCGCTGCTGTTGAAAAGGTTTCGGAGAAACTAAGCGCTGAGAAATTTGTGAGCGTGCAGTACCACCATACTATGGGGGTTACTGGCAAGGCAGAGGGGCACGAAGGCAAGGTGAATGTGGACGAAATCGCCCTGATGACCATTGGGAAAGGCTTCCAAGGTTCATTGGTGGAGCGTTCCGTTATCGAGCGAGCCAACCTCAGCGATTTGGGCAAATACCTCGACAACGACAAACCGGCAGAGGGCGAGCGCAAGGGCTTGAACCAGCGCCGTGAGCACCATGAGTATTTGAACCAGAAGACCCTGTACCCTTATGATAATATTGTTGCTGAGAAATTCAGCCAAGGCCACAAATGGGGGCTACATATTGACCTGAACTCCTGCACGGGCTGCGGTGCCTGCCAAGTGGCATGTGTCGCCGAGAACAACGTGCCAGTTGTCGGCAAAAACGAGATGTACCGCCACCACGAGATGACTTGGCTGCGCATTGACCGGTACTTCTTTGGCGACTATGAAAACCCGAATGTGGTCTATCAGCCGATGATGTGCCAACACTGCGACAACGCTCCTTGTGAGAATGTTTGCCCGGTTTCTGCTACCAACCACAGCTCTGAAGGCTTGAACCAAATGGCTTACAACCGCTGTATCGGAACCCGTTACTGCGCCAATAACTGTCCCTATAAAGTTCGTCGCTTCAACTGGATGGACTATACCACGGCAGACCTTTTCCCCAGCAACGAGTGGGGCCCTGAGCCTTTCGTTCCTTATGATGGCGAGGTGCCTTTTTACGGTGACAACCTCACGCGTATGGTACTCAACCCTGACGTAACGGTTCGGGTGCGTGGTGTGATGGAGAAGTGCAGCTTCTGCGTACAGCGCATCCAGGAAGGCAAGTTGACCGCCAAGAAAGAAGGCCGTGCCCTCCGGGATGGCGATGTCAAGTCAGCTTGCCAAACCGCTTGCCCAACTGGAGCCATTGTCTTCGGCGACACCAACGACGAGAACTCGGAAATTGCAAAGCGGAACAAAAACGAACTGAACTATATCGTGCTGGAAGAGGTGAACGTGCGGCCAGCGGTGCAGTACACCACGAGGGTTACGAATAGGGATGAGGCGTTGTTGAGCTAAAATCCTAATCGCCTATTAATTGCCATTGGCTATTTCTAAGAACTTTTTGAAGAACTCAATTTAATATGAGCGCAGCAGTATCAAGAATTCGTGAGCCGCTGATTCAGGGTCACAAGAATTATCACCAAATCACGGAGGACCTTTGCGGGCCAACCGAGAAGGCACCTAATGCGATGTGGATAATAGCCTTCACAGTGTCGGTTATTACCCTCGGTTATGGCTTGTTCTCCCTTTGCTGGACGTTTTACTTCGGCATAGGCACTTGGAACGCAAACCGTACCATTGGTTGGGCATACGACATCACCAACTTCGTTTGGTGGATTGGTATTGGCCACGCTGGTACGCTGATTTCGGCCATCCTCCTGTTGTTTAGGCAGCGTTGGCGGACGGGCGTGAACCGTGCAGCAGAGGCCATGACCATCTTTGCGGTGATGTGCGCTGGACTTTTTCCAGCGACGCACACGGGCCGCCCTTGGTTCGACTTTTTCATGTTCCCTTACCCCAACACAAGGGGGCCGCTTTGGGTGAACTTTAACTCACCGCTCCTTTGGGACTTGTTCGCCATTTCGACCTATTTCACGGTTTCGCTGCTATTCTGGTACACTGGTCTTGTTCCCGACCTCGCCTCCGTGCGTGACCGTGCGAAAGGGGTACGGAAGAAAATGTATGCCTTTTTCTCGATGGGTTGGACAGGC
>JANPLH010000432.1:0-4095 GCA_031426435.1 Saprospiraceae bacterium | reverse complement strand
TTACACATGGTATTTCAAATTCAGGAGCTGCCTCACTTTGTTTGATGTTCTTACCCGTCGAGAAGAGAAAAATATCTTCAAAGCGGTATTTTTTGTAAGAACTGTGCAATTGTTCCCCCTCAAACCCCGGAAACCTCAACTCCGGCACTTTTCCTTCTGCTTGCTTGCTCATTACTGGTTGTTTTTTTGAAACAGTTAACGCATGGGCCAAGGATTACTAAACTTTAAAAGTTTAGTAATCCTGCGCACCACCGCCGCTACCACGGCGCATCAATCCCCAATTCCCCACAAAACCCCGCTATCTCCGCATCCGTCGCCTTCATATCCGCTTCCAGTTGGCGCAGTTCGGCGGCCACGGCGTTCAGGTCCACGGCGGCCTCCTCCTCGAAAGTGTCCACATAGCGGGGGATGTTCAGGTTATAGTCGTTCTCGGCCACCTCGCTCAGCGGGGCCAGGTAGCTGTACTTTTCCAGTGTTTGGCGGCTGCGATAGGTCTGCACGATACGCTCGATGTCCTCGTCCCGCAGGCGGTTCTGGTTCTTGTCCTTGAGGTAGTGCTGGCTGGCGTCTATGAACAGGATGCCGTCGGGGTTTTCCCGGCATTTTTTCAGCACGAGGATGCAGGTCGGGATGCTGGTGCCGTAAAAGATATTGGCGGGCAGCCCGATGATGGCGTCCACCCAGTTGCGGCTTTCGATGAGGTAGCGGCGTATCTGCGCCTCCGAGCCGCCCCGGAACAGCACGCCGTGGGGCAGCACGCAGGCCATCGTGCCCGTGTCGTCGAGGTGATAGACCATGTGCTGCACGAAGGCGAAATCGGCCTTGGAACTGGGGGCCAGCACGCCGTACTGGCTAAAGCGGTCGTCGGTCATGAACACCTGGCTCGCCGACCAGTTGGCCGAGAACGGTGGATTGGCCACGATGGCCTCGAAGCGGAGGTCACGGTGCTGCGGGTACTGGAGCGTGTCCTCCTGCCGCAGGTCGAACTTGCGGTAATGCACCCCGTGCAGTATCATGTTCATGCGGGCGAGGTTGTAGGTGGTGCGGTTCAGCTCCTGCCCGTAAAAGTCGGCCACGTCTTTCACCTCCCGTGCCACCCGCAGCAGCAGCGAGCCGGAGCCGCAGGTGGGGTCATAGACGGAGCGGAGGCGGGTTTTGCCTGTGGTCACGATTTTGGCCAGCACCTTGCTCACCTCCTGCGGGGTGTAGAACTCCCCGGCCTTCTTGCCCGCCCCGCTGGCAAATTTGCCAATGAGGTATTCGTAGGCATCGCCCAGCACGTCGGAGTCGGCATCGTGCAGCTCGAAGTCAATCTTGGCGAGGTGGTTCAGCACCTTCACGATGACCCGGTTGCGGGCCTCCGGCGTCCGGCCCAGCTTCGTGGAGTTCAGGTTCAGGTCCTCGAACAGGTTGATGAAATCCTGCTCGCTCTCCGTGCCCATCGTGCTGGTCTCCACGCTTTTCAGGATTTTCGCCAAATCGCCGAGGATGAAATTCTCTTGGGGCGCTTCATCGTCCCCCTCGTCGTCCTCGTCCGCATCCGCCAAGCTGCCCCGCTGCACGATGCTGGAGAACAGTTCGGAGGGCTTGAGGAAATAGCCGAGTTCCTGGAGTGCGAGCTTACCCATCTCCGAGAGGTATAGCTGGCCGTCGGCGGTGCTTTCGTCGAGGTCTTCGTACTGCACGGCCTCGCCCTGTAGCTGCAAGTCCGCAAAATCGAGCATCCGCTCCGACAGGTACTTGAAGAAGATGAAGCCGAGGATATAGTCCCGGAACTCGTCGGCGTCCATCTTGCCCCGCAAGGTGTCGGCGATGTTCCAGAGTTGGGTTTCTAGTTGTTTTTTGTGTGATTCGGACATTGATGTGTAGATGGTTAGTAGTAAACTTCAACGTTTGGGAGTGCTTCTTGAAGTTCACGGCATTCTTTTAGAAAGTGATTGATGAAAGCAAGTTTTTCAATGGTTTTTGTGTCATTTAGCAATATGAGGATTGAAAGCTCATATGTTTTCATGCCCTGTATTTGGTGAAATAATAGTTTTTGCGTGTTTTGACTAGGCTCTTTTATGATAACTACAAATTCGACTATTTCTTTTTCCATCTTTTCTAATAAATTTTCTAATAAATTATACCCATTTTTATTGAGGTACTCCTCTTTAGAAATTGATTTATTAAACTCAATAAATTGCGATAAAGTTAACCCGTTTGGTGAATCTGTTAATGCTTGTTCACCTTTTATTTTTATGTCTTCAATGTTAACGCTCTTCATTTTTTCGATGACATCGTGTATTAAGTTGACAATAAAACTATTCATGGCGTATCGTTCCCCTATTTCCTTTTTTAATTCATGGATATTGAATTTAGATGGTGTGATTTCGGATATGCTGATTCGATTTTTTTTGGATAAGAAAATTCTGACAATCCAATATTTAGCAACCTTCCATATACCTCTTTACCAACCTCGCTGCCAATATTTATTGATTTCAAAAGTTCCCATTCAGCTAATTCTTCTTCGTCAAAAATGGTGACGCTTTTAAGGTATTTCTGAGGTAAATACCTTAGCAATGAAATTGAAAAGTTTTTAACACCAGCTATTGTGACACTTCTCAAATGAGACAGATGCTCAATTGAAAGTTGAGAAAGTGGTACGCCAACATTATTGTCGTTTAGTTTGAAACTCCCAGGGGTTTTCTTTAAAATTTCAATGACTTTTTCATTAAAGAAATTCAATGCCGCTTCCATCCCATTATTATGCATACTATTCAAAAATGATGGATGCAAAATTGCCTTCATTGCTAAGTAATATTCAAGTATTGATTTATGGGAGAACTTGTAAAACCCTTCAGCATTGCGATTGAGCAACGACCTTGTTCTCCAATCAGAATCTCCCCAATTTTCCTCCACAGCCTCAAAATCACTCAATTGCAACCCTTCAAAAGATGCTATCTTTTCGTCTTTATGAATAGACAATCGCCCATCCCGCTTTCCTCGATTCTCATAAATATCCACCGCCAACGCTTGCGAAAACTCCAACAACAGCTTCTGAAAATTCTCCCTACTCCCATACTTCTCCGCAATCCCCGGCTTGTTCGATTCCCGGTCCACCCATTTCTGAATCAACACCTCATAAATCTGGTAAGTGTATTCGTATTCCCGTTCTTCGCCCACCAAGTCCTGTATATGCGAGAGCAGCATGGGCCGCACCATCAGGTTCGGGCTTTTCTGCACGATGCGTCTTGCCTTTCGGCGGTCTTTCCATTCCCAGAACTTGAAGCGCTTGCGCAGGTAGCGGTTGATGTCCTTGTCGTCAAAGACGGAGACGTATGCCTTGCGGAAAAAATGCTCCCCGCCATCCGTGCCATAGCGGAAATAGCCCGTCTTGCTCGGCTCCTCCACCTCACTGGGGAAGAACTGGGTGCGGCAGGTAATCACTACTTCCCGAAACTTCCAAGTCTTGTCCAGTATCTCGCCGAGGCGTTTTTTATAGTCCTTCACGGCTTCCACGTCCTCGTCGAGGGCATCCAGCAGTAGGATGGTGTGTTCGGGCTTGTCTATTTTATCCACCTCCGCCAAGGTCTGCGGGTGGCCCAAGGGCAGCAGTCGGATGTCGTGCTTCTGCTTCCAAGGCCATTGGTTCTTGTAGGCTAGGAAGAGGTTCATCATAAAAGTCGTCTTGCCCATGCCGGAGTCGGCGAGGATGAGGTAGTAGCGGCTGTCGTCCTGCTGGAAGGCGGTTTTCAGCATCATGGGTATGAGCTTCGCCTTGGGCGAGTCGATGAAGCTGCGGCTGGGTTCGTCAGCCTGGGAGGGGGCGGTGTCCTGGTACTTGGTGGGGATATAGTAGCGGGTGGCCTTGTCTATTTCGGCCTTGGTGTAAAAGGGGTGTAGGTCACGGCTGAGGCGGCGGCGGTTGTTCCAGAAGAGGAGTTTGGAGATGAACCATTTTAGGGCATATCCGATTAAGCCAATCAGGACTACCCCCGATAACAAAACGATGATGACCGTTACCAGCCATTCCGGCATTCCGATTCCGAGCAGGAATCGCTCGATGATGTCAAGGAGGGCATTTAGGTTGTCTATCATTGGAGGGGGCTATTT
>JANPLH010000431.1:0-4782 GCA_031426435.1 Saprospiraceae bacterium | reverse complement strand
GTGCGCTGGCAGGTTGGTGAGGCGTTCGACAAAGCTTTTGTACTGCGTGGCCACCTTGGGATTGGGCAGTACGCCAGTCGGCTTGGGAATCTTGGTATTTTCCGGGTAGCAGAACAGAAGGCGGTACAGGAATCCGTTGGCAATCTTCCCGCCATCGGTAAGGCCGCTCAAGATACCGGGCTGTATGCTCCCAAGTATGCTCATGAAAGGGACATCAATGTAAACGGGGTCTTCGAGGCCGGAGCGGTTCAGCATGATTTGGGTGCCGCTCCACATGCTGAGGAAGTGTTCGAGGTCCTGGCCGCTGTTCTTGTAGGCGTTCATGGACTTCAGCAGCCCGATGAACTCGTCCTTGAAGGAAAGTACGCCCCGCCAGTTGTCCGGGAAAATCTTAATGAGCGACTCGACCGTGGCATCCGACACGATGCGCTGCTGCCGCGTGGGCCTTTGCATGACAGGCGAATTTTTGGCGGCTGCCCTCACCTTCCTATCCCATTCATGCTTGGCGATTTCATGTTCCTTGCCAAACTCTTTTTCCTGTTGGAAGAGCGGCTTCAGGCAGGTCTTCATGATGGGGCTTTTGGCGCTGGAAGGCGGGCCAACGATGACCATCCAGACACTGAGCGGCTCAACGTCTCCTAGCATGTGTTCCACGGCAAAGGCATTGCCCAATGCCCCGCTGGCTGCTGCCAATATGCTTCCCCCATGAAAATCCACAGGCCTTCGGTAAACGCTGTGCCAGTGGTCAATGATGGCCTGCACGGGCTTTGGGAAAGCGTCGAGCGGGAACGGGTTTGGCTTTTCCTTGTCCGCCGCAATCGCTGCCTTGACCTCCTCGGCAATGGCATCGGGGTCAGGCGGAGCAGGTGGAGCGATGCGGTTGGCTGTATCGCCTTGTTGGGCAGTGATGGTGGCTTCCGCCTCCTTTAGCTTTTGTTTGTCCAGTTTTTTCATCTTGCTGCTTTTTGCTTGGTGCTTAGAGGTCTTTGAAGTGTTTGGGGGCTATCTCATCTGGATTTTAGCCGTTGTTGTTCCTAGTGGGAGGGTGCATGGCTTCTGGCGGGGAGTAGAGTTTAAGGTACCAAGCCACCTTTCGAGCGTCGGCCTCGGAGAGGTTGCGGGAGCCGTGGGTCGTGAACATCATCCTGGCGTTGAGGTCCAGCTCGGTGATGTGCAGGAGGTTGATGTAGCCGTAGGATAGGCTCAGGAAGAGGCAATTTGGGGCGCTGTCAATGGTGAGCACATCGGGGAACTGTGGGCTGGGCGGATGGGCACTTTCGCCCGGGACGGGCGCCCTTTCCCCTATCAGGGCATCGAGTTCAGTGTCGGCAATCCTTGCGGCCTGCCTGGCGATGGTATTGCGCTGCTGGTACCACTGTTCACGCAGGCCCCGACTCCTTTTAACATGCTCGTTTATGGTCACCCTGAGCTTTGCGAAGGGTAAGGTTGGGTCGTCGGCGGATTCGACCTGTGCGACAAGGCCAGCTATCTCTGCTTCGAGTTGTTGGATTGTTTTGTGTGTCATTTCCCCTATTGAAAAAGGCGGGCAAAGTCAGTGTCGAAATGCACCGAATGCCCAGCCAGCGTGTATGCTAGCCGCCCGTCTGGACGGGCTTTTGCAGGTGCTGTGACCGGCCGTTTTGCGTTGGGGCTTCCTTTGGGAACTGCGCAAGGAAGCGGTTCAGGAAATCCCGTTGGTCTGTGACGGTTTTGAGGGCAGCTTTGACAATTTCTTCGTTGGTCCAGGTCCCGGCAAGTACCTGCCGGGGGGTGTGCATGGAAATATTGAACAGTTCTTGCAGCTCCTTCAAGCCACCATGTGGCATGACTTTGGAAAATGGGATTTCGAGGTTGCGGACGAAATGTTTGTCAAGTTTCATTGTGGAAAATTTTGTGTAGGTTAGTTAATGCAATACAAAGATAGTCACGATTGCATACATTTAATGCGATAATGACACAACTAATTACATTTAATGTAATTAAATATAGACAAACGATTATGTACTTAGCGGAAAACATCCAGGTGGTCCGGAAATGGCTGCGCGATTCACAGGAAACTTTTGGGGCCCGGTTCAGCGTCGTGCGCTCGACGGTGGCGAAGTGGGAAGCTGGCGAGAGCCAGCCTCCGGTGGAGGTTTTGTTGACCTTGCAGGATTTGACAGGCAAGACGGTGGCCGAGCTGGTGCGGACGAAAATAACCGCTGGGATGTTGGGAAAAAGTGATATGGTCAGGGATTCAGGTTCCGGGGTTTATGAGAAGTCTGAAAAGCTGCCCTCGGATATTGCCGCATTGATGGAAGCCATTAAATCGCTTCGGTCGCTGGTCGAGTCGGAACGGGAAATAGCGGCTGCTGCGAGGGAAGAAAACGCAAGGCTCTGGAAGAAGGTGGAGCTCATGGAAAAGAAGCTGGCGATGCTGGACACGGAGATGGTGCGGCAGGCGGGGAAGAAGAAGTGAGTTGGGGATTGGAAATTGGGAAATTAGAAATTGGAGATTGGGGGGGTTGGGAAATAGGGAGGGGGATAAGGCACCTGCCCTTGGCCAGCTGGCCAACCATTTTCAGGGCAAGACAAGCTATTTTTAAACTCTATTCAACATAATCTTAATTATACTATAATTTGTATCTCCCTGAAATGAGTTGACACACCACGTGCAATCTTATGACAACCAACGAGTTGAGGGAAAGCGGCAAAAAGCGCTGGGACGGGGCCATCGTCCCAACTGCCTTGCGCGAATCATGCACCCTTTAGGCGCGGGCCATCGCCGGGCAATTCCTTGAGGCTGCTGCTGTTCACGACAATCTCCATCCAGTCTATGGCAGCCTTGTTCAACAGTTCGAGGCGTTGCTGGGCATCGCTGCCCCACTCTAGCAGCTTGGCGTTCAGGCCCTGCAACAACGACAGTACCAAGAGCTGTTCGTGCGTAGCGTTGTCGCGAAGGTTGCCCTTCGCTTCGGGGTTTTGGAGCTTCCAGTCCTTGGCGGTCATGCCGAAAAGTGCCAGGTTGAGCAGGTCTGCCTCGTTGGCGAAGTACAGCCCCTCCATTTTGGTGCGCAACAACTTGGGGGGAACCAGGTGCTGGCGCACCGCCTCCGTGTGTATCGGGTAGGAAGCCTTGGCCATGATGCGCTTCACGTCCCATTCGACGTCGAGCAGCTTGGCCTCGTCATCCTTTAGGCGCTGGAATTCCTTGATGAGGTAGAGTTTGAAGACGGGGTTAACGAACGAACAGAATTCAAATGCAATGTCCTTGTGGGCGTAAGTGCCGCCATACCTTCCTGTTTTTGCCTGTATGCCGACGGCATTGGTCTCTCCTATCCACTGTTTGACGGTGAGGAAGAAATTATTGAGGCCCGTCCTGATTCTAATCCCATCGAATCCGATGGGATTAAAACCTGGATTGTAAAGCTGTTCCCAAACGCCCAGGAACTCGACCGTGTTCCGGTTCCTCATCCAGTTGGTGATGACAACGTCCGTGCGTTCGTTGATATTCCTGGCAATATCCGTCAAAGAGATGAAATCGCTGTCCTCGTGGTCGAGTAGCGTGATTTTAGTTCCCTGAACTTCAATGGTCTTCAATTTGCTCATGATGCTTTTGTGCTTTTTGATAATTATCGCTTCTGTCCCTCAGATTATGGCAGTTTTTGGTGTCCTTTCGGCAAGCCCCAATCTTTGGCTTGCCCATGAAACCAATCCCGTTGAATTCGAGGTGGTTGCCACTGCCCTACCCTACCGCCACTTCACCGTAAAAATAGTTGTACTCTTCGAATCAATTGACGCTGTACTTTGAGCCGTTAGCTTTTGGCTTTTGGCCATTGGCTGGAACAAACAGCCAAAAGCAAATAGCAAATGGACAAAAGCTAGCGCTCGAAAGTATAAAATACATACCCAACGCCCAGGTATTGTGAACAAACGCTGGCTTAAAACGAAATCAAACCAATCAACCCTGCTTCTTTGACCATGAAATGCGACTTTCGAGAACATGACCCAAGCGGGGTTTTTGGATAAGCGCTTTGGTGCTGCATGCTATCCATCAGTATCTCTTCTATATTGACAGACTATCGCCCCTGAAAGGCCAGTCCTGACCCAGATGCTCATCCTACTTTCTCCATACTACCTCAATTTTAGTGGCCAACTATTTACACGGCAAGATACTGGTCGTTTGACATCTGTTCAACATAATTCCATGTGTAGGTATTCCTATGAATTATTAATTCGGCTCTGCCGGTTAGCCTTCAATCATACTGCTTTTTCAAGCGTTCCACCTGCTGTTCGTAAACCTCAAAAAGGTCGGAGAAGCTGCTCTTTTCCAAGTCCACGATTTTGGCCTTGACCATTTCCCGTAGGATGCGCTCGTGGCGGAAGTCCTCGATGGTGAGTTCCCGCGTAAGGGTCTTTTCCTGTTCATCTATAACCGATTTGGAAACCGGGTTTTCATACAGGGCTTTGATGGCCTGGTTGGTGAGGTCGGGGTTGGCGGTGGTCAGTTCCCGGATTTTGTCGTTGATGTTGCCGGCCAGTTCGTCCTTGAGCGCTTCGAGCGTCGAGCGGATTTCTTCTCGCTTGGCCATTTGTTGCTCTTCCGATGCCTTTCGCTTGAGTTCTTCTTCCTTTGTATCGGTAAAGCCGTCCTTGAGGGCCTGCACGAAAAACCCGGCGATGCTCGATTTTATCTGGTTTTGTGCCTTGGCGCGGCGCGTTACGCGGATGGCCTGCGCGACCTGTTCCTCGTTGCAGCCGTCCAGCAGTTCGAGGAAAACGGAGGGCGTGACGCCGAATTTT
>JANPLH010000430.1:0-2171 GCA_031426435.1 Saprospiraceae bacterium | reverse complement strand
ACCTGTCCAAGCGACTGCTGCAAGCGCCTGACCCTGCCAATGCATTGGATGCCGCCGCCATGGCCGCCGAACTGCGTGAAACCATCGTTTACCACGAATGGCGCTACTACGCCCAGAACGACCCCGTCATCAGCGACTACGAGTACGACATGCTCTACAAAAAGCTCCAGGGCATCGAGGCGAAGCACCCCGAACTCGTCACGCCCGAATCGCCGACGCAGCGGGTGAGCAGCGACCTGACCGAGGATTTCGCATTGGTCGAGCACCTTACGCCCATGCTCTCCCTCGACAACAGCTACGACGCCGCCGACCTCGCCAGCTTTGATGAGCGCATCAAGAACTACCTCGGCCTGCCAGCCGACCTCGACATCGAATATTGCGTGGAGCCGAAATTCGACGGTGGCACCATCGCCCTTGTGTATGAAAACGACCAACTCACACGGGCCGCCACCCGTGGCAATGGTGCCCTCGGCGACGAAATCACGCCCAATATCCGCACCCTGCGCTCCGTGCCGCTGCGGGCAGAGTTCTCCAAGTTCGGCATCGCCAAGGCGGAGCTGCGGGGCGAGGCCCTCATCCGAAAGGATGTTTTTGTGAAAATGAACGAGCAACGGGCCGCCGACGGCGATACCCTGCTCGCCAATCCCCGCAACGCCGCCACGGGGGGTCTGCGTACCAAAGACCCCTCGGAAACGGCCAGCCGCCGCATCGAGGCGTTTGTTTACCAAGTCGGCTTCGCCGTGGATGCAGCGGGCAACAGCGTTTTGAACCAGTTCAAAAACCACGATAATTTGATTGAATTGCTGGGCAATATCGGTTTCAAGATACCGCAGCACGCCCCAGTGAATGGTGAACTTGGCGAACGGAAGGTTTGCCCTAACATCGCCGAGGTTGCGACCTTCTGCAACGACTGGCAGAACCGCCGGGAGCATTACGCCTACGAGATTGACGGCATGGTGGTGAAGGCCAACAGCCTCGAATTGCAACAACGGGCGGGCAGCACGGCGCACCACCCTCGCTGGGCGATTGCCTATAAATTTAAGGCGAAGCAGGCGACCACGAAGCTGCTCAATGTCGAGTTCCAAGTGGGCAAAGTGGGCAGCATTACGCCCGTTGCGAAGCTGGAACCAGTGGCACTGGCTGGCGTAACCGTTTCTTCGGTCAGTTTGCACAACGAGGATTTTATCCGAAACAAAGACCTGCGCCTCGGCGACACCGTGCTGGTGGAGCGGGCAGGCGACGTGATTCCATACATCGTGAAGCCGATGGAGGAACTGCGGGAGGGCTCGGAGCGGGAAATTGTTTTCCCGACCAACTGCCCCGTGTGCAAGAGCGAACTGGTGCGGGCAGCGGACGAGGCCGCTTGGCGCTGCGAGAACCCCGATTGCGAAGCGCAACTTATCCAGCGCATGATTCACCATGTCTCGAAGAATGCGATGGATATTGACGGCTTCGGCGAGAGCCAAATCGAGCGCTTCTACCGCCTCGGCTGGCTGCACAGCATCGCCGACATCTATCGCCTTGATTACGAGGCCATTGCGAAGCTGGAAGGCTTTGGGGAGAAATCGGCAAAGAACCTACAAATGGCTATTGACAAGGCGAAAAAGAACCCCATCCATCGCCTGCTGCACAGCCTGACCATCCACCATTTGGGCATCAAAGCGGGCAAGATACTCGCCGCCGAAATTGAAAACGTGATGGACTTGGCAGGCTGGGACGAGGAGCGTTTCCGTCAAATAAAGGACATCGGGCCAGTGCTGACGCACAACGTCATCCGTTTCTTTCAGAATGAAAAGAACGTGGCCATCCTTCGGGAAATGGAGTCGCTCGGCGTCAATTTCAGCCAAACAGAAGGTGACCGCAAAAAGCAGGTGAGCGCTGATGCGCTCTTGGCTGGCAAGACGATTCTATTCACTGGAACCTTGCAGAAAATGGGCCGAAAGGAAGCCGCCGCTAAGGCCGAAGATGCAGGTGCCAAGAATATCAGCGCCGTAAGCGGTAACCTCGACTACCTCGTGGTGGGCGAGGACGCTGGCAGCAAGCTGAAAAAAGCTACGGCGCTCGGCACGGTGACCATTTTGACGGAGGATGAGTTTTTGGAATTGGTGGGCTAAGGTGCTTACCTTTGCGGCCTGATTTCCCGCGAGGAGGATTGGACACAGATTGGACGG
>JANPLH010000429.1:0-10094 GCA_031426435.1 Saprospiraceae bacterium | reverse complement strand
CGGCAAGCACGGCATCGGCCTGTGGAAAAAGGCCAACGGCATTGACAACTCGCCCATCGTGCCCTACCACGACCGCCAGAGCATCTCCACCGAGCGCACCTTCCAGACCGACACGATTGACGTGCGCTTCCTGAAAGACCAATTGACGGACATGGTGAGCCGCCTCGCCTTCGATTTGCGCAGCCAAAAAAAACTGACCTCCTGCGTATCCGTCAAAATCCGCTACACCGATTTCAATACCTATTCGCAGCAAAAAAGCATCGCATTTACTGCCCACGACGGCCCGCTGTTGGCGCAGGCTAAAGCGCTTTTCGACAAGCTATACCAGCGGCGCCAGCTCGTTCGGCTGATAGGGGTGAAGTTCTCCGGGCTGGTGCATGGGCACTCGCAGATTAGTTTGTTTGAGGATACGCAAGAGGTATCGAACTTGCTGCAAGCAATGGACAAAATTAGGAGGAGGTTTGGGGAGGGGGCGATTCGGAAGGCGACGGCAGGGTGAAGGATTGCAGATTTCGGATTTCAGATTGGGGGGACTGCAAAATGGCAAAGGGATTGGGGTTTTGGGATAGAGGACGCTATATTTGCGGAGCAAAAAAAACGGCAGGCAAACACGCCCCGCCCATCTTTTTACTTTTTCCTTGAAACAATGGAACCACAAGACCTTCAACACCTCCGAGACGCCATCAAAGCCTCGCCGGACAACCTGCCGCTCCGCAAGCTCTACGCCAATGCACTGCTGAAGAACAACCGCTTTGAAGAGGCCGAACTGGAATACAAGGAGGCCCTGAAAACCTCGCCGAACGACGTTGGCCTGAAGGCCGGGCTGGCGGAGGCTTTTTTCAAAAATGGCAAGACCTCCGTGGCGCTCATCCTCATGGAAGAACTGACGGAAATGGCGCAGCCGCCCGCCACCGTCTGGCTGCTGTACGCCAAAATTTTGCTCAAAGCGGGCGGTGCCGCCGCTGCCAAGGACGCCTACGAAAAGGCCAGCATCCTCGACCCCAACCTCCGGGACAACTTCCTGGAATCGGAAATCAACATCGCTTCGCAAAAGCAGCAGCCGAGCGAATCGGAGAAGATTAAGCTCGGCGCCACCACCGACGGCGACGAGGATATGGAGCGCACGGTGGACATCGAGCGCCCTAAAATCGGCTTCGCCGACGTGGGCGGCATGGAGAAGGTGAAGGAGCAGATCCGCATGAAAATCATCTTCCCGCTCACGCACACCGACATCTACAAGGCTTATGGCAAAAAAATCGGCGGGGGCATCCTGCTCTACGGCCCGCCGGGCTGCGGCAAGACGCACCTGGCCCGTGCCACTGCCGGGGAAGTCAACGCCAATTTCATCATCGTGGGCATAAGCGACATCCTCGACATGTACCTTGGGCAGAGCGAGCGCAACCTCGCCGCCATTTTCCAAAAAGCCCGCAGCCTAAAGCCCTGCGTACTCTTTTTCGACGAGGCCGACGCCCTCGGTGCCAACCGCACGGACATGCGCCACAGCGCAGGACGACACCTCATCAACCAGTTCCTCGATGAAATGGACGGCGTGGGCCACGACAACGAGGGCATCCTCATCCTCGCAGCCACCAATGCCCCCTGGCACCTCGACCCCGCCTTTCGCAGACCGGGCCGCTTCGACCGCATCGTCTTCGTGCCGCCGCCCGACGAGCCGGCGAGAGAGTCCATCTTGGAAATCAAGTTGAAGGGCAAGCCAGTCGGCAGCCTCAACCTGCCCAGAATCTCGCAACAGACCCGTGAGTTCTCCGGTGCTGACCTAGAGGCAATGGTGGACATCGCCATCGAGTCAAAATTGGAGGAGTCCATGCGCCGGGGCCAGCCCCTGCCCATTGAGACGGATGACCTGCTGAACGCTGCCAAGCGTCACAAGGCCACCACCAAGGAATGGTTCCAAACGGCAAAGAACTACGCCCTGTTTGCGAACGAGGCGGGGTTGTATGATGAGATATTGGAGTATTTGAATATTAAGAAATAAGCTCCCATGCCGACGACGCCACGCAATTTCAACTTTGACTATGCTGGGAAACACCTTGCAGCGGGCGAGAAGTTGTTGGAGTTGAGGCGTTTTAAGGAGGCCATAAAGGAAATCGGGAAGTACATACAATCCTGTCCTGATGACCCTGCCGGACACTACCACCTTTCAAGGGCGTACTACGGGTTGGCCAAGTACGACGAGGCCATCGCAAGCGCCCAACAAGCCCTTTTTTTCGACCCAGGCAAGGCGCAGCCGCTCAATTTGATGGGACTTGCCCATTACAAAAAGGGCGAATGGGGAGAGGCCAAGTCTTTCCTAACCCAAGCCATAGAAATTGATCCACATAACACGGAATACTGGCTCTCACTGGCCGTGCCACACCTCTATAAAGGCGAATGGGACAAGGTGGAACAGTGCGTGGAGGCCGTGATGAAACTGAACCCCCGGCACCCGGTTGCCTTCAACTACAAAGCCCAATTGGCCATGCAAAAAGGCGATTTTGCAAAGGCCAAGGAATATATCGCCGAGGCATTGAACCAAGAGCCGGAAAGGGGCATGCACCATACAGTAGCAGGGCAAATTGAGGGTTTGGCGGGCAATGCGAAAATTTCTCAATTACACTTCGACACTGCCATTAGCAAAGACCCCTCGCAGGTTGGGCACCGGATGCGGTATTTGAACACCCGGTTTTCGGGCAGTTTTTTGGGACGGTTTTATCTTCAAAACAGTGTGTGGGGAGCCACGAGGTTTACCAGCTTCTATCTGATGCTGCTGGCGTATGTGCCCATTTACTCAATGTTTTACTTTGCATGGGAAACCAAATATGGTGCTATATTATGCCGTGTGTTCTTTGCCCCATTACTTTTGCTATTTGCAATTTATGCTGCCATACCAACACTTTATAAATTGTACTTGAATGAAAAATATTGGGATGGAGAAGGCATTGACATGCTCGAAGACTACCAAAATTGCGCAGCACTGACTATTGGATTAATAATATCGGCCACGGGCCTTTTACTAATAAATGAGGACGTGATACTAATAGGGGCGGCGTGGCTAATTTTCGTAGGTGGAATATATGGAGTCAGGTTCGTCAAAGATGATTTTGTAAGAATAACCCTGATAATCCTGTTGATATCAATCCCTTTCTTGATGCTAGCGCTCACCCTAAAACTCATTGGCGCAAACATAGGATATCCCGAATTTCTCAAATTCACGAAATATGGTTTAATTGTCGGAATAGCCGTTATGGCCATTAACATTAAGGAGATGCTTACGCAGAAAAAACAAAAAAACGAATCTAAATGAACCTCCACCTCGACCGAGCACACCAACTCCTCCAACTCGACCGCCACGCAGAGGCGGAGGCCGAAATCCGAAAGGCATTGGCCGAGGAGCCGCAAAGCGGCGACGCCCTTGCGCTGCTCGCCGTCTGCCGCATAAACGCCAAGTCCTTCGCCGAGGCCGAGGACCTGGCGGCACAGGCCGTTGCGCAGCAACCCGATTCGCCCTTCTTCTACCTCGTGTTGGGGCAGGCCAGTTTTTACAACAAAAACATTGCCTGTGCGAGGCAGGCCATTTCCGAAGGGCAGCGGCTCGCACCCGGTTATGCTGCCTTTTTTCACCTGCGGGCGCAAATCGAGTTTTATCAGGAAAACTGGGAACTCGCCCTCCGGGAAACCGAACAGGGGCTGGAACTTGACCCCGAAAACATTGAACTGGTCAACCTCCGGGCGCAGTCCCTCATCAAGCTGAACCGCCAAGCCGATGCCGCCGCCACCCTCGACTACGCCCTCTACAAAGCACCCGAAAACAGCGACTCTCATGCCAACAAAGGCTGGGTGGCCATCGAGCAGGACCAGTACGAAGCAGCCGTCAAGCACTTCCTCGAAGCCCTGCGCCTCGACCCCGAAAACGACTATGCTAGGGACGGCCTCAAGGAAGCCATCAAGGGCAAAAACCTCCTCTACCGGGGCATCCTGAAGTATTTCCTGTGGATGAACAAGCTGCAAGAGCAGGGCCGTTGGGCCTTCGTCATTGGCGCTTACGTGCTTTACCGCATACTCCTTAAAGTAGGCAAAACCGTACCTGCGCTTGCGCCCTTGGTCTATCCCTTGGCGGCGGCTTATGTGATTTTCGCCTTTTCCAGTTGGATTGCAAAGCCCATTTCAAACCTTTTCCTGCGCTTTCATTCGTTGGGCAAACATGCCCTCAGTCGTGACGAAATGCTCGGCTCCAATTTGGTGGGCGGACTGGCGTTGGCCGGCTTGCTGTCGTTTGCCACCTATTTTTTCACCAAAGCCGAAATGGCCTTCCGCATTGGGCTGGTACTCGTCATCTTGATGATTCCTGCTGGCGGCGCTTTCAACATACCGGAAGGCACCAGCTCACGCCGCAACCTGTTGCTGTATGCTGCTGTACTGGCAGCGCTTGGGTTGCTCTGGGTGTTCACGGAGGCTGGGACGGCCATTGGGCTGTTCGCCCTTGGGGTGCTGTTGTACAGCTTTGTGGCGAATTATTTTATTGGGAAGGAGGCGAAGACATTTAGATAGCTGCGATGGACTTTTCCAAAGAAATCGAAAGAGCCGAGCATCTGATTTCCATTGGCCGCCACGGGGAGGCCAAGAAAATCGTGGTGCAACTGCTGGGCATTCAACAGCACAGTTATCTCTATCAAATGCTCGGCACTTGCGAACTGGGCTTGCGCAATTTTGAAGCTGCCCGCCGAGCCGTGGAGCAGTGTCTGGCATTGGATGCAGAGAACGATTTTGGTCATTTTCTGACCTCTGTGTTGGAATCTGAGCGGGAACGTTGGTCAGAAAGCGAAAAAGCGATAAAAAGGGCGCTGGAAATCGAGCCTACCCATGTGCCGTACCTTAGCCAATTAGCCAGGGTGCAACTGGCAAAGGGCAACCCCGACGCAGCAGCAAAGGCTATTGAACAGGGCCTGCGTCTCGACCCCAACAACGTAGACCTGCTGCAATTGAAAACCAACCAGCAGTTTGCACAGTTCGACAACACGCAAGCGATGGGCACTTTAATGGAGGCCCTCCGGGAAGACCCAACTAATTCGGCGCTACTGACCACACTTGGCTACCGCCAGCTTGACTTCAAGGAATATGAAAAGGCAAAGGAAACCCTCACCAATGCCCTTATTCACGACCCCGGCAATGAGACTGCCCGCCAGGGTCTTGCGGAAGCATACAAGGTACGTTGGCGGATGTTCAATATCTTTTACAAGTATGGGTTCGCCCGCTATAAGATGGAACTGAGTCTTTGGAGGGTGCTGCTTTGGATACTGCTCATCAAGACCATGTTCATCTGGGGGGTGGCCTTCATTGCCTTTATCCTTTTTGCTTGGTGGGGCGATGTGCTTTTCAACTCCATCTTGCGCTTGGGGCAAAAGACCAAATACCTGCTTTCCAGTGATAAAATCCTACAATCCAATTTCTTCCTCTTAGCCAATGGCGGCGTACTGCTTGCCGCAATCCTTGCCAGCACTTTGGACTCCTCCATCCTATGGAAAATCACGGTCATAGCCTGCCTTGTTGTTTTCTTTGGCATTGCCTTCATTGAAGTTAGCCTAAAGCGGCAACGCCGCTCAGTCGGCATCGTTGCTGGCGCAATGCTTGGCATGCTCGCATGGGGGAACTTCGCAATTGAAAGCTTCGGCAATTTTGGTCTATTGGCCGCTTTCCTACTTATTGTGTTTGGGCTATTGTTCACTTTTAGGGCAATCGGCTGGTGATTTAAAACAATTATTTTCTTTTTAAAACAAATAATTGCAATTTTGCGCCCACTCGCCCACACCCGCTTCGCACCTGAGCCTACGAGAAAACTAAAATCCTTGCGAAGCAACAACCAGTGCATCTCAACTGCCATACCTACTACAGCCTACGCTACGGCACGTTGTCGCCGGAGCAACTCGTGCTGGCGGCCAAGCGGCTCGGCATCACGTCGCTGGCCCTCACGGACGTGAACAACACGTCCTGTGCGGGTGAGTTCGTGCGCCTGTGCCAGCGGGAGGGCATCAAGCCGCTGCTCGGCATTGACTTCCGCAACCCCGACGGCCAGCGGCTCTACCTCGGCCTCGCTAAAAACGCCAAGGGCTTCCACGACCTTTGCAAGTACCTCAGCGACCATTCGATGGATGGCAAACCCCTGCCCGAAACAGTTGGCAGCTGGCAGTTGGCAGTTGGCAGCGAGCCCTCGGCATTTTTCATTTATCCGAAATTAATCAAGCCGATTGACCAGTTCAAGCCCCACGAGTTCCTTGGCATCCGCCCCGAGCATGTGCATTTGCTGTATACTTCCGAAGTAAAAAACCATCCGCAGAAGCTCCTCATCATGGCCCCGGCCACCTTCCTCAACGACGAGGGCCACGAACTGCACCGGATGCTCAGGGCCATTGACCAAAACACGCTCATCACGAAACTGGAGCCGAAAGATTGCGCCAAAAAGACCGAGTTGCTCCACCCACCCGACGTACTGGAAACGCTCTATGCCGCCTACCCGAAAATCATCGAGAACACCAAAAAACTGGTGGAAAGCTGCGAAATCAACTTTGAAACGGGCCTACAGGTCAACCGACTGACTTTCACAGGAAGCCCCGCTGGGGCAGGCAAGGACGGGGACTTCCAACTGCTCGAAAAACTGGCAATGAACGGCTGCCAGCGCCGCTACCCCCCCGCCCCAAAAGGGGAGCTTAAACGAAAAGCGCTCGACCGGGTGCAAAAAGAGCTGAAAGTCATTCGGGAAATGGACTTCAGCGCCTATTTCCTCATTACTTGGGATATAGTGCGCTATGCGCAAAGTGCTGGTTATCAACACGTTGGGCGGGGCAGCGGAGCCAATAGCATCGTGGCTTATTGCCTTGGCATCACCGACGTGGAGCCGCTGGAACTCGACCTCTATTTCGAGCGATTCATCAACCCGCAGCGCAGTTCCCCACCCGATTTTGACATTGACTTTTCGTGGGACGAGCGGGACGACGTGACCGATTACATCTTCAAGCGCTACGGACGGGAGCACACCGCCCTGCTGGCCACGTACAGCACTTTCCAGTTCAACGCCGCCGTGCGGGAACTGGGCAAGGTCTTCGGTTTGCCGAAGGAAGAGATTGACCGCTTTGCCGATGAGGTATTAAAAGCAACTGACACGGAAGATGTCAGGGTTCCAGGAGTTGGCCATGAAAAGATTCAGTTGGCAAATGGCAAGGCACAAGATTTGACAAATTTTAAAAATTTGTCAAATCTGCCCATCCCACCCAATCCCGGCTCCCAATCCGAAATCCGAAATCCGAAATCCGAAATCCTCAAGTTTGCCCGCCTCCTCCACGACTTCCCCAACCACCTCTCCATCCATGCCGGGGGTGTCATCATTTCTGAGCGGCCCATTTTTTACCATACTGCCCTGCAAATGATGCCAAAGGGCTTCCCCGTCAGTCATTTTGACATGTACCATGCCGAGGAATTTGGCTTCCATAAGTTCGACGTGCTGTCGCAACGGGGGCTTGGCCATATCAAGGAGGCCGTGGCCTTGGTGAAAAAAAACCAAGGCCGTGCAGTGGACATCCACGACCTCGACAGCATCAAACAGGACGAAAAAGTGCGGGCGCAACTGCGTTCCGGCCATTGCATCGGCTGCTTTTACATCGAAAGCCCTGCCATGCGGGGGCTACTGCACAAGCTACGATGCGAAGACTACGTGCACCTCGTGGCTGCCAGCAGCATCATCCGACCCGGCGTGGCGAAGTCGGGCATGATGCGGGAGTACATCCGCCGCTTCCACTCGCCGCACAGCTTCGAGTACCTGCACCCCGTGTTCAAGGAACACCTCGGCGAAACCTTCGGGGTGATGGTCTTCCAGGAGGACGTGATGAAAATCGTGCACCACTTCGCCGGCCTGGGCCTGGACGAAAGCGACGTGCTGCGCCGCATGATGACGGGCAAGAAGCGGGACAAGGCCAAATTCGAGCGCCTTCGGGAAAAATACTTCCTGAACTGTCGGGAGCGGGGCTACCCTGATACATTGGCCAACGAGGTCTGGCGGCAAATAGAGAGCTTCGCTGGCTACTCGTTCTGCAAGGCGCACTCGGCCAGCTTTGCGGCGGAGAGCTTCCAGAGCCTGTATCTAAAGGCACACTACCCATTGGAGTTCATGGTGGCCGTCATCAACAATTTTGGCGGTTTTTATCAAACGGAATACTACTTCCACGAGACAAGGATGGCCGGGGCGAGCATCCATGCTCCCTGTGTGAACCGGAGCCTTCACCTCACCAATATAGAAGGGACAGCGGTGCACATCGGGTTCATCCACCTGAGCCAATTGGAGCGCATAACCAGCAGCAAAATCGTGGCGGAACGCAGCAGGGGCGGCACGTTCCGCAGTTTGGATGACTTCGTCAATCGGGTGGACATCGCCTCCAGCCAGCTCGACATCCTCATCCGAATCGGGGCCTTCCGATTCACGGGACTGAACAAATGCCAGCTGATGTGGGAGAAGAACGCCGTTTTTAACCCCAAGGAAAAATTCGAGGCATCGGGGCTGCTGTTCGGCGACGAGATGCTCACCGAGGATGACAAGTTTGTGTTGCCTGAACTGAGCGAGGGCGAGTTTGACCAAGCTTTTGATGAAATCGAGCTGCTCGGTTTTCCGCTTTGCCCGCCTTTTGATTTATTGGAAAAAAAGGAGCCTTACACGGGCGCACTGGCCACCGACCTGAAAAGCCAAGTGGGGCGCATGGTAGTGATGGAGGGCTACTACGTCTGCCGCAAGGACGTGCGGACGGTGAAGGGCGAGCTGATGTACTTCGGCACCTGGCTCGATAGGGAAGGCCGCTTTTTTGACACAACGCATTTCCCGAACTTCGTAAAAATGTCGCCCTTTCGGGGCAAGGGAGTTTATCGCATCGAGGGACGGGTGGCGGAAGAGTACGGATTCCCGTCAGTAGAGGTCGTAAAGATGGAACGGCTGGCTTGGCGGGTGGATGGGCGGTATGGGGATTAGGTAGAAATTGGAAATTGAGAAATTGCGTGATAATCAATCGCTTGTGCAAATTATTCTTTCAACTAAATTCAATGAGCTACTTAAAACAAAGGCTCATGGCGTGTTCGGTTAGGGGAGCCTGCCCTCCCGCTGACCGGACTGCACTGCCCCAGTTTTTGCACAAAAAAAGGCGAGCCAACTGGCTCGCCTCTCGTTGTCGGTCGGGGTATCAGGATTCGAACCAGCCCTCCCGGCCCACGGGTCGGGATGCACTGACCGGACTGCACTGCCCCCAGTTTTTGCACAAAAAAAAGGCGAGCCAAATGGCTCGCCTCTCGTGTCGGTCGGGGTATCAGGATTCGAACCTGAGGCCCCCTGCTCCCAAAGCAGGTGCGCTAACCGGACTGCGCTACACCCCGAACTTTTAGTGCCGACTCTTCAGAAGGCATTTTATTCTCCTGCGGTGAGACCGGGATTCGAACCCGGGGTACCAGTTTCCCAGTACGACAGTTTAGCAAACTGTTGGTTTCAGCCACTCACCCATCTCACCTGGGTTTTGCCGAAGCGGGTGCAAAGGTAAACTCAGTTTTCATATTTCCAAATTTAACAGATGCACTTTTAATAAAATTTCTTCAGCGCTATGGCAAAACCCACACCAACTACTTTTCGTTCAGCGTGAGCCGAATTTTTTTCTCCAATTCCGATACCGTGTCCTTGAACACAAGGTCAGTTTCCATGAGGTCTTGTACGGTTTTGATGGAATAAATGACGGTGCTGTGGTCTCGCCCGCCAAACATCTCACCAATATTTTTCAATGACTTGTCGGTCAAATTTTTTGCAAGGTACATGGACAACTGCCTTGCAATCACGATTTGTCGCTTACGGGTTTTGCCCCCAAGCTTGTCCACGGGCAGGTCAAAATGGTCAGCAACAAGATTTTTGATGAATTCAAGCGTGATTTCCTTGTTGATTTGGGTGACAAAATTTTTAACCACCTCCTTGGCCAAGTCAACGTCTATCTCCCTGCGGTTGAGCGAAGATTGGGCGATGACGGATACCAGCACGCCTTCCAGTTCCCGGATGTTGTTCTGAATATGGTAGCAAATGAACT
>JANPLH010000428.1:0-7879 GCA_031426435.1 Saprospiraceae bacterium | reverse complement strand
TTTTGTCATTTCCGCAACCACCTGCCAAAGCTGTCTTCGCTTGTAAAGCCTTACCTTCGCCCGCTTAAAACAACTCATTTGTTCGCCAACACCTATCAAAACAAGCGCATCCTCGTCACTGGCCATACTGGATTCAAGGGTGCATGGCTCAGCACTTGGCTGCTCGAACTCGGTGCCGAAGTGCATGGCCTTGCCAACGGCATACCTACCCAGCCTTCTTTGTACGAGGTGCTTGGCTTGTCTGAACGCCTTCGCCACCACCACGCCGACGTGCGGGATTTTGATTTGGTGAAAAAAATCGTGGACAGCGTCCGGCCCGATTTCATCTTCCACCTCGCAGCGCAATCCATCGTCAAAAAATCGCTCGAAAGCCCGCTCGACACGCTCACCACCAACCTGCTCGGCCACGCACACTTGCTCGAAGCTCTGAGGCAACTCAACCTCCCCTGCACCATGGTCATGGTTACCTCCGATAAATGCTATGAAAATAGGGAACAGGAACATGGCTATACCGAAGCCGACCCACTCGGCAGCGACGACCCCTATGGAGCTTCCAAGGCTGCTGCCGATATCGTGGTGCGAGCGTGGCAGCGGTCATTTTTTTCGGAAAAAAATAGCGGGGTGCGCATCGCCACAGCACGTGCAGGCAACGTCATCGGCGGCGGGGACTGGGCAGTAGGGCGCATCGTGCCCGATTGCATACGGGCCTGGGCGGATGAGCGGCCCGTGCCTTTGCGGAGGCCGAATGCTACCCGCCCTTGGCAGCATGTTTTGGAGCCATTGAGCGGCTACCTGCGCCTCGGTCAATTGCTAAAAGCGCAACCTGAACTCAGTGGCGAAGCCTTCAATTTTGGCCCAGAAGCTGCGCAGCACCACACTGTGCTTGAGCTGCTCGAAGCGTTGGCTGTAAACTGGCCATTTGCCGATCGCCCCTTCGGTGAAGGCATCCAAAAATTCATCGAAACAGCGGAGCCTGCCTTCAAAGAGGCCGCCTTGCTCACCCTTAATTGCGAAAAGGCCAGCGCCTTGCTTGGCTGGCAACCCATCCTTCATTTCGAAGAGGCAGCGGCAATGACGGGCGAGTGGTACCGCCATTTTTACCAAAAAGAAAACATGGCCGAACACACGTCACGACAACTTTTTTCATTCACAAAAACCGCCACCGAGCGAGGAGCCAAATGGGTATTTTGATAAAAATAGCCGACTGCCGACTCACGCCACTGCGCATCATTTCAGGCAATTATGGCGACGTGATGCACGCCCTGTGCTGCACGGACGAGGGCTTTGTTGCCTTCGGCGAGGCATATTTTTCATCGGTAAAAAAAGGGGAGAACAAAGGCTGGAAGCGCCATCACCGAATGACCCTGAATCTTGTGGTATCAGTCGGTTGTATCCGATTCCGACTCTACGACGACCGTCCTGACAGTCCAACCCGTGGCCAATCCGAAGAGGTAGAACTGTCTCCTGAAAACTACCAGCGGCTGACCGTGCCGCCCGGAGTCTGGCTCTCGTTTGAGGGGCTTGCTAATGGGCTGAACCTGTTGCTCAATATTGCTGACATCCCTTATGACCCCGATGAAGTGGAGGCAAAAAGTATGGACCCATGATGCTTTTGCAAGCGCCCCACCTTTTGTATTCAAGGTGCTTTTGAAAAATAGACCTCCCTATATTGACCGGACTTCGTTGTTTTGCAGTGAAATTTTTGGCCGAAAGGCCGATGATATTTATCAATTACTATGTCCAAACCGCCTTTAAGTTTTGGCCGCAAGCTTATGTTCAGCCTCATCACAATGGTGTTGTTGTTGGTCATTGTGGTAGGCATTGGCGAGGTATTCGTGCGGTTCAGGCATGGGGATTTGTATAGGAAGAACCCGCTGACGCCACCTTATGATACCGCCGAAAAGGACGATTACCTTGGCTGGAAGATGCGGCCAGGCTACACTTTTCAAGGCGAAATGCTCGATGTGAACAGGCAGCCCTATCCCATCAATTTGCGCTATGACGAGAACGGGTTCAAGGCTTTTGGCGACACGTTGAGTACGAAGCCCAAGGTGCTATTTCTTGGCGATAGCTACACAGCCAGTATAGAGGCGAGCAACGAGCGCACATTTTACAATATACTCGCTGATACCCTCGGCTTCGAGGCGTTTGCCTACGGTCATGCGGGCTTTGGCACTTTGCAGGAGTACATGGTGCTCGACAAATGGGTGGACCGCATCCGGCCAGATGTAGTGGTCTGGGAGACTTGCAGCAATGATTTTATTGACAACCATGCCCCGCTCGAAATCGTTTGCGGCTACAAGGTAAGCGGTGAACGGCGGCCTTACCTCGACAGCAATGGCGAGATTTTTTACCGAAGACCACTCTCGCTCTGGCAAAGGCTTAAAGGACCAATTTGGTTTTTTCGATGGCTAGAAGACCGTTGGCATAGGATGAGGCAGAACCTTTTCAAACAGGAAAAAAGGGTGGGCGAATATTATATCGCCACGGCGAAACTAGACTACCCGCCCTACGACGAGGCGGTGAAGACAACGGAGCGCATAGTGGCCATGATACGAAAACGGCTACCAGAAAATACCAAGCTGATAGCCTTCTCTGCTGACACCTACGAGCCACAGATGAGCGAGATGAAACGCATCTTCGAGGCGAATGGTGCTACTTTTTACGAAGACCCTGCACAGCAATTAGAACAACTAATGTTGGAGCAAAAACTGCCCCTCAAGGCCGTGGACAACTGCCACTGGAGCGAACAGGGACAGGCGGTGATAGCGAGGGGGCTGCTGCCACATTTGAGGGAAATTATGAAATTAGGAAATTGAGAAATTGGGGGTTCCATTCTCCAATTTCTCAATTTCCTAATTTCCAATTTCTACTACAATTGGGAAACAAAGACATGAAGATTCTCGGCATATCCGCCTTCTATCACGATTCTGCCGCTGCCGTTCTGCACAACGGCGAGGTGATAGCCGCTGCGCAGGAGGAGCGTTTTACCCGAAAAAAACACGACCCGGGCTTCCCCGTCCATGCCGCCAGCTTCTGCCTCGAACAGGCTGGTTTTTCGATTGACGAACTGGACGCCGTGGTGTTCTACGACAAGCCGTTGCTCAAATTCGAGCGCCTGCTCGATACTTATTATGGCTTTGCTCCGCAAGGATTGGCATCGTTCATCAAGGCAATTCCCGTGTGGCTGAAGGAGAAAATGTTCCTGAAAAAAATCATTCGGGAAGAATTGGCCCAGGTTGGCCACTACGACAAGCGCAAACTGAAACTGCTGTTCCCAGAACACCACCTGAGCCATGCGGCGAGTGCCTTTTATCCCAGCAATTTCGAGGAGGCAGCCATCCTGACCATTGACGGGGTGGGTGAATGGGCCACGGCGAGTATCTCGCACGGTCAGGGAAAGGATGTCAAAATTTTAAAGGAACTGCACTTCCCGCACTCGCTGGGGCTGCTGTATTCGGCGTTCACCTACTTTCTCGGCTTTCGGGTCAATTCCGGCGAGTACAAGCTGATGGGCCTTGCACCCTACGGCAGGCCGAACGCCCCGGAGACCGCTCGTTTCAAAAAAATCATCGAAACCGAGTTGGTGGACATTCGTCCGGATGGTTCACTTTGGCTTGACCAGCGTTATTTTAGCTACGCAACGGGCCTGCGCATGGTGCGTGACAATGCTTGGCAGATGCTCTTCGGCTTCGCAACCCGTTCCCCAGACCAACCGATGGAACAGCACCATTGCGACTTGGCCTTGGCCATCCAGCAGGTGACGGAGGAGGTGGTGATTTTGATGGCCAAAGAGGCCCAGCGCCTGACCGGGTCGAAGTACCTCTGCATGGCGGGCGGCGTGGCGCTCAATTGCGTGGCCAATGGGAAGTTGTTGCGGAGCAAAATTTTTGAAAAAGTCTTCATCCAGCCCGCCGCAGGCGATGCAGGTGGGGCGCTGGGTGCTGCGCTTGCTGCGCAATACCTTTATTTTAATCAGGAAAGAAAACTGACTGCCGCCATGGACAGCATGAAGGGCACTTATCTCGGCCCGGAGTTCTCGTGGCTGGAGGTGGAGCATGCCGCCCGCAAGTACAAGGCCGTTTTTACGAAGTACGATGATTTTGAAAAAATGGCCGAGCGGGTGGCGGCACTGATTGCCGAAGGCAACGTCATCGGCTGGGTGCAGGGGCGGATGGAGTTCGGCCCACGGGCGCTAGGTGCCCGCAGCATCATCGGCGATGCCCGCAACGAGGAGATGCAGCGCAAGCTGAACCTGAAAATCAAGTATCGGGAGAGCTTCCGGCCCTTTGCGCCGTCGGTGCTGGCTGAAGATGCGGGGGATTATTTCGATATTGACGCCCCATCGCCGTACATGTTGCTGGTGGCAGATATTGCCGATGGCAAAAAAGCTCAGGTGCCCGCCGACTACCTCGACCTACCGATGATGGAGCGGCTCTACGTGAAACGCTCTGATTTACAGGCGATTACGCACGTGGACTTCTCGGCTCGGGTGCAAACGGTGCATCGGGAGACGAACCCACGGTACTACCAATTGATTGAAAAATTCAAGGAGTGGACGGGCTGCCCGGTCATCGTGAACACGAGCTTCAACGTGCGGGGCGAGCCCATCGTCTGCACGCCCGACGATGCCTACCGCTGCTTCATGCGCACCGAGATGGACTACTTAGCGGTGGGCGATTACCTCTTTGCCAAGACCGACCAGCCCGAATGGACGAAGACGGACAACTGGCAGGAGGAGTTTGTGTTGGATTGAAAATAGTGACGAGTTTTGAGTTCCGAGTTTCGAGCAATGGCTGCCCCAACTCGCAACTCACAGCTCGTCACTCGCAACTTCTATAAAATGGATTTTTTCAAAGACCTTTGGAACTTCATGCGGGAGCGTAAAAAATTCTGGCTCCTGCCCGTCATCATCGTGTTGCTCCTGCTTGGTATCTTATTGGTATTTGGCGGGGGTAGTGCTGTAGCACCTTTTATCTATACCTTGTTCTAAACCATGACGGAACCTATCAAAAAAGGGCGGACGGTCGAGACCTGCCTCGTCATCGCCACGGGCCTGTTGGTCATCTACCTACTGCACCCGGTGAAGCCGCTGATATATGCGGCAATAGCTTTGGGGGTAGTCGGGGCGTTTATACCATCGCTGGCGAAGTGGGTGGACTGGGCCTGGTACAAGCTGGCTGAGGGCATGGGCTGGGTCATGTCGAAAGTGATGCTGACGCTGATTTTCTTTGTGTTTTTGTTCCCCGTGGCGCTGCTTTCGAGGGTGTTTGGGAAAAAGGACAGCCTGCAACTGAAGAAGAAAACGGGCAGCTACTGGACGGAGCGCAACCATGCTTACGAGGCGAAGGACTTGGAAAATGTGTGGTGAAAACGGTTTTAGGTTTCAAGTTTCAGGGAAGGGACTTTCGCAAGCCACTGACCTGTATTTTGACCTTTTTCCCTGTTATTTCGGATTCAGCAGATGCCCCCTTGAAACCTGAAACTAAAAACCTGAAACCCTTCGATATGATAATCTACAACGTAACCGTAAAAATAGAGCGAAGCATCCACGGTGATTGGGTGGATTGGATGCGCAACGTGCATATCCCAGAGGTGATGGCCACTGGCTATTTCACCAAAAGCACCATGCTGCGCCTGCTCGAACCACCTGCCGACGAGGAGGGCATCACCTATGCCATCCAGTACACCTGCAATAATATCGAAGCCCTGCGCCGCTACCAAGAAGAGGAGTCGCCTGCCCTGCAAGCCAAGGTAGCCGAGCGCTATGAGGGCAAGTTTTTTGCCTTTCGCACCATTTTGAAAGTGGTGGAATAATTCGATTTACGAAAACTTTCGTCGTTCTTTTTGCCCTTCCTGCCGTCGCTGGTGGCTTCCTGTCCGCTGTGTCCTTATTTTCATCGAATAAAATCCATGCGGTCAAATAATCGGGAGTGCTTTGTAGTTATTCCGCAATCATTTTCACCCGAAATATTTGAAATCATGGACAAAATGAAAAGTTTCTTCCTGTTCTGTTCCGGCGTTGACCGAGCCATGCTGGAGCGCTGCCCCTCTGATGTGAACAAATACATGGGCATCGGTGCCACGGTTTTCTTCACCGGAGTGCTGGCGTTCTTCTCATCCGGCTATGCGCTTTTCACTGTTTTCGACAGTTACTTCATGGCCATTGCCTTCGGCTTCGTCTGGGGCCTGATGATTTTCAACCTCGACCGCTACATCGTGATGAGCATGAAAAGCAATGGCAAATGGTGGCGTGATGCCCTCGTAGCAGCGCCACGCCTCCTGTTGGCCGTGCTGCTGGCGCTCGTCATTTCCAAGCCGCTGGAATTGAAGATTTTTGAAAAAGAGATCAAGGCCGAACTCGTGACGATGGAACAAGAGGTCTTCAAAAAACAGGAGGACCAACTGAAGGCCCGCTACCAGGACCAGATTGACGAGCAGCAACAGCAAATTGCGCAGCTAAAAACCGAGATAGCCTCGAAAACAGCTGCCCGTGACACCCTCACCCGAATAGCCGTGCAGGAAGCTGACGGCACGGGTGGCTCCGGGAAAAAGAATCTCGGCCCCATTTACCGAGCAAAGAAGGCCGAAGCGGACAAGGCACAGACCGAATTGGACAGCCTTGTGGCCGTTGCCATTCCCCTCATCAAACAAAAAGAGCAGGCCGTCGCTGTTCTGGATTCCACGGTGACTGCCGAAATAGGAGCGCTCGCCCGCACCAGCTACGATGGCATGGCCGCCCGCATGGAAGGGCTTTCCCGGCTTTCGGCGGGGAGCAAGGCCATTTATTACGCCAGCATCTTTATCATGCTGCTTTTCGTGGCCATCGAAACGGCACCCATCATGGTCAAGCTCATTTCGTATCGCAGCCCCTACGACTATTTGCTGCACGAGCACGAGCATGTGTTTGAAATGGCCAACTTGGAAAAAACCTCTTTGCTCGCCCATGAGACGCACAACAAATTGCAGTACGAAAAAGACACGGGCCAACACCTGACCAACGCCCGAATTGTTTTGCAGAAAGAACTGATTGACCACAAGTTCAAGGAAAAACTGGCCGATTTGAAGAACAGGCCCTACGATTGGAAACTGGGGGCCATTTGATGTCCTCAACGTTGGCAGGGTTGCGAACCCTGCCAACGTTATATTTAAAGCCGCCTCGCCGACCTTTTATGCCCTTCTTTTGTTGCGTCCCGCAATTTCTCCCTATGTTTCGTCCCCTCTTATCAAAACTATTTTATGAAAAAAATCAACCTCCTTATGAGCGGCCTCCTTTTGCTTGGTACTATATATAAGGTGCAAAGCCAAACGCTGCAAGTCGCTACCACCGCCCCATCTGGGCAAACAGTGAGTGCAGGTACGTCCATCACTGTGACATTTGACCAAGCCATCAACCCGCAGACTGTAAGTTCGGCCAGCTTTCGGGTCTTTGGGCGCTGGTCGGGGCCGGCAAAGGGGCAGTACGCCTTTTTGGAAAACAATGCGATGGTCAGCTTTCAACCCGATGAACCTTTTATTGCTGGTGAAATGGTGTGGGTGCAGCTTTCAAAAAGCATCGCTTCCGCAAGCGGCGGGGCATTGGAAACGCCCTACGCATGGCCTTTTGCGATAAAAGCCTTCCCCGGCTTCCTCGACCAGCCGCTCGAAACCACCATTGAACTGCGGTTGCCTGGCGAAGACTACCTTCAGACCTACGGCGCTTATGCTGGCGACATGAACAACGACGGCTACTCCGACCTCGTGGCCGTCAACGAAAGCTCTGACGACCTTCGCATTCTGTTGAACGATGGCACGGGGCATTACCCCAGTTTCGAGGTGTACGACACGGGGGATGACAGTACCCCTAGCCCCAGCGAGGGTGCCGACTTCAATAACGACG
>JANPLH010000427.1:0-2141 GCA_031426435.1 Saprospiraceae bacterium | reverse complement strand
TGATTTCTACCGTAAAACATTGGACATAAAATGAAATTGGGAAATTGACACGACGCCCAATTTACTAATTTCCCAATTTACTCAATTTCCAATTTCCACCATGACCATCGCCGACCTAAAATCGCAAGGCCTCCTCCTCTTCGAGGCGACCACGGGCAGCCGGGCTTATGGCACCGATTTGCCCAGCTCCGACCACGACCGCCGGGGCGTCTTCATTTTGCCGAAGGCGCAGTTTTATGGGCTGACCGATATCCCACAGGTGGGCGACGAGCGCAACGACAACGTCTATTACGAGCTGCGGCGCTTCTTCGACCTATTGGCAAAAAACAACCCGAACATGCTGGAACTGCTGGCCATGCCGGAGGACTGCATGCTGCACCGCCACCCGTTGTTCGAGCGCATAAAACCTGAGTTGTTTTTGTCAAAACTGTGCAGGCAGACCTTTGCTGGCTACGCCATTTCGCAGATACAAAAGGCGAGGGGGCTGAACAAGAAAATCGTGAACCCGGTGGCGCTGGAGCGCAAGTCCATCCTCGATTTTTGCTACATGGTGCAGGGGCAGGGCAGTGTGCCGCTGCTGCGCTGGCTGGCCGAGCGTGGCTTTGAGCAGGAGCGCTGTGGCTTGGTGAACATCCCTCATTTTAGGGATGCTTACGCAATGTTTTACGATGAAACCCCCGAAGGGGCAGGCGGGGCGCTCGGCTTCCGTGGCGTACAGAGCAAGGCCACCTCCAACGATGTGGTGCTGAGTTCCGTCCCAAAGGGCATGGAACCCATTGGCACCATGAGCTTTAACAAAGACGGCTACCAGGTCTATTGCAAGGACTACCGGGACTACTGGGACTGGGTAGAAGCCCGCAACCCAGAGCGCTACGCCAACACGGTTTCGCATGGCAAAAACTACGATGCCAAGAACATGCTGCACACCTTCCGTTTGCTCGATATGGCGGAAGAAATCGCCCGATTTGGCGAAATCAGGGTGCGCAGGCCGAACCGGGAGTTTTTGCTGAAAATCAGGGCCGGAGAGTTCGAGTATGAGGAACTGCTGGGATGGGCGGAGGAGAAAATCTCCCAAATGGAAGGGCTGTACGAGGCGTCGGGCTTGCCGGAGGTGCCAGACATTGAAACAATAGAAGTACTTCTGGTGGAGGTAAGAGAAGCTTGGTACAGCAAACTTTGAGCTGTTGGCACAAGGCATCCTCCAAGTATTAAAAAGGTCGGTTCATCCAAAACCCTATCAAAACGAAAAGCAACCCTCTCATTTTGAGAGGGTTTTTGTTTTTCATGAAATTAGTGCAAAAAATATTCGTGCTTCAAGCTTTTGATAATCAACGTTTTGAAAAAAAATAATAAAAATTTTTCCTTGCGGGAATGGCGTTTGGCATACAGGGTTTCGTAATCGCAAATGAGCGGTACAACAGCGAAATAAGAAACCACATAAGAGGTAAACTACACAAATCAACCCAAAATGACAGTTGCTATCTTTTTTCTGACCATGTTCCTTGCTTATTTGGCGCTCATGGTACTTGCGACCATCAGCGAACAAGAAACTTAGAACAACCACCGACCCCAGCGTAGAGGCCATTCCAAAAACAACAGATTTTTATTCCAAAACTAACTCGATTATGACTTCCATCGAATTTAATTGCCACTTTAGCAGTCTTCAAAATAAACTACTGCCCTTTGCTTACAGACTGACCAACAACTTAGAGGATGCCAAGGACCTCATTCAGGAAACCGCCATGCGTGCCTACAGCAATAAAGAAAAGTTCGAGACAGGCACCAATTTCCGTGCATGGGTGACCACCATCATGCGCAACACGTTCATCAATATCTACCGCAAGAAAAAGAACCGGGCTACCTCTTCTGAGCCAGCGGACAGCTATGTGTTCGTCAACGAGCACCATGCCGTGGACAACAGCGCCCATTCCAATATGACGATGGTCGAACTCGATGGCATGATGCGCACCCTCGACAATATCTACCGCAAGCCGTTCCAGCTTTTCTTTGAAGGCTACAAATACGAGGAAATTGCCGAGGACATGAACCTGCCCATCGGCACGGTGAAGAGCCGTATCTTTTTCGCTCGCCAGAAGTTGATGGAGACCATCAATTTCAGCTACGCTTACGATACAACGATG
>JANPLH010000426.1:0-3693 GCA_031426435.1 Saprospiraceae bacterium | reverse complement strand
ACGCTGTTCGTCGAGAACCGCTACACCGATTGGCACAGCTACTGGCCGCACCACACGCTTCGCAACCTCTGGACGCTCGCGCAGCTCACATCGTCATTCGTCATCTTCGCCCCGTTCGTCGGCCGGCGTTGGCGCCAGGCCGGCATGGTGATCCTGGCGGCATTCGCGTTGGGCCACATCGTCCTCGTCTCCGGCCGATCCTCGGAGATCTTCCTGCTCATGTCGATCGGTGCGACCGTCGGTGTCGCGGTGCTCCTCGCCTTCGGTCGCCCCAACCGGCGCCCGACCTTGGAACCGGTGACATCGGCGCTCTCGGGGAGCGGTTTGACTCCCACTTCGATCGAACCGTTCGCACTCGGCGTACGCGGTGCGCGCTGGTACGGGGCGACAGTGGCCGACGGCACCCGGCTCTTGTTGAAGGTGCTCAGTCCCGACGAACGTTCGGTCGACCTCCTCTACCGCACGTACCGCTACCTCCGATTCAAGGTTTCGGCGCTGCGCAAACAGCAGGAAGGCGGCCAACCCATGTACGAGGTACTGGTGCTGCGGCGCATGTTGCGGGCCATGCTGCTGCTTTTTTGGGTCAACAGCGCTTATATCGTCACCGATTTTGTGATGTACGAACTGCTCCAACTCAACATGCACGACTTCCGGGGCTTCACCCGTTTCGGCGACCTATCATTTGCAGCAATGGCGGGATGGGTGGGCCTCACTGGGGTTCAGTTGTTGATGAAACCGACTTATATGAACGTGTCCACGTTCATTTTTTATTGGTTGAAAAAGGTGTTTTCCTTGCGGAAAAACCCAGCTTTGAAGTAATTATACTTTCGACTCCCTCCTATATGCCCGATGCCGCCACCACGCCACCACGCTAAGCACCGTGAGACCAGCTACCGTCCAATAGACCCAATCTGGAACTGGCACGGGGTCACCCGCTGCATAGGAGTGCAGGCCAGATAGGTAGTAGTTCACCCCGAAATAGGTCATCATCACCGAAGCCCAGCCGAAAAGGGTGGAGACATTGAAGGCATACAGCCCCCGGAAACCGGGGATGAATCGCATGTGAAGGATGAAGGCATAGACCAAAATGGTGACCAAAGCCCAGGTTTCCTTGGCATCCCAGCCCCAGTAGCGGCCCCACGATTCGTTGGCCCAGACGCCGCCGAGGTAGGTGCCGACGCTTATCATCACCAGTCCGCCGATGATGGTCATCTCGCTCGTCCAACTAAGTTCCTTAATGATTCGATAGACGTTTTCGCCGTTCTTTTTATTAGCGACAATCATGAAAACCAGGTTCAGCACCCCAATGATGGCACCGAGGGCGAGGAAGCCATAGCTGCCCGCCTCCAACGAAACATGGATTGTGAGCCAGTAGGATTTCAGCACGGGCACCAATGGCGTGATTTCGGGGTCGAGGTAGCTCATGCCCGCCACCATGAGGATGACGGCGGCCAGAACCGTCGTTGCGGCGAGGCCGCCAAATGATTTCCGACTAAAAATAAGGCCCGCCAAGGTGGTCGTCCAGCCGATATAAATCATGGATTCATATCCGTTACTCCACGGTGCACGACCTGCCACATACCAGCGCAGTCCGAGACCAATAGTGTGCATTATAAAACCAAATACGAGTAGGCCAACGGCAACCTTACCAGCTGTTTTTAAATTTAATTCAGGTTTAAATACACCCGTAAATAACAAGCCCAAAAACAATATTGACAATAAACTATAAAAACCGCTCAGACGGCTAAACACATTGAGTTTATTGAGCAAAAGCTCTGCTTTAATATTGCCATTTGATGGCAAAACATCGCCGCCATATCGTTGCTGATAATTGCTTAATTCGGTGATTATTTTATCCGCCAAACTCCAGTCATTATTTTGTACGCCCACTCTTAATGCAGGAATATAGGCAGGATAAAATGCCTCAATAATACTGCCTTTAAATGCCGGATTATCCATCATGCTGGGGTCATCTGGTACAGCGCTCTGCCAGTGGTGGCTGGTATCGCCAGGCACAGGGAACACCTTCATGAACCTTCCTGAAAACACCATGCTGGCAATGTTGATTTTCTCGTCTATTTTCACCACTTCCTTCTCGAAAACGCCCCGATCACGTTGCGGCGTATTGTAGGCTTGGCGCACGGCCTCCCGCAGTTTGTACTCGCCATTTTCACTGAAAAAATCGCTGTATTTCACCAAGTCCTCCGAAACGCCGAGGATGTTGCGCACCTCCTCATGGTGGCCCAGTTTGATGAGCGGCACATGATACCAGTCCTTCGGGTTGGCGACCATGCCGATGACGATTTGCTCGGAGCTGAGTCCATTGAGGCTCTCTTTGCGGGCCAGTTTGCGCAGCACCTCGTTGCAAAAAGTGTTCATTGGCTTGAATCGGCCTTGGTAGTCCTGCATCAGCAGCCGCCCAAAAGCGTCGGCGTGGGTCTTGTCAATGATGGTAGCCGGGGTATTTTCGGCATGGGCAGCCGTTGCGAAGCAAAGGAAAATGCCCAAAAAGAGTGCGGCCAAGGTAGGAGGTAACTTCAAGTTACCTCCTACCTTTTCAATCTCTAACTCATTGGCTCTCATATTCTTCAGATTCTTTGATAGCTGCGAAAAACGGGTGTTTTTGCTGAAAAAGACCATGACCAAGCCAAGCGTCAGCAGGGCATAGCCTATGTAGGAGATGATGGTGCCGGGGGCATCGTAGTTTACGCTGAGGTAGGTACCGCCCTCGTCAGGGTCGTAGCTGGACTGGAAAAAGCGGTAGCCGTCGTAGTCAAGGATGTTGTTCATGTAGATGCGCTGGTTGCGGCGGAGGTTTTTTCGTGGGTCAATGAGCGTCACCTCGCTGGCGTAGCTGCTGGCGTTGTCGGTGCCGGGGTAGCGCTCCAGGATGAAGTCGTTGAGTTGGATGTTGAACGGCACAGCAACCCGCTTGGCACCATAGCCCACGGCCACGCTTGCATTGCCGAAATCGGCGACCCGTGGCGTGCCCTCCACCCCTTGGCTGCCCGTGATGAAGACCTTTCGCTGCTCGTCGCCCATCGTTAGAATCATCTCCACGCCGCCTGTGCTGTTGCTCGCCATTTTTTCGGAAGACGATTTCACCTCGGCCCTTGCATGTGGGCTGTACGCACCGAACACGAAGCTATGCTGCCCATCGGAGTACATGCTGCGCAAACGGAGCGGATGCCAGAGGCCCGCTGGCAGCGAGTCTTGCGTTTGGGTGGCCATCACCATTTGGCTGAACGGCACGTCGGCAAGGAAGTAGAGGCTGTCGTTGCGTAGCTGGATATTGAAAGCCCCTCGCATTTCGGGATTGCCAAAGTTGAAGTTCGTGCCGTAGATGTTCGATTTGTCGCCTTGTTGCACCAAGAATTCCTCCCGGCCCTGCGTCCCGGCGATGACGACTTTCAGCGTGGGCAGGCCCTGTTCGTCGTCCACCATCACCTCAGCGGGATTGGGCATAAAGCGGGTGACCCTTGCTTTAAATGTTTGATTGTCAAGTAAATAGGATTTTTCAAACTCATTTTTGCCCAAGGAGGCGAACAGCACTGGCTCGTTGAAGCTGAAACTGCGCCCGCCTATTTTCACCTGAAAATTCAGGTAAGTTTCCCTTGACAAAAACGAGTTGGAGGCGCTTCCCTCCCGGATGCCCATCATGCCCTCTTTGCCGAAGTACCTTGTCACTCCTGC
>JANPLH010000425.1:0-9313 GCA_031426435.1 Saprospiraceae bacterium | reverse complement strand
TGTTCACGACACCCTCCCAGGCGGCTGGCACCCGCTGCTTCGAGGGGTCGGCCCAGTTGTCGGAAAGGTGGAAGTCGAGGAGCACCTGCATATTGGCGGCCTTGGCCCGCAGGATGCTGCGTCGCACGTCGGCGAGGTCGGAGTATCGGTGGCCAGCGTTGAGGCCGTCATACCAAGATGGGGTGTGCCAAAGCCGCAGCCGCACCATGTTGGAATTATGGTCAGCGAAAAGCTGGTAGGGGTCAACAGGCGAGCCGTTTTCCTTGTAAACGACGCCGCAGTCTTCCATTTCGTTTACATAAGAGAGGTCGTTGCCGAAAACGAATTGCTGTGCAATGGTTTTTTCGCAAAAAACTAAGGCTGCGATGGCCATAAAGTATTTGATTTTCATAAAAAGCTATTTAAGGTGGAAAGTTAGGAAAATACTGCGGTGTGGTACTCGGCTCCTGTGCTACCCAATAGGCTGTTCAATGCCTGACATTACCATGTGCTATATTGTTTTAATCAGCGGGCACTTTGTTTTTGATTGTTTCGGTATTTATTTAGAATCAGAATTATTGTGAGAAATAAAGCTATTTTACGGGTTATTCCAAATATTGATGAAATACATCATTGTCTTGCCAAATTTGTGTTAGTTTGCAGTAATTCAGAACGCTGTCTTTTTTCAGTGATTTAACTCATAACACCCCCTGATTTTTCTCACTTAATGGCCGACAGTGCCCAACCCATCTTTGCACTGTAATAAAAATCACAGAGATATGAAAAAGTTAAGCATCCTCTTCGCATTGTTGATTGTCGGCTTGAGCCTTTCGGCACAAGTTGATTACAAAATGACCAAAGGCACGGTGAAAATGGAAGGTACCTCTACCCTCCACGACTGGACTGCCGATGTGACGAAAGTCGCTGGTAACAGCCAGTTGACCTTTACGAACAATGCATTGAGCGGTATCAAATCCCTCAATATCACGATGACCACCAACTCCATCAAAAGCTCCAAAGGCGAAACGATGGACAAGAACATGATGCGGGAACTGAAGGCCAAGGATCATCCAACGATGACTTACGCCTTGACCAAAGTGACTTCCATCTCTCCCAAAGGTGGTGCCTACAACCTTGAGACAGAAGGCAAACTGACCATCGCAGGTACAACTAAAACGGTCAACATGAGCGTGACTGGCACCGTAAGCGGTGGCCAAATCACTTTCAAAGGCTCGAAAAAGCTCAAAATGACCGATTTCAATGTCGTTCCTCCGGTAATGTTCCTCGGCACATTGAAGACTGACGACAACGTGACCATCACTTTCGACGTAACTTTTGCTAACACAAGTGTGAAATAACCAAGGCCGTTGGCCAGCTATGGCCCACGGACTTTTCTTCACCAATATCCTTTCACTTCTAATAACAACTCATCATGAAAAACTCACTTTCCATCATGAAACTATCGGGCCTTTTTGTTGCCCTGTTTATGCTCCCAATGTTTGCTTGGAGCCAGAATGACATACAATACTACCGCCCTTACGACAAGCGTGGTGTGAACATCTTCGAGACACCTAAGTCTGACATGGGCGTATCCGACGAGTTCAAGGTGCGTCTCGGTGCAAACTTTGCGCAGCAGTTCCAGGCATTGGACCACAGCAACACTGCCGACTCCGTTGCAACAAGCGCAACCGACCCGACCAATAAAAACAAGTTGATTGACCTGTCCAATGGCTTCAACCTTGCTACTGCCAATATGAACATTGACGCACAATTTGGCCAAGGAATCCGTGTGAACGTGGTAACCTACCTGTCTGCCCGCCACCACCAAGAGGCATGGGTAAAAGGCGGTTTCGTGCAGTTCGACAAGCTGCCGTTCTTCAACAGCGACGCAGTTGACAGGATAATGGAAAATTTGACCATTAAGGTTGGCCACTACGAAGTCAACTACGGTGATGCCCACTACCGCCGCAGCGACAACGGTGCAGCACTGTACAATCCTTTCATCGAAAACTTGATTCTCGACGCCTTCAACACAGAGATTGGTGGTGAATTGATTTACCAGAAAAACGGCTTGGTGTTGGTAGGTGCGGTGACCAGCGGTGAAATCAAGGGCGACGTCATAGCGCTGCCAGACCTGAAGCCAGAGGACAAGGACGACAAATCCAAAAAAAGCCCTGCCTTCGTTGCCAAACTTGGCTACGACAAGCAAATCAACGACGACTTCCGCTTCCGCCTTACTGGTTCCACTTATTACACAGCCAGTTCCAGGTCCAATAACATCTACGGTGGTGACCGTGCGGGTTCCAGGTACTACCTCCTCATGGAAAACACTGCGGCTAAAACCGATGCCAACTACTACTCTGGCAGGTTGCGCCCAGGCTTCAGCGACAAAGTATTCTCTATCATGATTAACCCTTTCATCAAGTACAAAGGCATTGAGTTCTTTGGTACCTATGAAAACGCCAATGGTAGGTCATCAGCCGAAGCAGACATGCGTAACGTTACACAGATAGCAGCTGACCTTATCATCCGATTTGGGAAGGACGAGGATTTCTACATCGCTGGCCGCTACAACACAGCGAAGGCTGAATTGGCAGCACAAGGGCCCAACTTTGGAGCCAAGAACCCAGTGACAGTTAACCGCATGGAATTTAGTGCAGGCTGGTTCTTGAACAAAAACGTCATGGCCAAAGTGGCCTACATTGACCAGAAATACGAAGACTTCCCAACTACCAGCATCTTCAATGGAGGTGAATTCAATGGTGTGATGGTTGAAGCAGTCGTGGGATTCTAAGGCAACTGCCTTTTAGCAAAACGAGATGATTCTCCATAAAAAAGCTCCAGTTGCCTCATGGGTAACTGGGGCTTTTTCTTCGGATAATGAACAAACTGCTGCTTTATTTCATTACGGCATTGCGCCAATCAATCAAAGTAGGCAACATGAAAAAGTTGACAAAATCGGCCATTGCCCTTAGTTTAATCCTCGCAATGGGTTATTCCATCCCGAGCAATGCTCAACCGCTTGCCATGAATACGAAAAAATTGAGCGTCGAAAAGACCTACCGCATCAACCCGAAAAGCGTGTTGAAGCTCGACGGCAAGACCAACGTCAACGGCTTTACCTGCAGCTGCGACGAGACCTTTCAGCCCCAGCAGCTCATCGTGGAGCCACCAGCTGACGGCAGCCTGACAACCGCCTTTCATTCCGCAACCCTGAAGCTGAAAATCAAATCGCTCGACTGTGGCAACAAAATAATGAACAAGGACCTGCAAAAAGCCCTTCACGCCAATGAACACCCCTATATCACCATCGAACTGAAAAAAGTGGAGCAGGACAAATGCAACCGACTCACCGAACTGAAGGATTGGATAAAAATGAAGGCGCTCACCAAAATCTCCCTCAACGGTGTCAGTAAGGATTACTGGATAAATATCACTGCAAAAAAAACTGGCCCAAGTCAATACCGCTTCATCGGCACCAAGTCCATCAACATGACTGACTTCTGCGTGACGCCCCCTGTAGCGCTTATGGGTACCATCAAGGTAAAGGACGCAATCACGATTAATTTGGATTTGGATGTTACGGTGGAATGAAAGCTGAACTTCACCAATTTTCCACCACCTTTGCAAAACGGGCCTCCGCTCAAAACAGCCCGCACTAAATGGAATCCATCGTCCAGCAATTCTTTGATTACCAGCAGCTTGTAAGCCTTGCCCCCTTCGGTACCGGCCATATCAACGATACTTATCGCCTCGAAATCGTGGAGGCGGGCAAGCCCCAAACTTGGCTGCTCCAGCGCCTCAACCACCACGTATTTCGGCAGCCGGAGGCCGTGATGCAGAACATCCGGCTCGTTGCGGAGCACCTCGAAAATCAGCATTATGAATTAAAGATATTGTCACCCCGGCCCACCCTCAACGGACAATGGCTCCACTGTGACCCTTCTGGCAACTACTGGCGGTTTTTTCCTTTTTTTGAAAACACGGAGACCTACGAGCGGGTGGAAACGCCCGGCCAAGCATACGCAGCGGCAAAGGCTTTCGGTGCTTTCTCAAAGGCTTTGAATAGCTTGGATGCTTCGCAATTGCAGGCGACCATCCCCAATTTCCACAACGGCCTCTGGCGCCTGGAGCAGTTCCATCAGGCTATCCAGAACGCCATCCCGGAACGCCTCGCAGAGGCACGGGCCGAGGTGGACGCCATTTTGGAGCACCAATCGCTATTCCAGCGAGTGGCCGACCTGCACCTGCCGCTGCGAGCCATTCACCACGATACCAAAGTGAACAATCTGCTCTTCGATGCCAGCAAAGGCAGTGCCGCCCCAACCCCGGTCTGCGTCATTGACCTCGACACGGTCATGCCCGGCATCGTCCTCTCCGATTTTGGCGACCTCGTGCGCACCGCCACCAGCCTCGCCGACGAGGACGAAGCGGATTTGACCAAAATCCATTTCCGGCAACCGATTTATGATGCTTTGTTGGAAGGCTTTCTTTCCCAAATGGGCGACATCCTCACCCCCGCCGAGCGCAACGTCCTACCGCTGGCTGGCCCTTGGCTTACGCTCATGCAGGCTGTGCGGTTTATTGGGGATTATATCGTGGGGGATGTTTATTATAAGGTGAAATATGCGGGGCATAATTTGGTAAGGGGGAGGGGGCAGGTGGGGTTGTTTGGGCAGATGGTTAAATAAGCCTAATTGAGAATTTTGAATTTTTCGCCGTTGAGGACTTCGTCTGCGAAAAGCAGGGTGGATTGGTCTTGTGATTTCATGGATTTGATTTTGATGGTTGCTCAATTTTAATTTTGTACTCCTCATTAAACCTCCAGCAATACCAATAATAATAAAAAGCCATAATCATTGGTAATGCTATCATAATCCAAGGTATATTGATTGAGAATACTATTATTACTATTAATGCAGCAGCTAAAAAATAATAAAGACGGTTTATATCCTTCATCAAGATGGCTAAAAAAATGGCGCTTGTTGTCTGATAAAAACCTAAAAAAAACATAAAAAAAGCACCAAATGCTATTTCGCCTGTAATAAGCCCAAATACTTCACAAGGAACAATTACTATTAATAGTGCTGCTTGGATTATCAAATCAATCTCCAGCGCTATTTCGGCTATTTTATTCATCTTGGACATCGTTTACAACTCCATTTTCAAAAACTCCCCCGTAAAGCTCCCCTTCTTCTTCGCCACTGTCTCCGGCGTCCCTTCCACCACGATTTTGCCGCCACGGCCACCACCTTCGGGGCCCATGTCCACAATCCAGTCCGCCGTCTTCACCACGTCGAGGTTGTGCTCGATGACGAGGACGGTGTTGCCCTTTTCCACCAGCTTGTTCAGCACCCGCAGCAGGTGGCGGATGTCCTCGAAATGCAGGCCCGTGGTAGGTTCGTCGAGGATGTACATCGTGTTGCCCGTGTCCTTTTTCGAGAGTTCCTCCGCCAGTTTCACCCGCTGCGCCTCGCCGCCACTGAGGGTGGTGGCCTGTTGGCCGAGCGTTATATAGCCGAGGCCAACGTCGTTCAGCGTTTTCAGCTTGCGGTGGATTTTCGGTACTGGCTCAAAGAAAATGGTCGCCTCCTCCACCGTCATGTTCAGCACGTCGTTGATGCTCTTGCCTTTGTAAAGCACCTCCAGCGTCTCCCGGTTGTAGCGGCGGCCGAGGCAAGTCTCGCATTCCACGTAAACATCAGGCAGGAAGTTCATCTCGATGACCCGCTGACCGCTGCCCTGACAGGTCTCGCACCTGCCGCCCTTTACGTTGAAGCTGAACCGTCCGGCCTTATAGCCCCGGATTTTTGCCTCCGGCAAACCCGTGAACAGGTTGCGGATTTCGCTGAAAAGGTTGGTATAAGTAGCCGGGTTCGAGCGGGGCGTGCGGCCAATCGGCGACTGGTCAATCTCGATGACCTTGTCCAAATGCTCCAGCCCTTTTATTTCCCCAAAAGCCAGGGGCCGCTGCACGCTTTTGTAAAAATGCTGCCGCAAAATCGGGTATAGCGTCTCGTTGATAAGCGAGCTTTTGCCGCTGCCGCTCACGCCCGTTACGCAAGTGAAAGTGCCGAGCGGTAGGCGCAGCGTCACGTTTTTCAGGTTGTGTCCCGTGGTCTTTGTCAGTTCGAGGAAATGGCCGTTGCCGGGTCGCCGCTTTTCGGGTATTTTGATTTGGCGCTTGCCGTTCAGGTAGTCGGCAGTGAGGGTGTTCATTTTTGAAAAACTGCTGGGGATGCCCTCGCCCACGAGTTCCCCGCCATGCTTGCCAGCGCCGGGACCAAGGTCAATCAGGTAGTCGGCGGCGAGCATGATGTCCTTGTCGTGCTCCACTACCAGCACCGTGTTGCCGATGTCGGCGAGTTCCCGCAGGGCCGTGATGAGTCGCTGGTTGTCCCGCTGGTGCAGCCCGATGCTTGGCTCGTCGAGGATGTAGGTGATGCCCGTGAGCTGCGACCCGATTTGCGTAGCGAGCCGAATCCGTTGGCTCTCGCCACCACTTAGGGTGCGGGCCGTGCGGTTGAGCGAGATATAGTCCAACCCGACGTGCAGCAGGAAGCCGATGCGCAACCGGATTTCCTTCAGCACATCTTTTCCAATGGTCAACTGCCTGTCTGTCAGCTTGTTGTCGAGTTCGTTCAGCCATTCGGCCAGTGCCTGGATGTCCATATCGGCCAGTTCGGCGATGTTTCGCTCCGCAATTTTGAAGTGCAGGCTCTCGACCTTGAGACGCTGGCCGTTGCAAGTGGGGCAGGTGTCCACGGTCATGAAATCCTCGGCCCATTGCCTGATTTTCTCACTACCCGTATCCTCGTACCAGCGTTTGAGTTGTTTGAACAAACCCTCTTGCGCCAGGCTAAAAACCCATTCGTTGTCGCTACTGATGGACGGCAGTTTCATGGGCTCGCCGCCGCCATGAAGGATGGTGTCGAGGCCTTCTTTGGGAATTTTGTTGATGGGCGTGTCGAAGGTGAATTTGAATTGCTTCGCAATTTCCTTGAGCTGCTTGAAAGTGTAATTGTCCCGCACTTCGCCGAAGGGCACGATGCCCTCCTCGTTGATGCTCTTCGTATCGTCGGGGATGACCTTGGCCATGTCCACGGCGTTGATTTGGCCGAGGCCATTGCAACTGGGGCAGGCGCCGTAGGGCGAGTTGAAGGAAAACGAATTTGGGTTGGGTTCTTCGTAGCTGAGGCTATTATCGGCGTCCATGAGGTGTTTGGAGAACGTTTTTACCTCATTTGAATCAATATCAAGGGTGAAAATCAATCCGTTGCCCATTTTCAAGGCCGTTTGCATCGAAGCAGAGATGCGTTCCCGGCGCTCGTTGGCCACGCTCAATTTATCCACCAAGAGTTCGATGTCGTGGACTTTGTAGCGGTCCACCTGCATTTCGGGGGTGATGTCGAGCACCTCGCCGTCCACCCGCATCTTGGTGTAGCCTTGTTTGCGCATCTGGTCGAAAAGCTCCCGGTAATGGCCCTTGCGCCCCCGGATAAGCGGTGCGAGGAGCATCACCTTCCGCCCATCGAACTGCTCCATGATTTCGTCCATCATCTGCTCCTCGGTGTAGCGCACCATTTTTTTGCCGGAGATATGCGAGTACGCCTCGCCAATGCGGGCGTAAAGCAAGCGCATGAAGTCGTACACCTCAGTGATGGTGCCCACAGTGGAGCGGGGGTTGCGCCCGGTGGTCTTTTGCTCAATGGAAATGACGGGGCTGAGGCCGGTTATCTGCTCCACGTCGGGCCGTTCCATTTCCCCCAAAAACTGGCGGGCGTAGGCGTTGAAGGTCTCCATATAGCGGCGCTGCCCCTCGGCGTATATGGTGTCGAAGGCCAATGACGACTTTCCGCTGCCGCTGATGCCCGTGATGACCACCAGCTTGTTGCGGGGGATGCGCAGGGAGATGTCCTTGAGGTTGTGCTCCCGTGCACCGATGATTTCGATGACGTCGTCGTCTTGGTGATTGGTGATTGGTGACTGGTGACTGGTGATGCCGTTTACGGGTTGTGATTTCTTTGCCATGAAAAAAGACTGGGTTTGCCGTGAATTTGGAACTAACAGTTTTACGGCATGTATGTTCTGGCGTAAGGGGCAAAGGTAGGGGGAATTGGGCAAAAGAATACCTCCGATTTAGTCACCTGAATAGCCTGTAAAAAACAACTCGTCTGGTTGGCTGTCTTTGTAAACTACAATATAAGTACAAAACCATCTTCCCCGAAAATCCAGCAATAAATCTGCTTTTTCCTCTACCATTTGGTGATTGGGTTTGCCAGTACCGAATAAACGCACTAAGTCATCCTCTGATATTGTGCCTGACTCATCTTCATCTGTTGTGTTGTCAATGCTGAAAATATCAAGAATAGAATGAGTGCCTGACGCTTGATTCTGTTCAAAGAGTTCTTCTATAGAACTGGGCACTTGTTTACTCATAGCCTTCAATTCGTCAAAGGCTGCTCTATATAGCTGCTCCTGTTCTTGCGGTAAGTCAAGTTGCTTCATCCATTCTTCAAAGGTTTCAGGCAAATCAGCACCAGGCTTATAATACCGCCCTTCCTGAAACTCTTTCTGCCGCAATTCAAACAAAGCCTGTTGAACATCTTGTTTGTAAGGCGTAAAATACCTCCATGCACTAGCTCCCATTGGATTCAGATTTAGGTTTAAAGAATAGAGCTGTGGCTAATTATATTCAGATAGACACAATAAGGATACTGGATTTGCCGTGAATTCGGTACTAACAGTTGTCCGGCATGTATGTTCTGGCGGTGAGGGGCGAAGGTAGGGATTTTGGTATAAGTGAAGAATTCAAAATATCGGCTTGACCCTACTCACCATACAACAAATTCCTCACCCTATGTTTCACCCGCCCCGCCCTATCCTCCTCATAATCAACCACTTCCACCTCCCGTTCCACCACCTGCCCCTGCTTCGCCAGCCCCAGCATCCGCTCCCGCTCCGGCGCAGGGAAGCGGGAGAAAGTGCGCCGCAACATCGGCAGCGTTTCCCGGAAAGTAGGCTCGTAGGCAATGCCGTCCACCCAGGCGTCAAGGAGGTTCCACAAGACACTGTTGTGCAGCAGCAGCAAGCCGCTGCCTTGTAGAAAACCTTCGAGCCACTGGGCGGCTTCGAGGGGCGGGGTAGCGGGGCTGAGGGCATAGCTCATCCGGTCGGCGGTGTCGGCTTCCGGGCGGATTTTTTTATCGAAAAGGATGCGGGTGCAAGCTCCGGTCAGTATACCGTTCACCCGCCCGTTGTCGGCGATGGCGGCGAGGCAGTCATACCACGGAGCGAAAAAGGCTGGGTCGTTGAGCAGGCCGAGCGCCCGGTG
>JANPLH010000424.1:0-42874 GCA_031426435.1 Saprospiraceae bacterium | reverse complement strand
ACTCGGCCACCCGCTTCACGTTGTCGAATTGCAGCCCACCGTTCCAGTCTTCGTACCAATGGAAGCCGATGCCCCAGATGTACTTCGCCGCTTCGGGATCGTGCAGGTAGGTGCTGGCCCGCTGGTAAATCAGGTCACGGTTGTGGTCCCAAGCGATGAGCTTTTTACTGCCAAGACCGTTGCGTTGCAGGGTAGGGCCGAGGCTTTTTTTGATGAAATCACGCTCCTCTTCGGCAGTGTAAATGCAGGATTCCCAAGTCTGTTTGGCCATCGGCTCATTCTGCACGGAAAGGCCCCAGACCGGGATGCCCCTTTTTTCATATTCTTGGATAAAACGCACATAGTAGTTCGCCCAAGCAGCGTAAAACTCCGGCTTCAAATGGCCTCCTTGCAGCATGTCGTTGTTGTCCTTCATCCAAGCTGGCGGGCTCCACGGGCTTACATAGAAATCCAAATGGCCAGCCACGTCCATCGCCCGCTTGATGAACGGAATTTTGTACTTCTCATCATGTGCGATGTTGAACGATTTCAGGTCTTTATCGCCTTCGGCAACGTAGGTGTACATGTCGCTGGAAAAGTCGCAACTGTTGATGTTCGTGCGGGCAAGGGTATAGCCAATGCCTTTCTCCTTGTCGAAATAGGCCGTCAACAACTCCTTTTGCTTGTCGGCGGGCAGCTTCGCAAAGGTTTCAGCTGAGGCATCCGTCAGCGCCCCACCGATGCCGAGGAAGGTCTGGAACGATTCCGAAGGGTCAACGAAAACGCAGGGCTGGGTTTCAAACGGTTGGCCGAAGGGCACAAGGGTTAGTTCCTCTGTTTTCGCCAGGCGGTGCTTGGTGTTTTCAGCGGTGGTGTAGACAGTGGCTTTTTGGCTGAATGCCACACACACTGCGAGCAGCAAAAGGGTGGTGATTATATATTTCATGAGTATGAATTTAAGAAAAATGAATGGCAAGTCTGTGGAGTACTGAAATTATCGAGGGCAATGTTCAAGACGGCATGTAAAACCCTGACTACGTGGTATTTAACAAAATACGGGAAAGTGGAAAACCTCCCACCTTCCCGTTTCTTTTATCCTATTTATTACTTCGGCATTTCATTGATTAATGACCAAAGTTGTGATTTGACGAGCATGCCCGTGAGGGGCATGAATTTTATTAACGAACCAAAACCATCGTCCAAGCAGCTGAACCGTCATGGGCAGCACTGATGTCCACGGAAACTGTCATTTGGGCTTTGCCATTGACTTCTTCGATACTGATGATTTCGTACTGGTTGGTATTGTTGCCACCATTGGCAGAAGTGCCATTGTTCTCACCACCGTAGTAGCCCTTGTTGAAGCCTATGAAAGCAGCCCGGTCAGGGCCATTGGTCAAGATGATGAGTTCGTTGCCGGAAGGAGAAACACTCGCTGGAACCACCTCGTAGGTGTGTGTGCCTGAGCCGAATTCTGGGCTAATGCTTGCTTCAATCTCAGCATCGGTAACGCATCCATTGGGGCTTCCAAAGATGCCGTTGTCGTTGCGTGCATCGCCATTGGTCTTGTATTCCATCGTGCCGTCTGCATTGAAAATGAACTCGTCGTTCATCATGCAAGACCAGTTGTTTGTTGGGTCAGCATCGGCACCATTAAGGTGAGCCAATGGGACAATGTACCAACTAGGGTCGTTAAGCCCAGGTCCTACATAAATTGATGATTCAGCCTTGCGGATTTTCCAAGCTCCGCCTTCCAAGGTCAAGGAGACTGGAACTGGGGCACTGACGGTCACTTTTTGTGAAGACACTGCTTCATCTTTGCCGTTTTTGTCGGTGGCAGTCAAGGTTACGGTGTACTCGCCGCCTGCGGCATAAGTATGGCTTGGGTTCGTATCACTCGATAGCGCAGAGCCATCCCCAAAATTCCAGGACAATTCGATGGCATCGGTGGATGTGCTGGTGAAGTTCACCTTCAAGGGATCGCTTGCATCCACTGCGTAAGTAAAGCCTGCAACCACAGTTGGGTCGTTATTTTCGTCCTTGCAGGAATAGACGGTGCCCATAGCTGCCACTAATAGCAAAAGTGCAGCATTCTTTAATAGATTTTTCATGAATTCAAAGATTTACAATTGTGAAAGAATAAATTGGTTACATGCCTCTTTCCTATTTTTCAAAAGGCAGGAGGAGGTCATTTCTTAATGTTTTTGAGGTTGAAGGCCACGGCAGGGCAGCCCGGCAAAAATTACTATCCGCAAAGATAGATGTTCTACGCCCTAAGAGATGTTCAAATTGAAAACGTTTGATTGCTTATTTCAATGATTTTGCGCAATCTTGGTTTTTGGCCAATTGCTGCACTTCATTCTCCTTCTCCCTTGATTCTTGAAATGCTGGCGACCTTTATCTTTGACAAACGCAATTATCCTCAAAAAGCTGTCCGGCTGTGGCAAGTTCATTTCCAGACCAATGCCCTTTGTTATAAATCTTGGTCAATATTGCACCTTGTTGTCAGCAATATTGCCTTGTTTTGCGTTTCAGTATAAGGATGACTGAATTTCATACTATTCCTACCTATTTCTTTCGATCGAAGACTATTAGCTCTATAACCACTTGGTTATTCTTTATCTCAAAATTGTCAAAAAGCAATTCTTAAACTATGCAAAAATTCACTTACTCTTCAACTTCTCGACGCCAGGCCGCAGCTATAAAACTGCTGTTTTCGGTACAATTGATGCTTGTGCTGCTCTGCACTTTTACCACCAAGGCTTTTGCCGGCCCCGGTGTTTTCGACCCGATGGCACCCATTACCGTATCTGGCATAGTACGGGATTCCAAGGGGGAGACCCTTATTGGTGCCAGTGTTTTTGTGAAGGGGCAAGAAACCCTCGGTACCGTCACTGATGTGGATGGCACCTACTCACTCCAAGTTGACGAAAATGCAACGCTTATCTTCAGCTTCACGGGCTACGAGAGCCAAGAAGTGGCAGTCGGTGGCCGAGGGGTCATTGACGTGGTGATGCAGGAATCCGCCCTCCAATTGGAGCAGGTTGTCGTAGTGGGTTACGGCACCTTGACCAAAAAGCAGGTCACGGGCGCCATCTCCCAAGTGAAGGGCGACGACCTGAAAAAGCAGCCGTTGCTCACCGCCGTTCAGGGTGTTCAAGGGCTTGCGGCGGGCATCCAGGTCATTGGTTCCGGCGAGCCTGGCACGCAGCCACGGGTGCAAATCCGGGGCATCAACACCGTGCTGACCAACGAAAACCCACTCTATGTGGTGGACGGCGTCATCACGGACAATATCACCAACATCAACTCCGCCGACATTTTTTCCATTGACGTGCTCAAGGATGGAGCTGCCGCAATTTACGGTACCCGTGCCGCAAACGGCGTCATCCTCATCACCACCAAGCGGGGCAAGGAGGGCAAGATGTCCGTCAGCTTGGACACTTACCGGGGCTTCCGCCAACTCATCAACGTGGTGGACATGGCCGACGCCCAGTTCTATGCCGAGTACACCAACGAGGCAAGGGCCTACGAGGGCCTCGACCCATTGTTCGATTTGGACACCCTGAAGTACGACACCGACTGGTTCGATGAAATCAGTCAACAGGGCGTGGTGCAGAGCTACAATCTGAGCATCAGTGGCGGCTCGCCAAACCTTTCCTACCTCTTCAGCGCTGGCTATTTTAGCGACGAAGGCGTACTGCGTGGAGCCGAGTTCGAGCGGGTGACGCTCCGAGCCAACAACGAGTACAAGCCCTTCAAGTTCCTCCGCTTGGGCAATGTGCTGAACGCCAACCTTACCAAGAGCAACAACAAGTCGTCCGGCGCATTCACGGATGCCTATCGCATGGGCGCTACCGCCCCGGTCATTACTGCCTACGGAAATTACGGTTATGTGAACGGCCTCAGCGTTGCGAACCCATTGGCCACGCTTGAATTAGCCAATAATTTCAGCAAAGGCAACCGTTTGCAGGGCAGTTTCTACGGCGAGGCAGACCTGTTTCAGGGGCTTACTTTCCGTTCTTCCTGGGGATACGACAAGACCGTTGGCGACAATACCAACTACAACGGCGTGTACAGCTATGGCATTTACAACAATCCCATATCGGAGCTGCGGCTCGACAACTACAACCAGTTCTATTGGATATGGGACCAAACCCTCCGGTACTCCAAGCAGTTTGGCGACAACCATACTTTGGAACTCTTGGGTGGCCACTCGGCAGAGCGTGACAAAGGCAGTTCCCACGTCATAAGGGTACAGGATGTACCAGCTGACCGCAACCTTTGGTACATCGGCCAAGGCGACCCAGCTACAGTGACCGTGCCCGGCCACGGTGGCTTCCAACTTCGCCGGGAAAGCTGGTTTGGCCGTGTCAACCTCGGCTTCCTGGGCAAGTACAACCTGAGCGGTACCATCCGCCGTGACGGTTCCAGCGCCTTCCCTGATGCGGAGCAATGGGGCACATTCTATTCCGCAGGTGCTTCGTGGATTGTTTCCGAAGAAAGCTTTTTGAAGGATGTAAATGTCCTCGATTACCTGAAATTAAGGGCGGGCTATGCTTTGCTGGGCAATGACAATATTTCCCGCCTCGTGAACAACGAGCTGGCGCAATTGCTATCCGTATCGCAGACCGACCCTTATGGCTTTCCCAACGGGCTGGTGGCCGGCATCACCATCAACCAGTTGAAGGACGCCTCCGCCACTTGGGAGGAAACCACTTCCTTTGATGCTGGCTTGGAGTTTGGCTTCGCAAAAAACCTGACAGGCGAGATTTCCTATTACAACAAACTGACCAATGCCTATATCCGGGTGCCAACCCCCGCCGTGGTTGACCCAGATGGCATCCTCAGCCGTGCCGCCGACGTGCGCAACAAGGGCATAGAGCTTGGCCTGAAATGGAACGAGTTCTCGACACCCGACTTTGGCTACCGCTTTAGCTTCAACGCTACCTTCAACAAGAACAACGTGGAAGCCGTAAAGGGCGGCATTGACCTGAAAGACGGCGGCCTCGGCAATGGCGAAGTCACCACATCTACTGTCGTAGGTCAACCTATCGGCAGCTTTTGGGTGTATGAAACGGATGGCCTCTACCAAGACCTAGCCTCCATCAACGATTCACCGCATTTCACGGGCACGCTGCCCGGCGATTTCCGTTACAAGGATACCAATGGTGACGGCGTTTTGGATGAAAGAGACCGGGTCTTCCTCGGCTCCTACCAGCCTAAAGTATTTTATGGCGTCAGCGGTGGCGTGAATTACAAGAGCTTTGATTTCACGATTGATTGCTATGGCAATGCGGGCAACAAGGTCTATAACGGCAAAAAAGGTGTGCGCTTCGGCAACGACAGCGTGGAAGCCGCCCGTGAAGGCCGTTGGACGCCCGACAACCGGGACACCAAAGAGCCTCGTGCTTCCAACAACATTCCCAAGCCTTCGAGCTATTTTGTGGAGTCTGGCAATTTCTTCCGCATCAACAACGTGACCTTGGGCTACACCCTGCCCACGGGCATCACAGACAGGGCGAGCATTGGCAAGGCAAGGTTTTTCGTCTCGGCGCAGAACCCTATCATCAAGAAGAAGTTCTCTGGTTTTACGCCTGAGCTACCCGGTTCCAGCGCATTGAACAGTGGTATCGAATTAGGCGTTTATCCTTCATTAGCCACTTATATGGTGGGGGTAAACGTTGACTTTAATTAATTGGGTTTTGATTTAAGATTTAACATAGACGATTTAATATTTAAGATTGAACAGTCCGGAAAGTATTTAAAATATTGGTGTTTTGCTAATTTGCACGGCCCAGATAAATCCAAAATCTTAAATCGTCTACCTTATATTTTAAATCAAATAATAAAGAAAAGCGGGCGGTATTTTTATCAAAAAAAATGCCTGCCATAAAATATCAATCATGAAAAATCTATTTTTTCCTATCATCGCAATTGCGCTTGTTGCCCTCACTGCCATCGGCTCTGGGTGCAAAGGGGACTGGCTTTCACCAGCGCCCGAGAACACCTTGATTCAAACCGATTCGACGTTCCTCGATGAAACCAATGCCGAAAAGTTCGTCAACTCCTGTTACAACTGGACCATCCAGTGGGGCCAGCACGTCTTCTCCTGGATAGGCATGAGCAGCATCACCTCCGACGATGCCGACAAAGGCAGCGACCCCGGTGACCTTGGTGCTGACAAAGACCAGATGGACGCACTCAGCTACACACCTACCAGCCTCTCCCCGCTGGAGGTTTGGGAAGCCAACTACACGGGCATTGGACGCTGCAACCAAGCCATTGCCAACATCCCGAATTTCACAGGGCTTGACCCTGCTTTGGCAAGTCGGCTGGTTGGCGAGGCCAAGTTTTTGAGGGCCTATTTCTATTTCAACTTGGTGCGTAGCTTTGGCAAAATCCCTAAAATCGCACGGGTTTACACTGGAGAAGAAGCCGACCAGATTTACAAGGATTACTCAGGCGCACCAGCATCCGAAATCTATGCGCTGATTGTGGAAGACCTGATTGATGCCGCCGCAAAGCTGCCGTTGAAAAGCGAGTATGAAGCCAAAGACCTTGGCCGTGCCACAAAGGGGGCTGCGCAAGGCCTGCTCGCAAAAGTGTACCTGTACCAAGGCAAATGGAGCGAAAGCCTTGCTGCCGCCAACGACGTCATCAACTCTGGAGAATACGATTTGGAGCCTGATTTCTCCCTGATTTGGCGGCAATCGCACGAAGACGGCATCGAGTCGCTGTTTGAAGTCGAAGGCCAAAACGGCGCAGAAGGCTGGGGCATTGGCGGCTATTTCGTGACGCAGGGCGCAAGGGGGCCTGTCACTGGCGGCTTCAATGGCTGGGGCTTCAATACCCCCACCGACGACCTCGAAGCTGCCTTCGAGGCGGGTGACGTGCGCAAGGCTGCCACGATGTATTATGTCGGCCAAACGCTATGGGACGGTGCCGTGGTAGAATCCGCTTCCAATCCTAAGTACAATTACAAAGCCTACGTCAGCCAGAATCAGGAGTCCAATTACGATTCCTGGTCGTCTGGCAAAAATATCCGCATCCTGCGTTATGGTGAGATTATGCTTATAAAAGCGGAAGCTGCCAATGAGTTGGGCCAAACAAGCGATGCCGTTACAGCGCTCAACCAAATCCGCAATCGGGCTGGTCTTGGCGATACCTCTGCCTCCTCCCAGGGCGAGCTACGTGAAGCCATCCGCAGGGAGCGTCGGGTGGAAATGGCGATGGAACACGACCGCTTCTTTGACCTCGTGCGCACTGGCCGGGCTGGTGAGGTGCTTCGGGCACATGGGAAGAACTTCGTGGATGGCAAGCATGAGGTGTTCCCCATTCCGCAAAAGCATATTGACCTGAGTGGCGGGCTGTTAGAGCAGAATCCAGGGTATTAGTATGGAAGTTCGGAAATCATTTTCGATGCAATAAAAAAGGGGCGTGGCCAAAAGCTGCGCCCCTTTTTTATTGCCTTTTTATTGCTTCGCAAAGCGCAGCATTCTCGTTTTGCCATCATTGCTTACCCTTAAAAAATAAAGCCCTGCGGGCAAATCACCTATTGCTACCAGTTCGCTGAACAGCCCGGCAGCCTGCATTTTTTCATCGAAAACAATGCGCAGCAAAACCCCTTGTGCATTGAATAAATCAATAGAAACAGGCTGTGTTTTTTCCAAAACAAATTCCACCGTAAGTGCATCGTTGGCAGGGTTCGGGAAGACCAAAACGTCGAGCTTGTTTTCCCCAGTCGGTTCTGTCACAGGCGTCAAATCCTCCACAAAACCGATGGCATCGAGGGCGGGCTGTATCTCTGGGTTTGCCATGAAAAGCTCCCAAAGCAGCCCACTGCGGTAGTTCTCTATCATGCAAATGATGGGGCCTTGGTCAATGGCGAGCGTACTGGTGGCGAACCAGTCCAAGTCGAGGTTGAAGGCATCGAAAAAGCCCATTTTGCCCCAAAGCTTTTCGCCATACACCCGGTAAAAATGCTTGAGCGCCGCCAGGCTTTCGGTCGGTGAATATGGCATGGACGAAAGCGCCGCCGTGGGCGTGATGGTACCGTTGTCCTGTGCACCACTGGGTTCGTGGGCGAGGTAGCCTACCAGCGGGTCGTCGCTGGCGGTAAGGCCCCAGCACTCACCGGAGTAGCCCTCGTGGCCTTCTGGGTTTGCGATGCAATAGGCCCGGTTCACCAGTGAATGGTGCTTGTTGTGGATATAGTAGTTGGTGTAGGCGTCCTTGATGCCCCGTGGGTCGAAGCCCATATAGGAATAATGGGCAAAGAATAGCGGCCCGCCCCGGGGTGGCCCAACGTCGAGCTTGTAGCCGTAGTAGGTTTGGCCGTTCACATAGCCCGAACCTGCCCAGCCCGATTGCCAGAGGCTTGCGGGAACAGGGTGGGTCGGAGAGGCGATGGCCAATAGGTAGACGATGAGGGCCTCGTTGTAGCCCCGAATCTGAAAGTTCATCTGCCAGCCGAAGTTAGGCGACCAGTGCCAATAAAGTACATTCGAGCTGCTCTTGCGGTACCAATCCCATTCCACGGCCTCCCAAAGCCCCGTGATTTTGTCCCTTAGCGCCTGTTCCGAGGCGTTATTTTCATCAAAATACTGCCGAGCGCAGAGCAGCCCCTGCATGAGGAAGGCCGTCTCGACGAGGTCGCCGCCATTGTCGTATTGGCTGAATGGGACGACGGCTCCAGTTGCCCCGTTCAGCCAATGCGGAAAAGCACCATGAAAGCGGTCGGCATTTTCCAGAAAATTAGTCATGGTGAGCAGCCTGTCCATCCCTTCTTGGCGGGTGATGAAGCCCCGCTCCACCGCCACGAGCATGGCCATGATGCCAAAGCCGGTACCGCCGGAAGTCACTACATCGGCGCTGGTATTCCGCTCCCTTGCCAGGCCGCTCACGGGGTGGCCAAAGTCCCAAAAATAGCGGAAGGTGTAGCGCTGCACCATTTCCATCAGGGCTTCGTCGCTGAAAGGAGCCACGGTGACGGCCACCGTATCGGAAGTGGCGAGCACACCGCTGCTGCCAAGGGCGTCCACGTAGTATTGGTAAGTTTCTGGTGTAGTGGCGGGAAAGCCTGTAAAGTCGAGATAATCGGTCGGGAAGATGATTTTTACTTGCGTAAAAGTTTGGCCGTTGTTGTTGGAGCGCCAGATTTTATAGGAAAATGGGTTGGTGCCTGTTGGCACAGGCCATTTCAGTTCCACGTGCGAGTCGTAGGCAATGGCCATGAGCTGGAAATCGGCTTGAGCAGGCAACTGAAAGGCAAGCGCAACGAAAATGCCGAGCAAGAAGCGGCGGTAAATTTGGTGATTATTTAACATGATACGTTTTTCCGCCAATTGGACGGGAGTAGGACGAAGTTAGGCATTAATTCGGAAGAGGCATTTCGATGAACGTTTTGAGGTTCGGCCAGTACCTGCTATAGAACCTTGAGAGAAGTGATAATAAACTGGAATTTTCAGTATAAAAAAATGATTTTTACTTCAAAATTTCTCTGAATGATTTGTATATCAATGATTTATGAAATTCGGTTGTGACAGGGTAAAATGAGATTCGGAACAGTTTTTGACTATATACAAAATCACAAAATCTCAATCAAACGACCCAAACTAAACAATGACAGACTTCCTGACTAAACAAAACTTTTGAACCAATGAAGAATCTGCTGGAAGTTTCCCGAATCATTTCAAAAAAGAAGGTTCGCAAAATTGAAATCTTTGATAGCGCCTCGATTGACAACAAGAACAGCAAGTTCACCGAGTTTTACAATGCGCTGATGGCTGACCGTTTTAAGAACGATCGGGACGCTGCGTCATTCCTATATAAATGCAGCCCCACCGACGATAAGTACCGCCAGCTCAAATCACGTTTCCGCAAGCGTTTGTTGAACACTTTGTTCTTTATTGACCAAAACATGCCCAGTTCGTCGGGCTATGACCGTTCCAATTTTAGCGCCCACCGTGATTGGACTTTGGTTAAAATCCTTATGACCAATGAAGCCCATTATGCTGGGGAGGAGATGGCCAGGCAGGTGTTGCTCGTCGCCTTAAAGTACAAGTTTTCGGATATTATTCTCAATTGCTGCCGGATACTGAGGCAGGTGGCTGCCGATCATGCCAATGAAAGAGAGTTTGAGGACTACGATGGCTATATCAAGCAGTATTCAGAAGTGTTGACCGCAGAATTGCGGGCCGAGGAGCTTTACCAAAGGGTGATAATGAACTACTTGAAATCTGTGGAAGAGTTGCGGGGCATTACCGATCAAATGCAGGCCTACTGCGATGCCTTGGTCAGCCTTTCGGAGGTGCACGATTCGCCCGTGGTATCATATAACATGTTCTTGGTTTGGACTTATCATTATGAATTGCAACAGGATTTCAATTCAATGTTGCTGATTTGTCAACAAGCAGAGCAGTACATTGACAAAAACCCCAACTATTTGCAGGAAGATAAATTGGCCACTTTTCAATTGAAGAAAATGAGCGGCCACCTGCATTTACAGGATTTCAGGAACGGTAAAATCATTGCGGAGCGCAGCTTGCAACTCTTTGAAGAAGGCAGCAGCGTTTGGTTCAATTTCATGGAATACTACCTGCTGACTGCGCTGCACACCGAGAACTTTATCCACGGCACGGCGGTGTTCTTAAGGGCAAAGGCCTACCCGAAGTTCAAGAAATTGGACATAGAATTAAGGGAAAAATGGCGGGTTTACGAAGTCTATCTCAATTATTTCATTGAAAAACAGCCTGGGCAGATTGAAGCATTGAAGGAGCAATTAGGCAAAAACTTCAAGCTTTCCCGCTTCCTCGATGAGGGTTTCAGCTATCCAAAAGAGCTGAAAGTGCTTACCGTTCACATGCTTACTGGGCAGATTTTGTTTCATTTGGACAAAAAATCAATGCCAGAAGCTGCCGAGGCCATTGACTCGCTGCGTTCGGTGGGCAAGCATTACTTTGATAATTCTGAGAGCTATCGAATGTCGCAGTTCGTAAGGCTTATGCACCAAGTGCTTAAGGCCAATTTCAAGCTGAACGAACTCGTCAATATTGAAAAATACTACAACGCACTGGTAGCTCGCCCATTCTTTTATCGGGGACTCTTGAACGAATTGGAGGTGATTCCATATGAAAAGCTTTGGAACCTTGTCCTCTCTAAATTGTAGTGAATTTTCTGATTTAAGTAGGTAATTCAAGCACTACTCAGACATGTCCATCGTATGGAAAACGTTTTGGACGTCGTCGTCCTCTTCCATTTTTTCTATTAATTTGATGACGTCTTCCACTTCTTCATCGGTTAGTTTTTTCATCATGGCAGGCTCCCGCTCGAATTTCGATTCCTGAATTTCGATGCCCCTGTCCTCCAACGCCTTGTTCAAGGTGCCAAAATCGCTAAAGGCTGCCGAGAGCAAATACTGGTCTTCCTCTTCCCTGATTTCCTCAAGGCCAGCGTCAATCATTTCCAACTCGAACTCGTCACGGTCGGCTACGGCGCTTTTGCTGATGGCAAAAATGGCCTTGTGCGCAAACATATAGCTTACCGAACCCGATGTGCCGAGCGAGCCGCCGTATTTCGAGAACACGTGCCGGACGTTGGCCACGGTACGGGTAGGGTTGTCGGTAGCTGTTTCTACCAATACAGCAATGCCATGTGGGGCATAGCCTTCATAGATGACCTCTTCGTAGTTTTCAGAGTCCTTGGAGGTTGCCTTTTTGATGGCGTTGTCCACGTTAGCCTTGGGCATGTTGGCCGCCTTGGCATTTTGGATGGCGAGGCGCAGACGGGGGTTGTAATTGGCGTCGCCGCCACCGGACTTCACGGCGAGGGCTATCTGCCTGCCCACCCTTGTGAACGCCTTGGCCATGCCTGCCCAGCGCTTCATTTTCGTGGCTTTGCGATATTCAAATGCTCTTCCCATTTCGAAGGATTGATGGATTGAAGGCTAAAAGGATTGAAGGGAGCGCCTGTCGTCCCGGTAGCCATTTTTTTTTGAAAACGGTTGCAAAGGTAGGTATCTGGCGCAAAAAAAATGAATGTATTCAAACGGAAAATTTCATCTAAAATCCTGTGCGGTTTGCCTCCTTTAAGTCGAGGCTCAATTGCTTGAAGTCAATTTTGCCTTTGTTTGCCTTTAGGTGTTCTACCAGCACTATGGCACGTTTCAGGCGCACGTCGGATGTCTTCGGCTGGCCAGCTATGTAAAGCAGGGTGCGCTGTTTGCCTGCCGTCAAAGCATGAAAATATTGGTTGCCATCTTCGTCCTGTTGAAGCACCTCTGAGAGTTCCTCCGGCATGGGCAGGCCGTACTCGCTCTCGTCCTTGCGGAGCATCACCTCCACTGTTGAGCCGAGTTGCAGCTTTAGCTTGTCCCTTATTTTTTTGTTGATGTTGATGAAATAATGGCCGTCACCTTTATGCATGAGGGCGCATTGAAATTCTATACTATCGTTCAATTTGCACACGACCCGGCGGTCATTGCCATCCAAAAATGGCTTGGCGAGGTGTTCCAACACAACGATATGAAAGGTCCAAAGTGTTGTGTTGAAGTTTCCGAGTGAGGAAGTAAAGGTGATTGCCTCCATTGTTCTTGCTATTTGCTGCTACGATAACGGCTCGAAGGTATTGCAAAGTTTTTTTTAAAACAAAAAACGGCACCTCGTGGGAGGTGCCGTCGGTGTAGCCAACTTTGTGTGGCCTATCTTGGAAATGCGGATGGGCAGATGATTACTTCTTGCCGCCTTTCAGGGCGTCCTGAAGTTTTGCCAATTTTTCCCACTCGCCGTTTGCGGCAAGTTTTGATTGGTCAGCCCAAGTGGCTGGGTCGTGCATCTGGAAGCGCTTGCCAGCAGCATCGAGGATGCTTTTCACGGTTGCAACTTTGGCAGCTGCGAGGTCCTTAAAAGTAACGATGCTAGCAGCATTCAGCAGGTCAGCGATTTTCGGGCCTACGCCCTCGATTTTGGTCAGGTCATCAGCGACAGCAGCTTTAGCAGCAGCAGGTTTTACAGCAGCTTTAGGTGCGACAGTGGCTTTTGGAGCAGTAGTTTTAACGGCAGGTTTTGGAGCAGTTTTAGTTACAACGGGCTTTGCTTCAGCTTTAGGTGCAGCAACTTTAACTGCAGGTTTTGCAGCAGCTTTAGGTGCAGCAGGTTTAGCCTCAGCCTTGATGGCAGTGGCTTTCGGTGCTGGTGCAGCTTTGGCGGCAGCGGCTTTCGCAGTTGCAACTGCAGCTACTTCACGCAGGGAGAGTACAGAGTTGTAAACGCCAAATGGATTTGGAAGGTAGTTGTCAGCGTTCCAGTCGTTTTCCCAGATATGGTTGTCAATCAGGTAGCGGAACTGGTACTCAGAACCGGATGCCAATTCAACTTCGGTCGTGAAATCGTTTTTGCCCGATTTCATTTTGTAGCCTTTTTCCCAGCTCCACTCGTTGAAGTCGCCGAGAATGCGCACTTCTTTACCGCCTTGGGCAGCTTCGAGCGGCAGGGTAAAGGTAACCTTGCAAACAGGTTTAGTCTTGGAATAGTCTTTTTTCAACATGGTTGACATAAGTAATAATGATTTGTGAAAAATGGTAGTAGTAGCTAATTTGAAAGGTCTTATTCAGCAGGTGCTTTGGCCGAGATTGGTCATGTGTCTGCTGCTGTTATGTGGTGCTTGTCAGAAATGTTTGCAGCCGAGCCGTTTTTGTTACTTTAACGGTCAAAAAGGGCAATTTTTAATTTGCGGCGCAAAGGTAAGCAGGTTTTTTTAATCGTCAAGCTATCTTGTTGAATTTCAATTGATTACAATAAGATTTTTTTTGGGCAGAATGTGCTTTGATGTATAAAAAATTGCAAGAATTTTGGAAATATGCTTTTTTGTAAAAAATAATTTACCAAAAACGGGGTATTACCATTTTTTATTCTACAAAATATTTATCATTTTTTTTGAAAAATATTGCCATTGAACCAATGATAATTTTGCCGGGTTGGACCATCAACCTGTCAATTGGTGAAAATGGCACGAACATTGACAAGGTAAATTGCTTCCCAGCCCATCTTCCCGTCACATCAAGTAGGAAACAAAAACTTAAACTAATGAACAAAGTTCTACATCTCTGCCTCTATGCCATTTTCTGGGGCATACCTTTCCTTTTATCTGCTCAAATCAATCTTAAAGTTGGAGCCATACCAGGCGAAACTGGTTCTTATGGTGTTTATACCAGGGTCTGTGAGAACATCATGCCCAGTGGAAACACAATCACTGGTTCAGGCCAAGTGACACTTAAGTTACAGGCTGGTGCTACGGTGTCCAATTTTGCCAGCCATGCTGGCACCTGGTCCCAGAACGCAACAATAGCCAATCCCAGTGAAGCAATGGGGTTCACCTACGTCTCCATGGGTTTTCTTGTTGACAATCCACAAATCATTTTCCAACCCGACTCAGAAACGCTGCTCTTCAGCTTTAAGCTGAACGGCTCCATCTTTACGCCAATACTCTTGGAAAACGGCGTTGACCCTTTCGACCAACTGCCCAACTCCGCCAATTCCAACCCAGGGAATGAACTGACCGTGCTTGATTTTGGGGTGCAGCCACTTGGCCTTTATACTTATTCTGGCAACTATACTGGTACTTCAATCATTTGCGAGGAGGAACCACAAGATACCACCGTCATCAACCCACCTATTGACACCACGCAGGGGGGTGGTGACACCACTGTGATTGACACTACGCAAGGCGGTGGTGGCGATACCACAGTGATTGACACGACGCAAGGCGGTGGTGGTGATACCACGGTCATCAACCCTCCAAATGATACGACTCAGCAAACTTCGGGCGTACATGATATTGCTAAAATAGGTGCATATTTTACGCTTTACCCCACGCCCGCTTATGAGTGGATAATGGTCGAGTTCCTCGATGCCGATTCGGAGGGTGGTACCATCAAATTGTTTACCCTGAATGGCGTGACCATCGGTGAAATTGAGCGAGGGCGAAAAGGCGATGTCAAGCTAAACGTCAACGGTTTGCCATCGGGGCTTTACCTCATATCCTATGAAAAGGATGGGCAGACAATGCAAAGGGATAAATTTTTAAAACAATAACTATTTACATAATTCACACCACAAGGGCATTGCTACTGCAATGCCCTTTTTTTATAGCTGAAATTGGCGTTTAGAAAACCCAATGATTGTCAGCATTTTGCAAGGATTTTTGCGCTGACTTGAATATTGGGTTGGTTTGCTCAATTTTACGTTGAAATCAAAGAAATGGAATCAAAAAAATTGACAAAAACAGGTATCGCTGATTGGTTTCGGGGGTTGCAGGACCGAATCTGTTCCGATTTGGAGACGCTGGATGGCAGCGGCCAATTTCAAGAAGACACTTGGGAACGGGTAGGTGGAGGTGGTGGCAGAAGCAGGGCCATTGAAGGTGCTGTCATCGAAAAGGGTGGGGTGAACTTCAGTGCCGTGGATGGCCAACTTCCCGAAAAAATTGCGCAAGTACTTGCGCTCCCTTCGGCTACCGAATTCTTCGCAACGGGCGTCAGCATCGTGCTTCACCCTCGCAGCCCGATGGTACCCATAGTGCACATGAACGTGCGGTATTTTGAAATCAAGAATTTCCCAAACTTCTTCTGGTTCGGCGGCGGCATTGACCTCACGCCTATCTATGTCGTGCCAGAAGATGCCCGGTATTTCCATCAGCAATTGAAGCAGGTTTGCGATGGGCACCATCCCAATTTTTACCCAGAATTCAAACGCTGGGCAGATGACTATTTTTACCTAAAACACCGCCAAGAGACGAGGGGCATCGGCGGCATCTTCTTCGACCGATTGGATGAAAAAAGGGGAATGACTAAGCAGCAACTTTTTCATTTCGTACAGGATGTAGGCAATGCCTTTTCGTCTATTTACGCACATATTGCATTGAAAAAAAAGGACTTAGCTTTTGGTAAAAGGGAGCTGGAATGGCAGGCCGTGCGCCGGGGCCGGTACGTAGAGTTCAATTTACTTTGGGACAAAGGCACCAAGTTCGGCCTCGACACCGGTGGCCGCACGGAGTCTATCCTGATGTCCATGCCGCCGCTGGCGAAATGGCATTACAACCAAAAACCGGAAATAGGGAGCCGGGAGGAGGAGTCATTGGCCTTGTTGAGGAAAGGCATGGAATGGGCGGGTTAGTTTTTTTTCAAAAAAACTTTAACCTGCTTGTCCGATTTGGTGCAGCCCATTCGTCAGCAGCCTGTGTTTTGTATTGAAGCACGACCATCAATTTTTTTCACCATCAAAATCTTTATTCAATGGAAAAGTACATGTTGTTGTTCCGCAATCAATCCAATCTCGAAGAAATGTATGCCAATATGTCTCCAACGGAGATGCAGGCCGAGCTTGAGAAATGGAACACCTGGATTGGAGGCATAGCTGCGCAGGGCAAGTTCATAAGTTCCGAAGCATTGCAGCCTACCGGGAAAATCGTCACAGGCTCCAAGCGGGTAGTGTCCGATGGGCCTTATGTGGAGAGCAAAGAGCTGGTCAGCGGCTATCTCTTGCTGCAGGCCGACAGTGAGGAGGAGGCCATCGAACTGTCACAAGGCTGCCCTATTTACGACCACGAAGGCATCGTAGAGGTTCGGCAGATTCAGGTTTTCGAGTAAAATTGAGGAATTGAGAAATCGGGATACCCAAGGTCAGCCTTCAGTTTCCAAATTCCCCAATTCCGTCCTCCGTTTTCCATGTCTGAATCCGAAAAAGTCCATCAAACAGCAACGCATCTTTTCCGGCACGAATCGGGAAAGATGCTTGCCGTTTTGGTCAAATTGTTCGGCTTGGCACAGGTCGAGGTCGCCGAGGACATCGTGCAGGAGACCCTGCTTTCCGCCGTCGAAAACTGGAAGCTAAAGGGCATGCCCGACGACCCACGGGCCTGGTTATACCGCACGGCGAAGAACAAAACCATTGATTTTTTGCGCCGGGAGCGCAATTTCAGGGACAACATCGCCCCTAATTTTGCGCAGCAAAACCTTCAAAATGCAGCGCCAACGCAGTGGATGGACGCTTTTTTCCATGATGCCGAAATCGAGGACGCCCAGCTTCGCATGATGTTCGCCTGCTGTCATCCGGCCATCCCCACCGAGTCGCAGTTGTCATTGATGCTGCGCAGCCTTTGCGGCCTTAACAACCGGGAGATTGCCGCCGCTTTGCTGCTGCCGGAAGATACCGTTGCGAAGCGGCTGTACCGGGCCAAGGAGAAAATTCGGGAAGAAAACCTTCGGCTCGAAGTACCAATAGGGGAGCAGTTGCTGCCCCGGTTGGATGCCGTGCTGCAAGCGGTTTACCTACTCTTCAATGAGGGCTACAAGTCCGCCACCACGGCTGCTGTCATACGCCCCGACCTCTGTGAAGTGGCGCTCCGCCTTGGCGACCTGTTGGCCAACAACCCACATACCCATTTGCCCAAGACCCATGCGCTGCAAGCGCTCATGTGCTTCCACGTTGCCCGGTTTGCAGCCCGCCTGGACGAATCGGGCGAAATCATCCTGCTCGAAAACCAGGACCGCAGCCGCTGGAACCGGCGGTTGATTGGGCTTGGTTATATGCACCTGCGTGATGCTTCCATCGGAAACGCCGTTAGTGATTACCACCTCGAAGCGGCCATTGCCTCTTACCATGTATCTTCTACGAGTTTTGAGCAAACGAACTGGAAGGCCATTTTTTACTGCTATGATTTGTTATTGAAAATAAACCCATCGCCTGTGGTGGCGATGAACCGGGCGATAAGTTTGGGGTATTCCGAGGGTGCAAAGGCAGGTATCGAAGCACTGTTGAAATTAGAAGGATTGGAAAAGAACCATTTCTACCATGCTGCAAATGGCGATTTTTGGGCAATGAACGGGGCTGCCGATAGGGCAAGGGCCAGTTACGAGAAAGCGTTGAAGCTTGCGCAACTTCCTGCCGAGCAAAAGTTGATAGAATCTAAGATGGCCAAGTTGGTTTGACTTGATTCGCATTTCCATTTCCAGGAATCTTTTCGATATTCGTCTTTTTATCGCTGATTACCTTTTCTACAATATGGGGTTTTGAAAAGTTTAGCTTAAAAGGGTAATTCAAGCACCCCTTGGGCCGTGACGGCAGGTTTGATAATAAACAGCTCGCAAACAGGTACTGACTGTCAAGGCCAACTTTGACGAGCAAAACGCTATGTTTCAAAAAAAACTGGGTCGATCCGTAACTTTCAGCCCATTCTTTACCATCATGCTAACACGACGCAATTTTATAAAAGGAAGCTTCGGTCTGATGTTGCTCAAGCCCGGTAAACCTTATGTGGTCACCATCAACGGAAAGCTGGCTACTTCAAAAATGGGTCTTAGCCTCGTGCACGAGCATTTCCTGGTGGACTTTATCGGTGCCGACAAAATCAGCACAAGCCGCTGGGACTTAGACAAAGTCGTGGAAAAGGTATTGCCCTATTTATTGGAAGTAAAGGCCCAAGGCGTGAATACAGTTATGGATTGTACCCCCAATTTTATTGGTAGAGACGTGCGGCTTTTTAAAATACTGGCGGAAAAAACTGGCCTAAACATCCTCACCAATACGGGCTACTATGGCGCAGTTGGCTATAAATTTTTGCCCGAATGGGCCTTCACGGAGACCGCCGAACAGCTTGCTGCAAGATGGATTGTTGAGGCAAGGGACGGCATTGACAATACTGGAATCAAGCCAGGGTTTATGAAAATTGGCGTGAATGGCGGCGAGTTGTCTGAGTTGGAGACCAAGCTCATCACAGCTGCAGGCTTGGCGCACCTCGAAACGGGCTTGACCATCTGCTCACATACCGGACCTGCTGTAGCTGCCTTTGGGCAAATAGCGGTTTTGCAAAAAATGGGCATCCAACCCGATGCTTTTGTATGGGTGCACGCACAAAATGAACTGAAAAAACATACCTACACCCAAGCCGCCAAGATGTGCGCATGGGTCAGTTTGGACGGCATTGGCTGGGGCGATATTGAGAACTATGCCAATTGGCTGCACACACTCAAAGCAAACGACTGCCTGCACCGGGTTCTAATCTCGCACGATGCTGGCTGGTACGACCCGGAAAAACCAGGCGGGGAAAACATCGTAGGTTACACGAATATTTTCAAAAAACTCATCCCATTATTGGAGAAAAAAGGCTTCAAGGCACGCCATATCGAGCGGCTTTTGGTGAAAAACCCAGCGGCGGCATTTGCGGTAAGGGTACGAAAGGGGTGAAAGTTTTTCACATAAGCTAACTTACATCCCCCGCCGCTTCACCTCTTTCATCACCAAATCCAATTCCCGGCTAACGTCCCCGGTCACCGACGTGTTCTCGTGCGAGCGACGGATTAGGAAGGGAACCACCTCTTTTACTTGTCCATACACCATGTATTTGGCCACATTGTAGCCCGCCTTGGCGAGGTTGAAGGTGATATTGTCGCTCATGCCGAGCAATTGGCAGAACTGGAGGTGGGAGTGGTCTTTCGGTAGTTTTTTCGCTGAAATAAGTGCGGCCATTTTCAGGTTGCTGTTGGCGTTGTGCGAGGCATTGCACAGGGCGATATGCTCGTAGTTTTCGATGCAAAATTGAACACCGAGGTCGAAGTCGTGGTCGGTGGCTTCCTTGTTGGGCTGGATGGGGGAGGTGTATCCCATCTCCTCGGCACGTTTGCGTTCTTTGGCCATATAAGCACCCCGCACCAGCTTGGCACCGAGCAAATAGCCTTGGTTTTTGGCCAAATCATAAGACTCCATCAAAAAGGCCAAACGGTCGGTGCGGTACATTTGGAAAGTGTTGAAGACCACTACTTTCTCCTTGTTGTAGCGCTTCATCATGCGGTTGGCCAGCAGGTCAATGGCTGGCTGAATCCAAGTCTCTTCGGCATCAATGAATACCGACATGCCCACTTGGGCGGCATGGTGGCAGATGGCATCCACCCGTTTCAGCACGTTCTTGAACTCGCCTTTGTCTTCTTGTGAAATATTGGGGTTGGCGCTCATTTTCTCCAATAGCCCAAACCGGGCCAGCCCCGTTATTTTGGTACTTATTACAGGTACCGAGGGCAGCTTCGACCCAAAATCAATGGCCCGCAGGTTTTCGTTCATCGTTCGGTTGAAGTCATCTTCCGATTCCTTGGCCTCTGCACCATAATCCAGCACCGAGTTGACGCCCAGCTTGTGCAGCCGCTCAATAGCAGGCAGCGATTCGAGCAGCGTCGTACCGCCGCAAAACTGTTTGAATATGGTGGCCTTAGTGATTTTCTCAAAAAAAGGCAGCGGTATTTTTGTGCCCAACATGCCCACAGCGGAGCCAATGGCCACCAGGTGCCGGTTGTTCAACAGCTTGAACAGCCGCTCAGTATCCTTCAACTCGGCGTTGCTTTTCCCTCCAAAAGCGATTTCAGTATTGGAAAAATCAAGGGCAGGAGCGCCCACAGGTGCGCCAAAAGCTTTGGCAATTTTCTCAAGCCGCTCAAGGGATTTAACTGGTTTCCCCGTTTTTTTCATATTTGGTCAGGAGGAAAGGATTGAAGGATTGAAGGCGAGAAGGATTGAATCTACAGTGACGCCGTTGATTCAATCCTTCTAACCTTCAATCATTCAATCCTTACTTAAAAGGTGCGAACATCTCGTCCAATTCCTTTTTGAAAGCCTCATCTTTTTGGCCTTCAACTGCTTTCTGCACAAGGTCTCTGACGTTCATGAACAACTGCAAATCTTGCTCAAAGCTACCATCTTTCCCCGTTAGTTCGGGGTCGAGGCCAGTGAGAAATGTCAGTTGTTGTTTGGTTTCTTTGGCCAATGTTAACAGGTGCGGCTTGGCTTTTTCATAACCACCCGCTGCCAGCATCACGTTCAGCATTTGCATCGTGTTCCAATCATAAGGGAAATTGTAATGCGGGAACGCTGCAAGGTATTTTTCAATCATTGCAATGGCCTTGTCCTTTTCGCCCTTGTCCGCCAGACGGCGGGCACCACGCAACATCACTACCCGAATGCTCTGAATGCTGGGGCCGTAGCTGCGGTCAATAAAGGTCGGGTGCGTATCAAAATTGCCCCATTTGAACTTGGTCATCACGTTGTCGTACAGCAGGTCGGTGTTTACACGGCCATAACCGTAAACATACAGTCCTTGTTCGCTCTGCGACTTGATGGGTGTGATGCGTAGGCCAAGGCCCTCCAACTGCATGTAGTCCTCCAAGCCGAGCATCTTGTCTGGGCGGCAGGTTACTGCGAAGTAAACTGGCCGGTCGTTGATATTGGAGGCGATTACATCCATCACGGCGAGTTCGTCCTTGGTAAGGTAGGACAGGTCGGCGTTGCCCGTTTTGTGGAACGGCATTTTTAGCGGAATTCGGTCAGTCACTGCCAAGCTATCGCCGGGGGTGATGCCGTAGAGTTCGCCCACCTTTGCCATGTCAATCGGGAGATAAACATTGCCCGAAGGGAAGATGGCGTCCACCCTGTTGTTCTTGGATTCCTTGTCCACGCCCGTCAGTTCGAGCGCTTTGATGGCGGGCATCTCGCCTTGGTCCTGGTTGCCGAGGTAATAGACGGCGTTGCGCTTCTTGCCCCGGTACGCATCGGCGGGGATGGTCAGTTTCACGGGTGGCGAATCGTTTATTTTACGGCGCAACAGGTTGATGTACCAATCCACTTGTATCAGCGAAAGGTTCACCACTCGTACGTCACGGCGGATGCCTTCCACTTCCTGAGCATACCAAAGTGGGTAGGTATCGTTGTCGCCGTAGGTGAAAATGATGGCGTTGGGCTGCGTGCTGTTCAGGAAGTTGGCGGCATAGTCCCTTGCGCCGTAGTGGCCGGCCCGGCTGTGGTCGTCCCAGTTTTGGCTGCCCATCAGGTAAGGGGCGGAGAGTGCCAGCACCGTACCAAGTCCAGCTGCGCCAATGCCGCTTATTTTATCGTGCAGCAATTGGTAAATGGCCAAGACGCCCATGCCAATCCAGATGCAGAAGGTAAAGAACGAACCGACAAGCACGTAGTCCCGCTCACGAGGCTCGTTGGGCGGCTGGTTGGAATAGACGATGATGCCCAAACCCGTGATGAGGAACAGCGCCATGATGGCCGTTGCATCTTCCGGTTTTTTGTAAAAATGGAAGAGCAAGCCCATCAAACCAAACAACAGCGGAATGAAGAAATAGTGGTTTTTGGCTTGGTCGTTTTTTAAGGAATCGGGCAGGTTGTTGGCCTTGTAAAGGCGCATTTCATCAATGAACTTGACGCCGCTCTCCCAGTTGCCGCTCTTTTTGTCCCAGGAATAATAGCCCTGTTCGCCGTTTTGCCGACCGATGAAGTTCCAGGCAAAGTAGCGCCAGTACATCCAGCCGAACTGGTAGCGGAACATATAGGTCATGTTGTCGGCGAAGGTGATTTCGCCCGTGGGCTTGTCCACCCAGGCCCGGTATTTTTCAGGGCGGTTCTGCGAATCGTCGCCCATGCGGGGGAAGAGGTGCTTCTCATCCGCATTGAATTTGTAAGATACCTTCTCGTCGGTAATTTCGTAGCTGTGTACTTCTTTGCCGCCTTCTTTCCGAATCACCTGGCCGTAGCGAGGGGTGATTTCGTTGTCAATGGGTTGTGCGTCGAAGTCGGTGCCGAAAAGTAGCGGGCGCTCGCCGTACTGCTCACGGTTTACATAAGAAAGCAGTCGGATAGGGTCGCTCGGTTTGTTCATGTTCACGGGCGGGTCAACGTTGGCCCGCACCAAGACAATGCCTATGGTAGAGAAGCCCACGACGGCCATAAAAGCACTTAGCAAAACTATCTGTAAAGTGCTCCTGCCTATTTTTTCTAAAAGGAAATAAAGTATGAAGGCAAAGGCAATCATTGCTAACTTGATAAACCCTTTCGAAACGCTTGTTTCTCCACCAAATAAACTGCCGCCAAAAACAAAAAATAGAAATATACCTATGAAGGTCGAAAACAATCCAATGTTGACCTTATCTTCTTTATGGACTACTCTTAGACCAAAGAAAAATATTCCGCTCAGTATCAATATAGTTGGGATGAGTCCTGAATTGAAGGACATTCCAAAAGTATTGACCGTTATCAACTCCATTTCTTCCCAAAGCTGCGCAACTCCTGTAATTACAAGCTTTTGCATTAAACCGATGATGAGGAAGCCCATTGCGAAAGCACCAAGCGCCCCGATGTACCGGTCCTCGCTTTTCCACGGCAGGTAAATAGCCAATGCAAGCATGAGCAAGCCGCCCAAGCCTTTCATCAAAATGCCCGTGGCACCTGAGAAAACGACCACCGCAGCCACTATCAAACCCACTGCCAACACGCCCCTGAGTACCATGGAGGTCGTCTTGCTGATTTGAATGTCTTTCTTGAAATAATACAGCATGGCCAGCGCCGGGAAGGTGAGCAAGCTCAACAAGTGTACGCCGATGGACAAGGCTGCCGCATACACCGTGAACACTAACCAGCGGTCGTGGCGGGGTTCGTCGGGGAGGTTGTACCACTTCACCATTCCCCAAACCGTGAGGCAGGTAAAGAACGTGGACATGGCGTACACCTCGCCTTCCACCGCTGAAAACCAAATGGAAGAGGCGAACGTCATGGACAAACCAGCCACGAGGCCAGCGCCTGCGAGGGCGAAGGTCTGGCCGCTGTCAGGTTGGCCACTGCGGCCCACGAACGACAGTTTGCCAAGGATGATGGTCGTCCAAGCTACGAACATGGCTCCAAATGCCGTACAGATACCGGACATGAAGTTAACCGCAAAGGCGATATTCTCCGGATGGGCCTTGGTATCGCTGAAGATTTCCGCCAACCAGATGAACATGCGGCCCACGAGGAGGAACAAAGGTGCTCCCGGCGGGTGGACTACCTCGCCCTTGTAGGCACCGAGGATGAACTCCCCACAGTCCCAAAGGCTGCCGGTGGGTTCAGCGGTTTGGTAATAGACGAAAGCGGCAATGGCAAAAACAAGCCAGCCCGTGATGTTGCTAATGGTTTTGAATGAATTCATGTAGGTGAAAATGGTTGGCAATTAGGAAAATGGCTTACCTATTTTGAATGGGCAAACAATTGATTATCAATAAAATAAAAGGAAATTGCTGAGATTGACAGGCAACCCTTCCAAAAAGCAGCGCAAATGTATAAAACAGTTGGCAGTTTTTAGTTGGCCGTTGGCATTTGGCCGTTGGCATTTGGCTATTGGCATTTGGCTGTTGGCTGTCAGTACCAAGATAGCAGACCCAGCCAATAGCCAACGGACAACGGCCAACAGCCAACGGCCACTCAATAAACTTCCCCTAAGAACTGCCACAACTCCTTCATCTCATTGGCGGAGCGGCCAGTGGGTTGCTGCACGGTCAAACGGAACCCCGGCATGGTGTCGGGCATGGCACCCGATTGGCGGGAGGAGGAATCAACGACGGCCACGGCGTCCAATGCTGCTTGCCTATGCTGCCTGATGGGTCTTGGCTTTACATTGACCCGCCGCACAATGGTTTTGGCTGGCTGCTGCGCAATAGGCATGGCTACTTCTTTATAAATGGTGTCGGTATTGTTCACATAAACCCTTTCGGTGCGCACCACTTCCTGCGGTGTTTCCTGCTTCGCAAAATGGGCGACCAGCAGCAGCGCCAAGCCAGCTGCTACCTGCCAGGCTGGCATTCGGTATTGCGCCATGCGCACCAAAAACCCTGTTTTTACTGGCGTTTCGGTCATTGGTTTTCGTTGCTGCCGCAATGCCGCCAACAGCCGCTCCCGGATGGCCGGGTCGGGCTGGGGGCTGCGCTTCAAGGTGGCTTTGCTGCGCTGCAATAGTTGATGCAGCTGTTGGTACTCCCATTCGGGCATTTGCGCCAGCACGGCCTCCCGCTCGTTGGATGTGAGCAGCTCGAATGGCCGCTCGGCTATCATTTGTTCGATGTTAATCATGGTTTCATTGATTTATGGCTTTATGGCTTTATGGCTTCATTGATTCATGGCTTCATTGATTCATTGATTCATTGTTACAGAACACGGGTTACGGGCAGCAATGAAACCATGAAACCATGAAGCCATGAATCAATGAATCAATGTGGCAATGCAAATGCTCTTAATTTGTTTCCTAATTTTTTCAGCGTATAAAACATCCTCGACTTCACGGTGCCCTCCGGGCAATCGAGGATTTCAGCGATTTCCTTTACGCTTAGTTCCTCTTGATAGCGCAGCACAAAGCATTGGCGTTGGGTCTCGTCCAGTTCGCCGAGGGCTTGGGTCAGGTGCTCCGCAAACACTTGATTGTCAAAGTCTTCCGAGAAATTTTCTCCATAGAAGTCAATTCCCGTTGGCGGCTCTGGTTGTCGGCTGAGGCGGCGGTATTCGTTTTTCACCATATTGCCCGCCACGGCATAGAGCCATGTGGAGAACCGCCGCTCTGGGTCGAAATAAGCCGTTTTTTCCACTAATTTCATGAAAAGCTCCTGCGTGAAATCGTCGGCCCGGTGCGTATCCTGCCCCAGCATCCGAAAAAAATAGCGGTGCATCCGCTCGCTGTACCGGTCGTACAGCTCGCCGAAAGACGGCTCGCAGCCCGTTGCAAGTTCTCGCATGAGCTGCTCATCGGACAGGGTATGGTATGTGTTACCGTTGGACAAATAGGCTGGTTGAATTAGTTGAAATGGTTGAATTAGTTGAAATTGTTGAAATGGTTGAAATGGTTGGAGGCGACCCAATTCAACCAATTTCCTCACTCACTCCACCACTTCCATGAACACCCGGAACCCAATGAACGGCATGGGCTTCGTGTAAGTATTTCGGCTGGTGATTTGACCCTGAATAGGCGGCTCGTTCCAACTACCACCCTTGGCCACACCGGGCTGGTCAACCATTTCCGCCACATTTCCGCTCGTATTGTACAAGCCAAAATAGTTGGGAAAATAGCTGTCCGCCTTCACAGGGAAAAATCCGCCGTCGTCTGGCCTGCTGTTATTGCTGTTTGGGCAATCCTTGCAGGGTTCTTCCTTGCTCACGTCGTAGTTGGCGAGGAAACAACCTTTGGCGTTTCGGATGTAGTAGCCTCCCCAGGGGTATGGCGGGTCAGGGCGGCCTGCATGTGCAGCAAGTTCCCACTCGGCTTCAGTTGGCAAGCGGAAACGCAGCTTGCGGAATGCCTTTTTCTTGTCATTGCTGGCATTATAGACTTTGGTAATCCATTCGCAGTAAAGTTGGGCCGCCTCGTGGCTGATGTTCACCACAGGGCAGTCGGGATCGTCGGGGTGGGCGTGCTTGAAAACCTCGGTGTCAGGCAAGTTTTTATTGGAATCTGGAATTAAACTGCGCCAATCGGTTCGTGGAGATTGGCAAGTGCCGAGTTGGCCAAATTCCTTGTTTTTCACCAAATCCATCAAAAAGGCCTCGTACTGGCCGTTGGTTACTTCAGTTTCAAAGGCATAGAGGTTTGGGTTCCCGTGGATTTTCTTCAAGCCCTTGTCGAGGCTGCGCACAGAGATGGACGATTCGAGGGGTAGGGCATCGGTGGTTCCGCCGTCGAGGTAGGCATGAAGTTCCTCCTCCCGGCCTCCTTCCTCAGCGACCCTTTTCATAATGGGTTCCAGGTTGATTGCCATTTTTGGGTCGCCGCTGGCCAAATAGTGTTGGTGCAAGAGTATGAAGGCCGGCAGGTACTGGAGGTTCATGCTGGACATGACCGAGGTAATGGAGTCGGGACTGAAATCCACCCGCAAGTAATCGAGCAAAAAACGGTTTTCAAAATTGTTTTTCAAAAAAGCCAAATTGTCGAAGCCATTGGAAGCATAACGAAAGGCAAGCCCCGTGAGGTAGAGGCTGTCGCCAAAAACAAGGCGTACTCGTTCCGGCATCGTGTTGGCTAAATAAACGGGTTGCCTTGATTCCGTCATTAATTGCCGCATGACCTTAGCGTACATCTCCACTTGGTTCTTGCAAACGCTAAGGTCAAGGGCTGGGATACCAAGCGTTCCAAGCGCCTTTTCCCGATAGCCGTCCATCAGCAACAGGTTGACATTCAGTACTTTAATGTCCTTTCTGATGCCCCTTGCCGACTGAAGTACCCATAAAGGATAGGTGTCGTTGTCGCCGTAGGTGAGCAGGATGGCATCCTGCTCCACGGAGGCCAGCAGGTTGTAATTCCATGCCAGCAATTCGGCTGGAAACTCCCCTGCTTCAAACAGTTTTTCGATGAAAACAAGCGCCTCCGATTGTTCGCCACGGATGGTATGGTAAGTGACGAGGTCATGGTATGCCTCGGTGCGCTGCGGGGCCAGTTCATGTGCTTTCAGCAAAAACTGGAAACGGCTTTCGTCCCAGTCTGCAGCCATGAAACGGATGAACTGGTATTCAAAGGTATTGGTCAGCGAGGTTGGGATTTGATTGACAATAGCTGCCAAATCGAAGTTGGGCTGTTCATTCCGGTCGAGCATATTGGCGTAGCGTGCGGCCCTGAAGTAGTTCAGCCAAGCATCGGGATTGGCGGCGCTCTTGGTGGTTTCAAGCTGCCAGAGTTTGGCTTGTTCCGTGTAGTATTCCTGCGAATAGGCTGCTTTGGAAATGGCTTTGATGCGTTCTGGAAGGGTGGTTCCACCGGTTTTTTCGGCAAATAGGTTGCTCATAAAGCATAGCATAAACAGTAATGAGAACATATTCTTCTTCATGTCAAGGTTGTTTTGATTGATAATAACATGTGTTTTTACACTCGTTTGAGGTCGGGGTTCAATTCATCGCACCTATTTTTTAGGGTAAATGTCAAATTATTGCATTTGCCTATGGCTTAGTATTTGTTCCAGATTGCCAATTCTGCATGACAAGGCGCTAACTCGTATTCCCTCCATCGCTACTGCTTCCCTGGTTTATATCAATCTCACAGAGAATAAAGAACTATTAAAAGACCTTCAATGCGCTATTGGAACACTATATTACTTATTGCCTTTTCGTTGACCGCCAACTTGGCCTTTGGCCAGTATTTGGAAAACTATGAGAAGAAAGCACTTACCGCCTTTCATTCCAAGGATTATTCTTCTGCTTTACTGTTTAGTGAAAAAGTGCTGGAAATTGATTCAACCAACGTCCCTTCCTTGTTCATAGGAGGCGAGGCCGCAAGGCTTACCAATGATTTCAATAAGGCGGAGGCCTACCTCCAACGGATTCCAGAGCGGTCTAAAATAGGCTACTATGCGGTGACAGACTTTCAGTTGGCCACCGTGAAAATGGACCTTCACAAGCCTAACGAAGCCCGCAGACTCTATCAAAAATATGCAGATGACCACAATGATGCGAACAACCTGTTTGCCTACCTCGCCTTAGAAGCCATCAAAGCGATGGAGGGTGAAGATAAGGCCAAGGAAAACCCGCTGAACCTTCAGTCTTTGGCCGAGAACATCAATTCGCCTCGGCCAGATTTTGCTCCGATGCGCTATGCCGATAAGATATATTTTACCTCCACGACAGAGGTAGCTGGCGAGAAGCGCAATGAAAAAAAGAGCCTCAGCCGAATATACGAAGTGAGGGGCGATTACAAAGCACAATCATTTGGAGGCAATCCAATAAAAGAATCCATGAGTGCAGGCAACGTCTCGTTGACACCTGATGCGAGCAGGGTCTATTATACCTTGTGCAAAGGCGATTTCATTGAATCAGAAGGCTGCGAAATCTGGTACCGTGACCGGGAGTATGAGGGGAATTGGGGAGTACCCAAGCGCCTTCCAGAGCAGGTGAACGCCAAAGGTTTTACTTCCACCCAACCTTCGGTGGCATGGGACAAACAAAAAAAACAGTACGTACTTTACTTTACCAGCGATAGGCCTGGTGGAAGAGGCGGCATGGACATATGGTGCAGCCCCATTGAACTGGATGGCACCTTTGGCGAAGCTACCTGCTTGCCGTTCAACACCACGCTGGACGACATCACGCCGTTTTTTCATCAGGCTACCCAGACGCTTTTCTTTAGTTCCAATGGTTGGCCAGGAAGGGGCGGATTCGATATTTTTCGTGAACACAAGACTTCAGACGGCGAATGGCGGGTGCCGGAAAACCTCGGTGACATGCTCAACAGCACCTACGACGACACCTATTACAGCTTCCATGGGCAAAGCCAAAATGCCTACCTCGTATCGAACAGGCCAAAACCAAAATCGGAGGGAAGTTTTGAAATCACCAATCTTGACATTTATCAGGCAAGGGTTTTTGCGGACATTGACCTGAAAGTGTTCCGTTCCCTCGACAACAACCCCGTTTATGCCCCCCAAGTGGAAATCAAGGAGTTTGGCACGGGCGAAACGGGCGCTTTTGCGGCCCGCAATGATGAAAACAACCTTTCCCTCCGCCTTGATACTGGCAAACGCTACCTTATGACGGTAATCGCCGAAGGCTATGAGCCTTATACTTTTGAGTTCAGCACAGAAGGGTTCAGTTATTTCATAGAACTGAACCGCCAGATATACCTGCGCAGGCCGCTCGACCCATAAATAGGAGCTTTCAGGTTTTTGTGGCGTGGCAGATTTGCCGATTTTGAAGCCTATTGCTCGTGAAAACCTTGTAGGTTGATAATTTTTTTCAAAAAAACAGGAGAAAAAAAGGGGTTGGATTCAATTCAACTCCTTTTTTATATGTAGATCCAACCCTCTTTTCATCAGGGTGATAACTGTTATGATTTTTTACAATTGATTTAATTGTGGCATACCCAAGGGCTTGTCATAACGCCATGCCCACTTGCCAAAGGGCATTTACCCGCCTATCTTTGCACTACAATTCTTACAATTATTCCCTTCTCAAACAACTCGGTTCAGACTTCTCAACTGGTTTGCTCACCAATTTAAGATTGAGTCTTACAATTCACAACGCTATGCACTGCGCTTGAAAAGCCCGCATTGTTAACCAATTCGCCAAAACTTACTTACGAATGACTACTAGAATCCTATTTCTATTTTGCGGCTTACTGACCGCAGCCAACCTATCTGCGCAAGGCCCTGCCAAGCCTTCGCAAATCACCACTTTTGAGTTCGGTGCTCAACGCCTTTCCAATACCACGAACGCCCAGGTTGCCGACTTTGCACCCATCCGTTATGGCGAGCGGGTTTATTTTTCGAGCACAAGGCAGGCAAACCCGGGCGAGATGCCCATCAGCCGCATTTTCTCTTTCACGCCCGGCGAGCAGCCGACCGTTGATGCCGAATTCAATCCTAAGAAATCCAACAAGCACGTGGCTTGTCCCACCTTGATGCCCGATGCCAGCCGCATGTACTTCACGATATGCGGCGACGAGGGCATGACGAAATGCGAAATATGGTACCGTGACCGGGAATTTGAAGGAACTTGGGGGCCTGCGGTCAAGCTGCCCGAACACATCAACCTGCGTGGCTCAAACAACACCCAGCCAGCCATAGGTTTTGATGCTTGGCAAAAAAAGTACGTGTTGTATTTCGCTTCCAACCGCCCTGGTGGCAAGGGCAAGATGGACATCTGGGCCTGTTCCATAACGTTTGATGGCAAGTTCGAGGAGCCTAATTGCCTACCGTTCAACACACCGGAAGACGAGGTTACCCCCAATTTCAATCAAACGAGCCAAACGCTTTATTTCAGTTCCAATGGCCTGAAAGGCGCTGGCAGGCTCGATGTTTACTCCGTAAAAAAAGACAAAACAGGTATCTGGGCCAAGCACGAAAACATGGGCAAGCCTTTTAGCAGCGGATACGATGACCTCTTCTTCACCTACCATGAACCATCGCAAACGGGATATTTGGCCAGCGACCGCCCTGGTTCGCAGTGCACCGGCAGTATTGAAGGTTTCAATTGCTTCGATATTTACGAGCTAAAGAAAGTTGGGAAGTCGAAGGAAGTGGAAGTTGTGAAGTCGGGCGGTAAATAATCGAATCCATTCGTCGACACATTGCGCAGCTAAAAAACTTGCCTAACTTGCCCGTCGATTTCCGGCGAGAAAGCAGTGTGGAATTGAAATTGGGATATTGAGATATTAAGATATTGGTGGTACAGATTGGCTTTATTCCCAATATCCTAATATCCCAATTTTCAATTTCCAACAGCGAGGCCGGAAGCAACATGCTTCCGGCCTCGCTTATTTTAGTCAAAACCAATCGTTCACATGACCAAGAAGAAAGAACCCTCCAACGCAAAACCCATCAACACCAACCTTCGTTTGGCCGCTTGGCTTGTCAGCACAGTAGCCATTTTGCTTACGGCTGCCTATGCCATGAACATGGTAAACCTGCTGCCCATAGTACCTACGGCGGCTCGTTGGGTGGCCATTGCACTGTTTGCCGTCATCTGTTGGCAGCGCAGTAACCTCACGGCTTGGATACTGTTCAGTATGATAATCGGGGTGGAAATCGGCTATGATTTTCCGGCCTTCGGCAAGGACCTGGACATTTTTTCGAGCATCTTCATCCAACTCATCAAGACCATTATCGCCCCTTTGCTGTTTGCTACGCTGGTCATTGGCATCGCCGGCCATGCCAATCTTCGGGACATGGGGCGGCTCGGCTTGAAGACCATTATCTATTTTGAAATAGTGACCACGGTTGCTTTGTTTATTGGCTTGGGCGCCATCAACCTCACCAAGGCTGGCAAGGGCATCGAGCATGATGCGATTTCGGAGAAATACACGATCAGCCCCACGGAACTCACCATGCAATTGGACACTACGGGCGGTAGCCGTAAACTCACTGCCTTGCACGGTGAGAAGAAGGTGGAATTCGTTACACCGAAAAAACCAGATGGCTGGAAGGAAATCGTGCTGCATATTTTCCCCTCCAACATCGCCAAATCGGTAGCAGATGGGCAGGTGCTGCAAATCGTGGTGTTCTCCATCCTCTTCGCAATGGGCCTGATGTTCGTGGAGGACAAGCACAAGGCCACCATGCTCGACTTCTGCGATTCGCTGGCACATGTCATGTTCCAGTTCACCAATTTTGTGATGAAACTGGCCCCTATCGCCGTCGGTGGTGCCATCGCACACACGGTCGGGGACAAAGGCATTGACATCCTGAAAAACCTTGGCATACTTGTGCTGACGCTGTATGGGGCGCTCATTGTATTTATCCTCGTGGTGTTCGTGCCACTGATGGTTGGGCTAAAAATCCCCATAAAGCGCTTCATCAATTACGTGAGCGAACCCGCCACCTTGGCCTTTGCGACCAGCAGCAGCGAGTCGGCCTTGCCACTGGCGCTGAAGAACATGGAGAAATTCGGCGTACCCCGCAAAATTGTAGCCTTCGTGCTTCCAACGGGCTACAGCTTCAATTTGGATGGCTCCACCTTGTACCTGTCGTTGGCCACCATCTTTGTTGCGCAAGCAGCTGGAATAGATTTAGACATCAGTCAACAAGTCATCATCGTGCTGACGCTCATGCTCACGAGCAAGGGCGTGGCTGGCGTGAGCCGGGCGTCGCTCGTCATCCTCGCAGGCACTTGCGCCCAGTTCGGCCTGCCCGATTGGCCCATCGCCCTCATCTTGGGTGTGGATGTGCTGATGGACATGGGGCGTACTTCCGTCAATCTCATCGGCAACTGCCTTGCAACGGCGGTGATGGCAAGATGGGAGGGCGAAGCAAAATGGGAAGATGCGGAGGATTGAGGGATGTTCCCAATTATCGGTGTGGCGTTGAGCCACACCGATAAATTTATTTACAGTTAGGATTCGTCTAAACTCCGACAAAAGCAAATGCGGCTTGTTTTTGTTAAATAATTGCGCCTACCTTTCGCCAAAACTATTTGCAATCCAACCATGAAAAATCGAATCATTACAACCCTTTCGCTCCTGTTTGCCTTTTTGTGTGCCAATGCCCAAGAACCCGTCAGCATGGTGCCCAACGGCAACCTCTTGAACCCCATCCTCGGCTTCAGTTGGAACGACTGCGTGGTGGACATGAACAACGACCAGCTCGATGACGTGGTGCGGGTAACGGACAACGGCATGTACATTGACTACCAGCAAACGGATGGCAGTTTCCAACAGTCATTCTTTGGCGTCAATTTTCAAAACCAGCCCGGCTGGAGCATCTGTGCTGGCGACCTTGACAACAATGGCTTCAATGACCTGCTCTTTGGCGACGATACTGCTGTTTCTTTTGTCAAGGCCAATGCAAACGGCTCGGCTTATGCGGAATTTGCCAAGCCAGAGTTCATCTTTAGCCAACGCTCTACGATGGCCGATATTGACAACGACGGCGATTTGGATGCCTTCGTTTGCCACGATGTGGACCAATCGCACCCTTACCGCAATGATGGAGCTGGCAACATGACCCTCGACCAAAGCCTTATCGTCACTGCTGACCGCCCTGGTAACTATGCCGCCCTCTGGACGGATTATGACAACGACGGCGATGCCGACCTTTACATTACCAAATGCAAAGGCGGTGCTTTTCCAGGCGACATTGACCGCACCAATTTGCTGTATCAGAACAATGGCGACGGCACCTTTTCTGAGGTGGGCGCTGCGGCTGGCCTCGACGACAATGCGCAGTCCTGGAGCACGGTCTTTGAGGACTTCGACAACGATGGCGATTTCGATGCATTCATCGTCAACCACGATTTCCAGAACCGCTTCTTCCTGAACGACGGCAATCCTATAGGAGCTGGTGCCACTTTTACCGATATCATTGGCAGCACGAGCATTAATCCGACCGACCTCGGCGCATGGGAAAATGCTTCCGGCGACTTCAACAACGACGGCTGGGTGGACATCATTTCCGAAATGCAGAACGAGCTTTACCTGAACAAGGGCAATCTCACTTTTACTGGCCAACAATTGCCCATCTCCGGCGGTGGCATTGGCGACCTGAACAACGATGGCTATTTGGATATCGTCAGCCAAAATACGGTTTACCTCAATAGTGGTAATACCAACAACTGGTTGAAAATCAATACGATAGGAACCGTCAGCAACCGCAACGGCATTGGTGCAAGGATTGAACTTTATGGCGCTTGGGGAATGCAAATCAGGGAGGTGCGCTCCGGCCAGAGCTTTAGCCCGATGAGTTCGCTCATGGCACATTTCGGCATTGGCGCAGCTACCCAAATTGACTCGGTGGTGGTGAAATGGCCGTCGGGTATCCGCAATACTGTGGTCAACCCTGCCATCAATACCACCCTGAATTTGCCGGAAGCCAACTGCTTGCTGCCGCAAACGGAGATTATCGTTAACGGCGACACCGAACTTTGCCCTGGTGAGTCCGTGGAATTACAGGTTTCCGAAGGAAGTTACTCAGCCTATGAATGGTCGAATGGGGCATCTGGCCAATTTTTGACTGCAACAGAAGGCGGCATTTATAACGCCATATTAACCGATTCGAGCGGCTGCATTTCCTTCACCAATTCGGTAGAAATATCAGTGGTGCAGGAAATCGTGCCGTTCATTGTTGCGGCCAGCGACACCAAGTTTTGCGCTGGCGGCTCGGTGGTACTCAACATGACGGGCGGGCCAAACCCAGTATGGTCAACAGGCGAATCGGGAACTAGTATCACGGTCAGCACCTCTGGCGAGTATTTTGTGTCAACGGATGCCGTCTGCGATGACGACCCCATTACCTCCGTCTCTGTTCCAGTGGAGGTGCTGAATAATGACCAGCCAATAGTGACTGGCGTCAACATTGCCCCCGGCGACTCGGTGTTGCTCACTGCCATCGGCGAAAACCTGACTTGGTTTGATATGCCATTTGGCGGTACCATACTGGGCACAGGCACCAGCTTCCAAACGCCCATCCTCGACCAGACGACTACCTATTATGTGGAGTCTTTGCACAATTACCCCGGTGAGATACAAGCGGGTGGCAAGCCCGACAACTCAGGTTCGGGCGGCTTGCCCACGCTGGGTTCTTATAACCTTTTCAACGTTTGGGAACCGTTCGTACTCACCCAAGTGACGGTCTATATGCCCGTTACAGCTCCTGCCGGCCTGCGTACCGTTCAACTTTATGATGGGAATGGGCTGCTGCTGCAAGAAGCTGCCTTTGACCTCATGGCTGGTGCCCATGACTTGTCCCTCAACTTTAATGTGCCAGTAGGCGACGACCTCTCCTTGCGCTGTTTGGAAAATGGCTTGTTCCGAAACACTGCCGTTTCCACGAATTTCCCTTATCCCATTGGCACCATGGGCGAAATCACCAACGATGCCCTCGGCAATGAATATTACTATTACTTCTACAATTGGCAGGTTCAGAAGCCAAGTTTTGAATGCGTTTCAGAGCGGGCAGCTGTGACGGTTGGGGTGTCGGGGAGCAGCGAAATGGAGGCAGCCAATGCCTTGGTAAAAATCAGCCCCAACCCAACAGATGGCATGGTCAATGTGAGCATTCAAGGCAAGGCAGATTTGCTGCGGGTTTTTGACGCAACAGGTAAGGAGCAGTTGAGGAAAACACTTGCAGGCAATGAGACGGTGCAGCTTTCATTGGGAGGTTATTCGGCTGGTGTTTACCTGATTCTGGTAGAAACAGCATTAGGAACAAGTGTGAATAGGGTAGTGGTGGAGCACTAATTTTCCAAAAATTGGGCGGCCACAAGCGTTCATTTTTTGACCAAACGTGCTTTCGCTGCCTCCACTGTTTTGGGCGCATTGCCCACCCAAAACTCCTCGCCATTAATGATGACAGGACGTTTTAAGAAGGTATATTCTTCGAGGATATAATTCCTATAATCTTGCTCCGTCAAGTTTTTATCTTTTAATCCCAATGACTTGTACTTTAAAGCCTGCTTGCTGAAAAGCGCCTCATAGGAGCCGACTTTTTCCTTTAGCCAATCCAATACTTCTGGCTGAATATTATCTTCCTTTATGTTTTGGCGCTCGAAGCCGGGCAGCTCGCACAATTCGCCCATGATGCGCTGGCAAGTGCCGCAGTTATTGAGTAAAAAGACTTTTTTCATATTGCTGGATCTTATTCCAATAGTTTATTTACTTCGGATTTTGAGGCTGATTTAATTGGTTGATTAAATCGTTGGCTCAAACACGTTAATTTAAAATCGGTTCAAACTAAAGACTATTTTCGCTTGACTAACTTATGCTTGCTAATTTTGACCCCAACATCCCAATATCCCAATATCTCAATATCTCAATATCCAATTCATGCCCTTCCCCGCATCCGAACTCATTCTCAACCCCAACGGCAGCGTTTACCACCTAAACCTGTTGCCAGAGCAAATCGCCAATACCGTCTTCTTCGTCGGCGACCCCGATCGGGTGCCCAAGGTGTCCAGGCATTTTGACCGAATCGAGCACAAGGTGCAAAAACGGGAGTTCATCACCCATACGGGCGAGTTGGGCGGGCGGCGGCTCTCGGTCCTATCTACAGGCATTGGCACCGACAATATTGACATCGTGATGAACGAATTGGACGCTCTTGTGAACATAGACCTAAAAGCCCGCACCATCAAGGAGGCCCTCACTTCGCTCAACATCGTGCGCATCGGCACCAGCGGCAGCCTCTCTGCTGACATCCTGCCCGGTAGTTTTTTGGTATCTGCCTTTGGCCTTGGGTTGGACAACCTGCTTTATTACTACGACTACCCTGCCAGCCCCCGTGAAGAGATGCTTCGGCAAGCCTTCACCTCCTTTGCCGCAGGCATCGAAACCAATATAAACCCCATTGCCGCCGAGGCCGACCACGACTTGGTCAGGCGCTTCGGGCGGACGATGCACAAAGGCATCACACTCACCTGTCCCGGTTTTTATGCGCCGCAGGGCCGCAAGCTCCGCTTGGGCAGCACGATTCCGGCCAGTTTTTTTGAAAAAATTGGGCAGTTCAGCTTCGAGGGCCTTCGGGTCACCAATTTTGAAATGGAGACCTCGGCCATCGTTGGTTTGGCAAGGATGCTCGGCCACCGGGCCACTGTCTGCAATGCCATCATCGCCAACCGCATCACGGGCGAGTTTTCGAAAGACCCCAAAAAGGCAGAGGAAGGGTTGATTAAAGCGGTATTGGAGGCTTTTTAGTGAATGGTAATTAGTGGTTGGTGAATGGCCAGGGAATCACCATTCACCAATCACTAATCACCAATTTCCTACCTTTGCAACCCGAATGTCCGCACTGTCGTTTATCACCAGATTTAATCAACCATCACCTTTTAAACAATTCAGCATGTCAGAAGTAGCAGCGCAACAACTTTCCCGCTTGGTTTTGGAAATGAATGAAAGCGCCACCATCAAAATGGCGCAGATGGCCCGTGACCTCAAATCGAAAGGCCACGACGTGATTGACCTCAGCCTTGGCGAACCCGATTTTGACACACCAAGCCATATAAAGGAAGCGGCAAAACAGGCGCTTGATGCTGGTTTTACGAAATATACACCCGTGCCGGGCCTCGTGGAGCTGCGTCAGGCTATCGTCAACAAATTCAAACGGGACAACGGGCTGGAGTTCGGCATCAACCAAATTGTGGTGAGCAACGGTGCCAAGCAGACCATCGCCAACCTTTGCCTTGCCATCCTCGACCCCGGCGACGAGGTCATCCTTTTTGCACCTTACTGGGTCAGCTATGCCGAAATCGTGAAGATGTGCGGCGGCGTACCCGTGGAAGTGGGCGCTGGCATCGAACATGATTTCAAAGTGACTGCCGACCAAGTGACCGCTGCCATCACCGAGCGGACAAAGGCCGTGCTGTTCAGTTCGCCCTGCAACCCGACTGGCTCAGTTTATGGCAAAGATGAACTGGAGGCCATCGCCGAAGTCATTGCGCCGCACGAACAGATTGTCATCATCTCCGATGAAATTTACGAGTACATCAATTTCACGGGCCAGCATGCCAGCATTGGCGCAGTGCCGAGCGTTAAAAACCGGACAGTGACAGTCAACGGCTTCGCAAAAGGTTTCGCAATGACTGGCTGGCGCCTTGGTTACATGGGCGGCCCTGCTTATTTGGCGGCTGCTTGCGCAAAAATCCAGGGGCAGTTCACCAGCGGTGCCAATGCGTTCAGCCAGAAGGCCGCTGCCTTTGCCCTGGAAGCTGATCTTGCCCCGACTTGGAAAATGCGGGACGAGTTTCTCCAGCGCCGCAATATCGTGATTGAGCTTTTGGAGAAAATACCGGGCTTCGTCGTGAACAAGCCGGAGGGTGCGTTTTACGTGTTCCCCGACATTAGTCATTATTTTGGCAAGTCGGACGGCAACGTGACCATTCGCACTGCCGACGATTTCTGCGAGTTCCTGCTGCTGAACGCCCATGTAGGTGTGGTTGGTGGCGATTCGTTTGGGGCACCGGATTGTTTCCGCATTTCATATGCCGCCAGTGAAGCATCGCTGCGCAATGCCATAGGCCGCATTGCGGAGGCAGTAAAGAAATTGGTTTAAAAGCAAGCAAGTTGGCAGGGCGGCTTTTGTAGCCCTGCCAACTTTACACCTATATATATTATGGCGAAAAAATCCCTTGGCATATTGTTGTTCACGCTGCTCGTTTCAAGCTTACCTGTACTATCCCAAACAATCATTGACTGGACCACCCTCGCCGATGTGAAATTCACCCAAAAGTATTCGGAAGAAATTGGCCTCAACTATGACGAAGCGACTTTTGGCCGTTGGCTCTTGCCATTCAATGGAAAGGAAATAAAAATCACGGGCTATATCATCCCGCTTGATGGCATGGGTGTCACTTATGTGCTTTCCCGCAACCCCAATGCCACCTGCTTTTTCTGCGGAGGCGCAGGCCCAGAAACGGTAATTGAGCTTCGATTAAAGCCATCTGCCCTCAAACGCTACAAGCTCGATGACCGCAAGACTTTCAAGGGCATCCTGCAAATGAACCGCTCCAACCTGAATCAAATGACCTACGTCCTGCTCGAAGCAGAGCCTTTATAAGATGGAGAGAGGGTGAGAGGGTGAGAAACGTGATGCCCCTCTCACCCTCTCACTCTCTCACCCTCTCAAAACATTCCCAGCAATATCATTTCATGCCATAATGTGGTGGACATGCCCTCGCTGAGCGGCCTGGGGTCGAAGCCCAGTTCAGCCTTTGCCTTTGCGTTGTTGCCGATGTAGGTGGCGCCAGCTAAGATTCGAAGGTTCTCAGGCATGTAGTCGGCAGGAAGCGGCAACCAACTGAACAGTTTCATGAAGTTTGACAAGAAACTCAAAAGACCAGGATTGACGGCACGGGGCGGGCGCTTTCCGGAAATCCTGTGAGCAATTCCTATTGCATCCACGAGGGTATGTTTGGGGCCAGCAATGATGTATTTTTCGCCTACTTTTCCATTTAACATCGCAGCGTAGTGTGCTTGTGCAATATCCTCGACGTGCGCCCAGCTATAGGCCGTCTTGCGGGGAATCATGGGCAGCTTGCCTTTCAAATACTGTATCAACGTGGTGCGGACGCTACTGGTATCGCCGGGGCCGTAGATGAGGCCTGGCATGACCACCACGAGCGGCAGGCTTTTTCGGATAAAATCCATTGCAATTTTGTGGGCCTCGGCCTTTGTGAAGTCATAATGGCTGATATGGCTCCCCTCAAAATGGTAATTTTCGTCCACCAATTCGCCACCGGTATTGGAATTAACGGCGAGGGTGCTGGTATAGACGCCTCTCTTGATGCCAAGCTCCCGCATGAGTTCCAGCACGTTGCGGGTGCCATCCACGTTGATGCGGGTGCCTTCGGGCCTGTGCTTTCGCCTTGTGCCCACTTTGTACCAGCCAGCCACATGGAAAACACCGTCGCAGCCAGTCATGCCAGCCCTCATGCTTTCTTTTTGGGTCACATTGCCTTTGACGAGGGTACAACCGATGGCCAATAGTTCGGCTGCTTTTTCTGGGCTGCGCACCAGTGCTATTACCTCGTGGCTTTCTTTGCGCAGGAGTTTGGCCAGATAGCCACCTACAAACCCAGTGCCCCCAGTAAGAAAGTATTTCATTTCGTTTTGATTTTGACGCAAATGTAGCCTTGGCCTACAGCTTTGCAAGCAAAAATTTGGCATTAGCTGGGGTGCTTTGTGTTTTAGGTTATTTTTTTAAAATTTTTTTATGATATTTAATTATTTAAGTTTCAAATAAGGCTGTAAGTCTAGATTTTTACAAGTGTTCTTAAACAATAATGTAACACTTGTTTTTTTTTGCCGTAGTTAATTTATGACATGGATGATAACCATCAAACAATATTTTTCTTTTTTGTTTGTAAATTTGATGCTATGAATTACCTTTGCTTGAATTCATTCCTATTTTAGGAAAAAGCTGCTCACTTATTTTTAGATAAGTTGAAAAAAGGTATCTCCATTCAAATCTTTTTGTCTCCAATCACATAATTGCCTTTAGGGCAAACCCATCAGGTATTACAAAACTACATTTATTATTCACCAAGGTAACCTGTACTCCATGAGCATTGGTGTTTGCTTGGATTCAATTTGAAACAAGGTTAAGGTAATAACCCTGTTTCATGTATTTATAAACCTAAAAAAAATGAAAATGAAACATTTTCCGCTATTCCTGCACGTCAGGTTCATTCCAAATTGAACCGCCCGTTTATTTAACTTTTCCAAGTATATGATTTTGTGAAAATGCAAAGGCCATGATGCAAATGGCCTTATTGTCCCGTGTTTTCATTTGGCAAACAGGTCACACCCTTTGCCCCTATATCCCTATGCCGTTTTAAAGCGTGTACTAACATTTTTAAACCTAAAATTTTTACTAATGGAACAACATTCCAAACTTTCTATCTATGTGGAGCAATCTGCATCATCATCGTGTTGTCGTAATCGGCATCACAATTACAGAGACTGGGCATTAAGGCAAATTAGTTTTGTCATTTTGGCTTTAGGTTTCATGCTATTTGGAACAAGCACACTGCAAGCACAAGAGTGTGACAATGCCGTGCCATACCAAATTATAAATCTCAGTGCAACACCAACCACCTCCCTTACTTTAACGATCGGGGGGCCAACTGTCAATACCCCCTGTTGTACCTCACAGCCCAACAACTTTAATTGTCAGGAGTTTTTGTTCTTGATGAACGCTAATTCTGGTGGCATCCAGTTCACCCAGCCAAACCCTCCGGTACAGTGTGCCATCAACGTTTTTAATTTGAGCGGCGGCTGCCCTGTGCCAGCACCTACTGGCATCTGCGACCCATTTTGCGATACACCTGTTTTCAATCCAGCCACAGGTAATTATGAGCTCAAATTGACCATCTGCAAAACGGGTAGTTTCAATGAAACCCAGGTCACCTTTACTTCCATTGAAGCAGCTGGCTTTGGTGCAATTTCGGTTGGGCAGGGTTGCGATAAAACATTAACAGTCACGGGTGTTACAGCACCGGTTGACTGGTCATGTACCACACCAGCATCCCTCTTGAATTATCTCAATTGTGGAACCGGACCCGGAAACAACATCAATTGCACAAACCCTACGTTCAATTACACTGGCCCGCTGGTTGTCAATTGTGCTGGGCAGCCGCTCGTTTATTGCGTAACGCCCAATAACCTTTGTGCCAGTAGTCCTATCACCGCTACCGTTACGGTTTATCCGAACCCAGCTGATTATCCATCAGCTGTTACGGTGGCTTGCGCCAACAACGTACCGACCTTTACGGCAACAGTATCTGGGTTTCCTTGCCCCGGCGATTTGGAATACCAATGGCTGGACCCCAATAATAATGCTATACCAGGTGCTACGGCAGATACTTATTCACCGGGTGTCGCCGATGGCCTGACATACTGTGTCCAAATCCTAAACACGAATGCAACGGATTGTCCGCCAGTTATCGCTTGCGCTGATGCGGTTTGCTGCACACCCTTGATTACTTGCCCTGCTGACATTTCTGTGAATTGTGGGGACAATGCAAGTATAACTGCATGGCTGGCTGATTACATAGTTGAAGCTTGCGGTGATCCATTTACAGTTACCAATAACTATGCACCATCCAATAACTGTGGAACGGTCTCGGTGACATTTAACCTCGTTATAGGAAATGTGATTGTGAGCTCTTGCGCTGCTAACCTCACCATCAACAATATTCCAGTTGTCCTGAATTGTCCTGTAAATACAACTGCGGCTGCATGTCAGACACAAATAGCTGTCAATGCCGCGTATAACGCCTGGCTAGCAACGGCCAACTTTACAGGTGGCTGCAGTGGGGTACTTACTAACAACAGCACTGGACCGCCGTCGGCTTGCGGCGGTACAACTACGGTCACTTTCACCGTAACAAGCAACTGTGAAGCACCTGTCACCTGCCAAGCGACATTCACAGTAGCCAACCCACCATCTGTGGTACTAAACTGCCCGGTGAACACCACTGCAGCAGCCTGCCCAACACAGGCATCATTGAACGCTGCCTATACAGCATGGCTGGCTACTGCGAGCGCCAGCGGTGGCTGCAACGGCACTTTGACGAACAATAGCACTGGGCCTCCACCCATTTGCGGTGGCACAACGACGGTGACGTTTACCTACACCAGCACTTGTGCACCTTTGACTACGACCTGTCAGGCGACTTTCACTGTGCCCGCCCCACCACAAGTTGTGCTTACCTGCCCGGTGAATACAACGACAGCAGCTTGCCAAACACAAGCGGCGGTGAACACGGCCTTTGCTGCTTGGTTGTCAACAGCTTCGGCGAGCGGCGGTTGCAACGGTGTTTTGACAAACAACAACACCGGAGCACCATCCGCATGTGGCGGCACGACGACGGTGACCTTCACCTATACGAGCACCTGTGCACCCTTGACGACGACCTGCACTGCGACCTTCACGGTTACGGCCCCGCCAACGGTGGTGTTGACCTGTCCGGTAAACACGACAACACCTGCTTGCCAAACACAGGCGGCGGTGAACACGGCCTTCGCTACTTGGTTGGCAACAGCTTCGGCGAGCGGGGGCTGCAACGGTGTTTTGACAAACAATAACCAAGGCGCTCCATCCGCCTGTGGCGGCTCGACGACGGTGATATTCACCTATACGAGCACTTGTGCACCT
>JANPLH010000423.1:0-2470 GCA_031426435.1 Saprospiraceae bacterium | reverse complement strand
GGGAAATCAAGGACGGCAAATTTTACCTCTGGGAAAACGAAAACGATAAAACGGTCTTTGAAATGAAAGATTTGGGAGGTGGTAATTGGGATTTAATTTCTGATGAACTTGTTTTCCATTTAGAGAAAATCAAGGCTGAGTAGTAGGCAGAAAAGAAATGCTGCTTTTGAACAAGGCGGCATCTCTTTTACTTACCAGATATTCACCTCTGGAGAAATCAACACCCCAAATTTCTCCTGCACCGATGCCTGAATCTGTTTGGCCAGCGCCAAAATCTCCTCTCCCTTGGCATGGCCGTAGTTCACCAAAACCAGTGCCTGCTTTGCATGACAGCCCGCATCACCGAAGCGCTGCCCCTTCCAGCCCGCCTGTTCGATGAGCCAGCCAGCTGGGATTTTCACCCTGCCATCCGGCATCGGGTAGTGGGGTGCTTCGGGAAACCGCTCTTTAAACCGCTGATAATCAGTTGCTTCCAGTTCTGGATTTTTGAAAAAACTGCCCGCATTGCCAATGACCGCTGGGTCGGGCAACTTGCTTTGGCGAATTTGGATGACGGCATTGCTTACGTCTTGAATGGTCGGATGCTCGATGCCCATATCTTGCAAAGTCCGTTTAATATCACCGTAGGCAGTATTGAGCTTTGGGATTTTTTGCAAATGAAAAAACACGTTTACGATGACGAACCTTCCTTTAAACTCCTGCTTAAACACGCTGTCACGATAACCAAAACGACAATCAGCTTTGTGAAAGGTGTGGAACTCGCCCGAGGTCAGGTCGAAAGCTTCGAGTGAGTGGAAAACATCCTTCAACTCTACACCATACGCCCCAATGTTTTGGATTGGAGCTGCACCGACCGTTCCTGGTATAAGGGAGAGGTTTTCGATGCCGCCCAAACCCTGCCCTACGGCCCAAAGCACGAAGTCATGCCACCCTACTCCGCCACCCACCTTTACAAGTACTTCTTCCTCGTTTTCAAGAAATATTTGGATGCCACCTATTTCGTTTTTGATGGTAAGGCCAGGTAGGTCTTTGGTCAGCAGGATGTTGCTACCGCCACCGAACACTTGAATTGGGTAAGGTCCGAGTTGAACAATCTCATGCAAGACCTTTAGGCTGCGAACCACTACCAGCAAATCCGCCACTGCTTCTATGCCAAATGTGTTGAGTTTTTTTAGCGGGCAATTCCGCTGTATTTCCATACTTATCATGCCTTCTATTTTCGCAAAAATACCCTTGGAGCCCGAATTCGGAGAAGTTTCTTCCATTACATCCTTTTTTCTACAAAACACCCACTTACTTTTGCCAAAAATGCTGCTCCCCCATTGCGAAGCAGCGACGATACAACATCATGACTTTCAATCAATTTTTACAAAAATTCCCCGAAGTGAAGCTGCCGATTTCCATTACTGAGGAGAGTGCTTCTGAATTCAGTCTCGACAACGACCCGCTTCCGCAAAAAGCGATTGAGGATTTCATATTGCCAATGGAGGAGGAATTCGACGATTTGACCGAGTTCGTGCCCGGTTTTCGCATCGAAGGACTGAAAGATATTCAAGCGGTCCTATACTGGAAGGCAGGCCTGCTCAATTACCAATATATACTTGCTACCTTTGAAAAAACGGGCAAACTCATTGACCGTCAAGTGATTGCAGGCACAGTGTCGGATGGCCGAAGCCTTGTGCGGACGGTCGCCCGAATTGACGAAGACCTGACGATTTACATGGTGAGCGGCTTGGCCGAAGGCTCGGAAGATGAATATGACGCCAGCACCAGCACCGCCAAGGAAATGGAATTATTGCCGGACGGCAGGATGATAGAACTTGCATAATGATGAACCCATGCAAAGCTTTGAACAGGAAATAAAGGCTTTTCTCCAATCAAAAAAATTGGAGTACAAGGACAGCTCAAGCTCGTTCAAGCGCCTTGATTTCAGTGTTCGGCTAGATGAAACCTGGACTTTTCATTTCGATGCCAAGGAAAAACGGCAAAAACTGAACCTTTTCAATTGGAAGCTCACCGCCGAACAAGAGCCTTTTACTTTCATTGTTGACGACCTCGCTGCTCGCAAAATATTGGCCTTTGGCCCTTACTCTGGCATGGTGGTGCGGGACAACCTGCTCGGAGGCTACTATTTTTTCTCGGTGCTCGACCTGTTTTTGATGCCGAAAACAAGGGTGAACCGCCCAATTGAAAAGCAACAAAAAGGACTGAAAGGCAAATGGGTCATTGATTTGCGCAGCGGCAAAAAATGCGCCTCAATGGAGGAGGTGCTACATCTTTTCAAGCTGTATATTTCCAAACGGGAAGACCTCTTCCTCAACGTCTTGGAGTGCTATGGTACCTACCAAGGTGAGGACATCGGCGAGCGGGGCGAGGTGCGCCGACCAGAGTATTGGGAGACGGACGTGAAAGAGACAAGATGATTATTTGCTATAAAGCATCAATATTTCAGCCCAATCTTCTTGTAAAT
>JANPLH010000422.1:0-13264 GCA_031426435.1 Saprospiraceae bacterium | reverse complement strand
CCTCCACCAACTGTTTCATCTTAGCCAGTTCAGCCTTGAACAGCTTGCCAGCGATGGCCATCTGCTCCTTCTGCGTGGTGGTTGGAGCGGAAGACGAACTCCAAATGTCGTAGCTCATGCCATAGATGCGGTCGCCAAGCGAAGGCGCATGGGGCTTGTCTATTTTCGAGGCCACGCCGTCGCCGTAGAAGGTCTTGTTTAGGTCCTTGATTTTCTGTTCCAAGGCTTTCACGTCGGCCAGCAGTTCGGGGGCGGGCTGAGCGACGGAGTAGGTGGCTTGGCGGGCATGTTTCACCACGTCGTTCACCTCGCCGAGGAGGCTGGTGGCGCCGTTCCAGGCACGTTCCAGTTCGGCGGCTTGCGAAACGTAGGCTTCCCAAGCGGCCTTGTCCGTGGCCGGGAGGGTGCTGCCGCCGAGGCTGTTCAGCTTGAAGCGTTGCGGAGCGACCAACTCCGTGGCCGTGCCGTTGATGACCTTCGACAGGCTCACGGTATAATCGCCGGGAAGGACCAGGCGGCCACCGTCGGGGCTTTCCCAGGGGGCACGCTCGCCGCTGCTGAGGCTCACGGGAGCGGGCGAGGGCAGGCGGCCATCCCAGACGAGGCGGTTTACGCCTTTCTTCCAGCCGGACTTGATTTGCCGGACGATGCTGCCACTGCCATTTTTAATGGTAAAAAGCAGGTAAGGCGCTTCCTCGTTCTGCTCGGCTTGCAGTTCCTCATAGGTCGGGTAGCGGATTTCCTTTTTGTCCTTGACTTGCTTTTTCTCCCAGTCCTGCCGTTGCTGCTTGAGGGTCTTCGACTCGTTTTTTACGAAGTAAGAAAACACAGCGCCCATCGGCGGATTGGCGGCGGCGTACAGCGATGCGCCCTGAAAGCCCTTGCCCGTCGAGTAGCCGAGCGGCGTGGAGACGTTGAACACGAGCGCATCTTTTATGGGTAAAATGGCGGCCTCCTTCGTGGGCAGGTCAGCCAAATTGCGGAGCGGCGAATAATCGTCCAGCACATAAAAGCCCCGCCCGAACGTGCCGAGCACGAGGTCATTCTCCCGGCGCTGGATGGCGATGTCCCGCACGGCGATGGTGGGCAGGCCGCTGGCGAGTTTTGTCCAGCGCTTGCCGCCGTCATTGCTGAAATGGAAGCTGAACTCCGTGCCGAGGAAGAGCAGGTTTTTGTCCACATGGTCTTCGGCGAGGGAGTAGGCGCTGCCCCTTTCGGGGAGGTTGTTGGCGGTGCTCACCCAAGTGCGGCCCTTGTCGCTGCTCTTGAAAACGTAGGGCTTGAAATCGCCCCGTTTGTGGTTGTTGAAGGCGGCGTAAACCACATTTTCATCGTGTTGCGAAGCAAGCAAAGCGTTCACGTAAGTGAGTTCAGGAACGCCCGGAAAGCTGCTGATTTTCGTCCAAGTTTGGCCGCCGTCCTCGGTGATTTGCACGAGGCCGTCGTCGGTGCCGACGTAGAGGAGCTTGGCGTTCTTGGGGCTTTCCGAGAAGGCGACGATATTGCCGTACTCACTCGTGCTGGCGTTCTTCGCAATGGCGTCCATGCTCTGCACCCTGCCCATCACTTGCAGGGTGTTGCGGTCAATTTGCCTCGTCAAATCGGGGCTGATGGCCGTCCAGGTGTCGCCCCGGTCTTCAGTTTTATAGACCCGGTTGGCACAGAAATACAGCCGTGTTCCTTTGTGGCGGCTCACCGCCAATGGGCTGTCCCAGTTCCAGCGGAGGCCGTTTTCGCTTTCGAGCGGCTTGGGCTGAATGGAGGTCATTTCGCCCGATTTGCGGTCGTAACGGGTGAGAGCGCCGTGCTGCGCTTGGGCATAGATGATGTCGGGATTATCGGGGTCAATCTGCGTCTCAAAGCCGTCGCCGAGGCTGGTCACGTACCAATCGGCGTTGGTGATGCCGTGGCCGTTGCGGGTGCGGCTGGGGCCACCGAGCGAGAAATTGTCCTGCGTGCCGCCGTGTATATGGTAGAACGGCAGCGTGTTGTCCACCTCCACCTTGTAGAACTGCGTGACGGGCAGGTTGCCGTGGTATTTCCAGGTTTTTGCCCCATCAAAAGTCTCGTAAATGCCGCCGTCGCAGCCGGAGAGCATATAGTTAGGGTCGGTGGGGTCCATCCAAATGACGTGGTTGTCCACGTGCTTGAACTCCTCGCCGAGGTTGCTCCACGACTTGCCGCCGTCCCTGGTTATTTTGTTGAAAACGTCCATCGAAATGACCGTGTTCGGCTCGGTCGGATGGGCGAAGAGTTCCACGTAGTAGTTGCCGCTGGTCACGTGGCTGCCCTGCTTCTCCCAAGATGCGCCCCGGTCGGTGCTGCGGAAAAAGCCGCCCTTGCCGTCTTGCGCCTCGACCATGGCGTAGATGATTTCCGGGTCGGCGGAGTAGCAAAGGCCGATGCGCCCGTTGTCGCCGGCGGGCAGGCCGCTGGCCGATTTCACCCAGGTCTTGCCGCCGTCGGTGCTCTTGTAAATGGTGCTGCCGGGGCCGCCGCCCACGTAGGTGAACACATGCCTTCGGCGCTGGTGCGCTGCCGCAAACAGCAGGTCGGGGTTGCGGGGGTCCATGATGAGGTCGGTGACGCCCGTGTGTTCGTCAATGAGCGCCTTGCCATCCGAGCCGTTCAGCACCATTGCCCAAGTCTTGCCGCCGTCGGTGGTCTTATAGACGCCCCGTTCGCCGCCCTCCTTCCAGAGCGGGCCTTGCGCAGCGACATAGACCACGTCCGAGTTGCGGGGGTCCACGATGATTTTAGCGATATGCTCCGAGTTTTTCAGGCCCATGTTCGCCCACGACTTGCCGCCGTCGTTGGAGCGGTAAACGCCGTCCCCATAGGCCACCGAGCGCTGGTTGTTGTTCTCGCCCGTGCCCACCCAGACCGTGCTGGGGTTGCTGGGGTCGAGCACCACGCAGCCGATGGAGTAGCTGCCCTCGCAATCGAAAATGGGTTCGTAAGTGGTGCCTGCGTTGGTGGTTTTCCAGACGCCGCCGCTGGCCGTGGCCACGTAGTACACGGCCTTGTTCTTTGGGTGCACCGCAAAATCGCTGATGCGCCCGGACGTGACCGCCGGGCCGACGCTGCGCCACGAGAGGCCGAGGCCGAGGGTGTCGAGGTAGTGCTTGGGGTCTTCTTTTTTCGGCTCGTCTTTCTTGTTTTTCTGTGAAAAAAGCTGGGTGGAAAACAGCAGCGTGGCTGCCAGCAGAAGGGTGGAAAGTTTGTTCATTTTGTTGCGTTTTGATTAGGGGGGAAAGGTAAGGAGAAGATTTGGGATGGGGAAATGGGGGTACCTGTGCACAGTTTGCTGGTATGAGTATATGATAAACAGAACAATGATGTTATTCACCAATTGCTCCGCATCACCCCATCCGACGGCGTGAGCAACGAACCCTCCCCACCCTCACCCCTACACCCCAAAAAACCCCCAATAAATAAACAGCACCAATAAAGCCAAGCCAGCCATATTGTTAAATGCAAATAGCCATTTCGGGAAAAAGGGCCATGATTTTTCCCGGAATATGCGGTAATTAATCAGCAAGGCTGGAACAATCAGAAATAGCAATAAAAAAGGAATATAGGACGAGGCACTCACCAACACGGACTGGTAATCCTGATAGGGTGACGGGAAATAAAAAATACCAGTAGTCCGAAATAAAACGAACATATAATACAGCAGCATTATCCCCAATGGAAAAAACAGCAATTTAATGGAAGCATATCTTCCCTGTCCTTTTCCCCTCAAATAACTGTATAAAAAAAAGCCAGCGGAAAACAGGAAAAGCCCCGCTGCGGCCATCAGGAATAGTTTCAGCGGCAGGCTGTTGTGAGGCGTGGCATACGTGCGCAGGGCTTCAAACTCCGCATTCGGTGGGAAGAGGGGAGGCAGTTCGAGGATATGGTCGCCCTTTGCCAGTTCCGCCTGTATATCGAACCGCACCGTTTGCCGATAATCGTGGTAAAAGTACAGGTTGACGCTGCCCCCGTTCAGGTCCCAGATGGAGGTGAGCAGCGTCCCGTCGCCCACCTTTGCCCGACAGACGTGCATGGTGTCCGACAGGGCGGTGCAGAAGGCCAACGAGGTGTCCATTTTTTCGTCCAGAAAGGCCCTGCCGTTGCGGTAGCGTTCCAGCTTTAGCGCCTCGGCCTCCGGGGTGGCCGACGGGCAGAAGTTCGAAAGCACGTAGCCGGGCTCCTCGCCCAGCGTCAGGGTGAATGGCTCCACGACGAGGTACTTGCCCGTCCTGTCGATATAGATGAAAACATCCTCCTTGAAAAAGCTGTGGTCGTACTGGCCGATGAACGCCATCACCTCCTCCACCGTCCGGCAACTGTGCAGGATGTCCTTCAGGTAGCGGGTGGGGTTCTCGACGGGCTTCTTGTTTTCAAGGCCCGTGGCCGCCCCCGGCGGCGTGTGGGAGGACAGTCTTGAGTACGCCAGCCCATGCTCGTTCATGCCCGACTGCGGGGCAAACCCATTGCTGCCATCGAACCTCGACCCCGTGAAGCAGGCACCGTACTGCCCAGTGGCCGTGCCGTTTTCAAACCAAATCCTCGATGTGAGCCGCCAGGCATCTTCGTTGCAGCCGACCATCGTCTTGCCGTCCTTTGTCAGCTTGTACATGCTGCACGGTTGGGCGGTTGGCGGGCAGGCAAATAGTAGGGATATCAAAAGGGAAAGCTTTGGAAAAAAGGATGCGGTCATGCGTATGGTGCTTTTTTTCGATGAAATGTTAGGCAATGGTTCGTAAAGGTTTAAGGTTTCAAAGCCTGTCCCGATTTTTCGGGATTTCACGGAGCACCAGCCGAATACATATAGTCGGGTATTTACTGAAAGGTTGTTTTGGCGATAAACCCTTTCACAAATTAAGCGACCTAAACACGATAGCAGCCACCCCGTGAAACCTTAAACTTGAAATCGAAGATTCACGCCAGTAAACCTCACGAACCATTGATAGAGTGGCAATTAACGAAGGCAGTACCCAATTCGTATGCCCCCGCTCCGTTCATTTCATGCCATAACGCAAAAAGCCAGTATGGGTACACTACCCATTTTCGAGGCACCAATACCTCGTAGCTCAAACCCGCTATTCAATACAGCAGCACCTTCTTCTCCTTCGCCCCCAGCGACTCCAGGTATTCCTTCACCGCCAGCGCCTCGTCGCCGCCTTCGATGGCGTGGTGCAGTAGCGTGAAGCCGTGCGGCCCCTTGGCATGTAGGGTGCTGGGAAATGCCTCCAGCATGGGCTTCACGATTTCAATTTTACCGAAGAGGCAAGACGTGAAGATATTCGCCTGAGCGCCTTTTTCGAGGAGAAATAGCACCAGTTCCTTGTAGCCGACGTGGCTGGCTGCGCCAAGGCAGGTCTCAAAGTCGCCGAACTTCCAGTCATGGGCGGCATTGAGGAGGGTCGGCGTCTCGGCGAGCAGGTTCTTCACCTTCTCCATGTCCCGGTGGCCAGCCCCCACGAAGGAGGCCACGAGTTCTTTGTCCAATTGCGGATCGGTCGGTGGTGGAAAAGCCTTGGCGAATGCGGGCAGGCCCGTGGCCACCAGCCCGGTCACGCCCATTTGTTGAATAAAAGTCTTGCGGTTCATGTTTGAAAAATTTTGCGGCTCTGCACATTCAGTGCCGGAGACAGGAAGGACAGGCAGAAACGCAAAAGGATGTATAACACGGACTGGCAGTCCGTGTTACGGCCACCGCAGGTCTTTTGACCTTGCCTTCTTGCCGCGGATGCTCAGGATGCTGCAAGCTTTTCATGGTAGGATAGCGCCGTCTTATGAACAGCAACTTGGCGGAAATCGGTCTTTTTGATGCCATTTCCGCCGGGTTGATGATAGCAACTTGGCGGAAATTCGTATTTTTGACATACTTTCCGCCAAGTTGCTCTCGTTGAATGTTAAAAAACAGAGATGCAACAGCGGTTAGGCTACCGAATCTTAAAGCAATAACATGGAAAACATAGCAGGAAGAAAAGAAGAAATCACCTTGTTGCAGTCGCTGAAATTGGCGGGCAAATCCGCTTTTGTGGCTGTTTACGGTAGGCGGCGGGTAGGGAAGACCTTTTTAATACGGACAGTCTTTGAAAACCAGTTTTGTTTTCAGGTGACAGGATTGGCCAATATAGGCCTACGGCCCCAGTTGGCTAATTTCTATGCAGCAATGGTCAAGCAGTTCCCTGAAATGGCACAGAAAACGGCACCGAAGAACTGGTTTGAGACGTTCTTGCAACTTGGCGATTGCTTGGAAAAAGCCCCACATCCACAAAAAATCGTTTTTTTAGACGAACTGCCTTGGTTCGACACCTCACAGTCAGGATTTATTTCCGCTCTCGAACATTTCTGGAACAGTTTCGCCAGCGCCCGAAAGGACATCCTGCTGATTGCCTGCGGCTCGGCAGCATCGTGGATGGTCAACAACCTCATCAACAACCACGGCGGATTGCACAACCGGGTAACGCACCGCATCCGCTTGCATCCCTTCTCCCTTGCCGAATGTGAAGATTTTTTCCGCATGAAATCCATCCCTTTTGACCGCTACCAGTTGGTGCAACTGTATATGGTCATGGGCGGCATTCCGTTCTACCTCGAACAAGTGGCGGGCGGTCTTAGTGTCGCCCAGAATATTGACCGCCTGTGCTTTGGCGAAGACGGTGTCTTGCGCAAGGAGTTCGACAACCTTTATCCTTCCCTATACAAAAATCCAGAAAAGCACCTATTGCTCATCGAAGCCCTGGCCAAAAAGGCGAAAGGCATGACCCGAAACGAACTGTTGGCCGCCGCCGCCTTGCCCGATGGTGGCAACACATCCCGCCTATTGCGTGAATTGGAGGAAAGCCATTTCATACGTCGCTATGTCGCCTTCGGCAAAAAACAAAACGAAGGCATTTATCAACTTTGCGATTTTTATTCGCTTTTCTACCTGCGGTTTATCAAGGGCAGTGGCCCCGGCGATGAGAACACCTGGACAAACAGCTTGGACAACCCCGCCGTCAGGGCATGGAGCGGCTACGCATTCGAGCAGGTCTGCCTGACACATATCGCTGCCATCAAACAGGCCTTGGGTATTCAAGGCGTCCATACCCAAACATCTGCATGGATTGGCAAGGGGGTGCAAATTGACCTCGTGATTGACCGCCGTGACCAAGTGGTGAACCTCTGCGAGATGAAGTTTTCGCTCAATACTTTCACCATTGACAAGCGATATGATGTGGAACTCCGCAACAAGATTGCTGCCTTCCGGGAGCAAACAGGCACGAAAAAAGCCCTTTTCCTGACCATGGTCACCACTTTCGGGCTAACACCCAATGAGTACAGCGGCTCCGTAGTGCAGAATTCGCTGACGATGGAGGTTTTGTTTGCGGGGTGAGGCGCTATAAGCTTAAGGAATAGTTACCCGATTGCCGATTGGCCTGTATTTCCTTGCATTGGCGCTGCTTTTCAGCACCTGTGGCATTTCCCCAGCGATGTTTTTTGGTGGCCTGGCTTGGTGTGGCGGGTAGTTTTCTTTAGCTTTTTTCAACACCGCCATTCACCCCCGCCGCAGCCTCGCTCGCTGCATGGCCCCTACGGGGAATGCCTTCACGGGCGGGATGTCCTCCTCTCCCACCCGTTGGTTTCCGGTGGTGCTGGCTGGCGTGGTACTGCCGGACACGATTTCCCAGTGCAGCTCCTCCCCGACGAGTTCGGTGGAGGTATAGAGCAGCGTCCCCTCCACCTCGAACCACTGAATCAGCTTGCCATTGAGATAGTACGCCTCCATTTTTATGCTGTTTTTTTCGTCGAGTAGGTAGCGGCCCTTAGCGGCATCCACGGTGATGAGCTGGTAGGGGCGCTTGCCCGCCACCTTGTCTTCGCCATAGATGATGATGAAATCGTAGGCTTCCGGGATGGTGTCCTGCCTGCCGATGAGAAGTTCCATCGGCAGCTCCTGCACCTTTCCGGTGGCGTTGAAGATTTCGAGGCTGCCGCTCCAGTGGCCGGCCCAGGTGGCAGGGAAGGCCGACTGTGCAAATGATATGCTGGCCAAAAAGAAAAACAATAGGGGAAGCAGGACTTTCATTAATTGATACTTTTGCTGGTGAGTTTTAAAATCGCCGTGTCCCCACACTACTGGATATTTTTAACACAACGCCACGACGGCACCACGTTTTTAAAATCAATCAATGCGTTGTGGCGTTGTGGCGTCGTGTGAAATAAAATTGTCCAGAAGTGTGGGGACACGGAGACAAAACACGTTATTTTTCATGAAAAAACTATTCTTCCCCTGCTTGCTGGCACTCATTGCCGCAGGCACCCAAGCGCAAAGCTACTTCCAGCAGGAGGTCAACTATCGCATCAACGTCACCCTCGACGACGTGGCGCATACCGTCACCGGCGACATCATCATCGAGTACCAGAACAACTCGCCGAGCGACCTCGACTCCATCTGGATGCACCTTTGGGGCAATGCCTTCAAGAACACCGACACCGAGTACGCCAAGCAGGAGCTGCGCAATGGCGACGCCAAGTTCTACTTCTCCGGGGATGACGAAAAGGGCTACTACTCCGGCCTCGACTTCACGGTCTTTGGCCAAAAAATCAACTGGGCCTTGGATAAAAAGAACCCCGACATCGCCATCTTGCGCCTCGCCCAGCCATTGCGCAGCGGCGGAAAAATCGTGATAAAGACGCCGTTCACGCTCAAGATACCTGCCTCGTGGAGCCGCCTCGGCCACGTCGGCACTTCGTATCAGATGACGCAGTGGTTCCCCAAGCCAGCAGTCTATGACCGCACGGGCTGGCACCAGATGCCGTACCTGGACATGGGCGAGTTCTACGCTGAGTTCGGCAATTTCGATGTGAACATCACCCTGCCCGAAAACTATGTGGTGGGCGCTACGGGGGTGCTGCAAACGGAGAGCGAGCGCCAGTTTTTGGAACAAAAAGTCGTTGAAACACAGGCATTTGTAAAAAACGGTTTCCCAAACCCCAAAGGGGCAGGAAGTGATGAGTTTCCACCTTCGGCGACGAAGACCAAGACGCTGCACTACACCGCCGAGCGGGTGCACGATTTCGCCTGGTTCGCCGACAAGCGCTTCCATGTGGTGAAGGACGAGGCGGTGCTGCCCAGCGGCAAAAAAGTGCCGACCTGGGGCATGTTCACCAACGCCGAGGCCGACCTTTGGGTGCGGGGCGCCGAATACGTGCGCCGGGCCGTGGAGTTCTACTCGCAGCATGTGGGCGAGTACCCTTGGCCGCAGGCCACCGCAGTGCATAGCGCACTGAGCGCCGGGGGCGGCATGGAGTACCCCATGATAACCGTCATCGGCAACAGCAGCACGGCCCGCAGCCTCGACGACGTGATTACGCACGAGGTCGGCCACAACTGGTTCCAAGGGCTGCTGGCCACCAACGAGCGGGAACACGGCTGGATGGACGAGGGCATCAACAGCTACTACGAACACCGTTACATGGAGCAATACTATGGCTCCCGGGTGAACTTCGACCTGCCCAAGTTCATCACCAAAAACCTCGACGGCGATGTCTATGAAACGGGCATCCTGCTGCAATGCCGCCGCCGCCTCGACCAAGCGCCGGAGACCCCTTCCAACGATTTTTCGATGACGAACTACGGCCTCATCATGTACATGAAAACGGCCTCTGCGATGCGCCACTTGGAGGAGTACCTCGGCACGGAGCGTTTTGACAAGGCGATGAAATCCTATTTCAAGCAATGGTCGTTCAAGCACCCGGAGCCGAGCGACCTGCGGGCGGTTTTTGAAATGGCGACCGGCCAAAACCTTGGCTGGTTTTTCAATGGGCTGATTGGCTCCATTGACCAAATGGACTATTGCCTTGCAACCATCCGTGGCGATGCCAACAGCGGCTATCAAGTTTCGGTGAAAAACAAGGGCGAGCTGGCGGCTCCGTTCCCCATCACCGCCTACAAGGACTCGGTGGCGGTGCGCACCCAATGGTTTGAGGGCTTCACGGGCGAGCAGGAACTGAGCTTCCCCGCCACCGACTGCGACCGCCTCGTGCTGGACGGCGAGCACGTGACGCTGGAGGTTTACCGCAAAAACAACACGATAAAAACAAGCGGTGCATTCAAGACCCTGGAGCCGATACGGCCCCGGTTTTTGGTGGGCACCGTTGCAGAAGACAGTCGTTTTACCACCCTCAACCTCACCCCCGTGCTGGGCGGCAACGTCTATGACGGCACGATGCTCGGCCTTTGCATCCACAACAACCTGCTGCCCGCCCGACGTTTCCAGTTTCAATGGACCCCGCTGTACGGCTTCGATTCGGGCAACCTCGTGGGCACCGCCAACATACAGTACAATATTTTTCCGAAGGCAGAGAAGATAAAGCAGTTCAGCATCGGGCTGCGGTCGAAGGCATTCAATTACCGGCAGGTGGAGGATGTGCTGAACGAAACGTTCAACACCACGCTGCAATACCGGACCATCGTGCCATACCTGCGGCTGGAGTTGATGCGGGCGCACAACAGCAAGTTTTACCAGACCATCCAATTGCGCAGCATCTGGGTGGAAGAACAAGAAATCTTTTTTCCAAGAGACTCCCTTGGCCCAAATGACATTCCCCGTAAAGACTGGGCTGAAGCCTCCATTATCAACGAATTTTCGTGGGAACTGGGCGACAAGCGGGTGCTGAACCCTTACAGCCTACGCCTGGCCGTGGAGCAGCGCAGCTATGATGATATTTTCAATGCCAAAACCAAGCGCAGCTATGTGCGCATGGCTTTGGAGGCCAACGTGGCGCTTACCTATTCGCACAATCGCAACATCTATGTGCGGGGCTTTTTTGGTGGCTTTTTGAAAAACAGCTACCGCAAGCGTGGCCTCGTTGCGCAGGGTGCCTACAACCTCACGGGCCAGGGCTTCAACGACTATCGCTATGACGATTACTATTTTGGCCGAACGGAGACCTCCGGTCTGTGGTCGCAGCAGATACAGCAGCGGGAAGGTGGCCTGAAAGTGCCGCTCGGCAGCCCCTACTCGCAGGGCCGCAGCAACAATTTCATCTTCGCCATCAACCTGAAGGCCGACCTGCCGCAGGATTTACCTTTGAAATTACCGCTCAAGCCCTACTTCGATTTTGGGTACTACGACGATACCCGCCCCATCAGCAGCAACCTCGAGTTTGCAGACCAAGTTTGGTGGCAAGGCGGCTTGGCGCTGGAATTTGGCAAGGGCGTCTTCGGCATTTACGTTCCCATTGTCAATTCCACGACGCTCCGTGGCACTGACGACCTGCCGGGCCTTTACGACCAAAGTGGTCGGGACAAATGGTTTGAGCGCATCGCCTTTACCCTGGACTTGAACAAGCTTAACCCTTGGAAATTGGTGGATGGGATTCAGTTTTAGTAGTTAGTTCCAAAATTTTATAATAAAATTTTCTGGCTGTAACGGATTGTAGTGATAAGCGCCTGAGAAGGGGTTATCCCCAAAATCCAAGGGGCAGCGCCCCGTAAAATTTGTAGCTTGCGCACATCCTAAGGTTTTGAGGGGCAGCGCCCCGGCATATACCACCTCCCATATTGCGGGGCGCTGCCCCTTTGTGCCGGGTGTAGCGGAAATAGCTACAAATATTACACAGGGCGCTGCCCCTTTTTGGGCAAAAATAGTGGCCAACTTCGTTCAAAACTATAATCCGTTAATCCAGAAATTTTCATCGCCTTGATAAGTCGCTTTTGTCATGGTCGAAGACCACCTGCGACGTCAAGTATGATGTCATGCAGGACGTCGCAGTTAGTCTTCGACCATGACAAAGCGACAAATTAGTGCGTCGCAATTTTTATAATAAAGCCTATCAACCCTTATCAACGTTACAATGCATCGTCAACTTGCCTTCAAAATCATCTCCATCACGCTCGGCATCCTGCTGGCCCTGCTGTTGGTGGAACTGTGCTTTCGGGCCTACCATTTTGCCACGCATGTTGATTTCAAAAAAGTGGTGGCCAGCCAACGCAGTGCCGTGGTGAGGCCGGGCGAGGAACTGCGCTTGGGGGATTTCATACAATTGTCCGACGAGCGCCGAATCATTTACGAACTGGTGCCTTCGTCCAAGTTCAATTTCCAAAAAAAGCCTGTGGAAACCAGCAGCCAGGGCTTTCGGGACCAGGCTTATCCCGCCCAAAAGGGCAAACGCAGCTACCGCATCATCGGCCTCGGCGACTCGGTGATGTTCGGCTGGGGGGTGGACGAGGCGGACTGTTATTTGACCCAATTGGAGAGCAGCCTGAACGAACAGGATTCCATCGTTTTTGAAGTCATCAACACGGCTGTGCCCGGCTACAACACGGCAATGGAAGTGGCCACACTGGAGCATAAGTTCGACCTCGACGAAGTGGACCTGGTCATTATCAATTATATCGGCAACGACTGTGACCTACCCAATTTCATCCATAAAAAACCGCAATACCTGACGTTGCGCAAGTCGTTCATCTTGATGCGCTTTTTTGAAAACGACGAGATGAACGCCACGCTGGAGGGAGCGCCCATGAACGAACTGGGCGCAGGCTACGCCAACAAGCAAGACCGGGTGCCTCCCGAATACCGTGACATGGTGGACGTGTCCGGCTACCTGAACGCCATGCATCGCTTGAAGGAACTGCAAGCCGCCCACGGCTTCGAGGTCATCACCCTCGCCACCAACCCTGACGGCCCCGCTTTGGACTACGTGGAGCTCGCCTGCGACAGTTTCGGCCTCGATTTACTGGATGTTTACCCCATCTGGCAGGACTACCTCGCCGCCCATCCCAAGGCAGTTTGGCAGCAATCGAAGGAAGATGGGCACCCCGCTCCATTGGGGCATCGGATAATTGCGGAGGCGTTGCGGGAGCGGATTGGGGGGTTGAAAATTGGAAATTAGGATATTGGAAATTGGGGTATTGAGGTATTGAGATATTGAGATATTGGGGGTGTAAGGGCTATATTGTCGGCATTAATTTCTTACTAAAAACAAGCAATTTTTTAACGAGGATAAAACATGGATTTTTGAAACACATAAGGCACATAAGGACACATAGTAAATTCCGCCTTCGGCGGAACGAGGTTCAACTATGTGTCCTTATGTGCCTTATGTGTTCAAAAAAAATCCTACTATCTTTAACCGATAATTGTCTTGCAAGTGCGTCGGGCAGGCAATTTCTTAATTTCTAATTTCCAATTTCTAAACATGCAACGCAGACCTTTTCTTAAAAACACGGCATTGGCTGGCTTTTCCATTTTTACTGGCGGCCTGCTTCGCAACAAGC
>JANPLH010000421.1:0-4548 GCA_031426435.1 Saprospiraceae bacterium | reverse complement strand
CCTTCACCGACCTGACATTGGCAGGGGCCGGGCCGGGCAGCATCGTGTCCTGGGATTGGATGTTTGGCGATGAAACACAGTCGCAGGAGCAGAACCCAGTTCATACCTATGAGATTCCAGGTGATTTTAATGTGCAACTTTTGGTAAGGGACACCAATAACTGCACGGGATTGGCCACCAAGCCCCTGCCCTATTACCCTGTACCAGAACTGCTCGTGGTAGCTCCAAGCGAGTACATTGGCTGCCAGCCTGCTTCTATTTTATTCAACAACTTATCTACCCCTGTCAATGAAAGCTATACGGTTAATTGGGACTTTGGCGATGGTGGCATCAGTGGCGAAATAAGCCCAACGCATATATACGAGGATATCGGCACCTATACCGTTTCGCTCGAAATCATATCGCCGCTCGGCTGCCAGGTTGACACCACTTGGAACGACCTCATCACAGTGTTGGCAAGCCCCATTGCGGATTTCACTTATTCGCCTTCGCAACTAAGCAACCTGGTGCCCACGGCGCAGTTCACCGACCAATCCACCGACGCCGTGAAATGGCGCTGGACCTTCGGCACAACGGGCATTTCCATCGAACAAAACCCTTCGCATACCTTTCCCGATACGGGGCTGCAAGTGGTGCAACTCGTCGTCTTCCATGAAAGCGGCTGCACCGATACCATCCAAAAGCTGTTAGACGTGATACCGGAAGTGCGTTACTTCCTACCAAATGCTTTTACGCCCAACGGCGACGGCTCCAACGACGGATTCCGGGGGAACGGCATGATGGAGGGCGCCACCAACTTCAAGCTCCGTATCTGGAACCGTTACGGCGAACTGCTTTTTGAAACGGACGACCCTTATGAGTCGTGGAACGGGCGCAAGCAAAACTCCGGCAACCTCGTCTCGCAAGGGGTTTATGTCGTGGTGGTGACCTATATCGGGCCTCGTGGTGAAAAAAAGGAGCTTCGAGGCTATGCAACATTGATAAAATAGCGGCACTGTATAAATTTGACGGGGGAATGCTTAGTAGAAATTGGAAATTAGAAATTGCATGCCTGTCGGCAGAAAGGAAAATTGCGCTGACAATCAATCACTTGCGTAAAAAATTTTTCTAAACTAATTTCTAAACTACTCCACAACAAAAGATAATGCTTTGTAAGGTATTGACAATGAATTGCTTAGGATTACCTAAAACCCCGGAGGGGTTGAACTTGAATAGCCCCGGATGAAATCCGGGGTAAAAATGTGTGACGGAAACAACCCTGAAAGGGTTGAATATTTCAAAACGCATAGAATTCAACCCCTCCGGGGTTGTTCCCCGCCCCTACTTCCACCCCGGATTTCATCCGGGGCTATTCAAGTTTAACCCCTTCGGGGTTTTAAGAACTAAAAATCAATAGTTTATGGAATAGTATTTTCTGTTGTAGAGTAGCGTAACTAATTTCTTGGGCTTGCTTATTGCGGATATTGTCCCATCAACAAAAACATCCATTATAGATGAAATACCTATACCCATTGGCCCTGCTATTGCTTTTAAGCGGGCCAGTTTTTTCAAAGCATATTATTGGCGGTGCCCTGACCTACGAGTGTCTGGGTGCTGGCAATTATCGCTTTACCTTGAAGATGTACCGGGATTGCTATGATTTGTCAGGCGCAGATTTTGACCAAAATGCGCCGTTCTCCATTTACAAACAAACCCCCGACGGCAATTACACGCTACTCGAAACCATTCATCTCAGCCCTGCGGTTACCATTGACCTCGACCCCGCCGAAGCCAACCCTTGCGTGGAAGTGCCACCCAGCGTTTGTGTTCAAGAAGGTCTTTACACCTTTGATTATTACTTCACGGACTGGCCTTCAACGGCCAGTTACACAATAAGCTATCAACGCTGCTGCCGCAACGCCACCGTCACGAATATCGAAACACCAGGCCAAGTGGGGGCCACCTTCACTGTGGATTTAACCCCTGCTTCGCAATTGCTCTGCAACAATAGCCCAATCTATACCACCTTTCCGCCAATCGTCGTATGTGTAAACGAACCGCTGGTTTATAATCACAATGCCTTTGATGCCGAGGGCGACCAGTTGGTGTACGAGTTTTGCTCGCCACTGCTCGGCGGTGGGCAGGGTGGACTCGGTGGCGGCAATCCCAACGCCTGCAATGGCATTTCACCCGACCCAGCTTGCCCGCCACCTTATGATGAGGCAAGTTTTGTGAACCCTCCCTACAGCCCATTGAACCCCATGGGCGGCAACCCCCAATTGTTCATCAATACACAAACAGGATTATTGACGGGCACACCCAATACACTTGGACAGTTTTCAGTGGCCGTGTGCGTGAAGGAGTACCGAAATGGGCAATTGCTTTCCATCATTCGGCGTGACTTTCAGTTCAACGTATTGGCTTGCGATGCCTTGGTGGACGCCGACTTTATTACGCCCGGCCTAACGGTCGTTGGTGACGACTACTATGTGCGCAGTTGCAACAAGCTTGACCTACCGTTCATCAACCAAAGCGTCAACAACACCGTCTTGGACTCGTTGCGATGGGAGTTTTTTATCAATGGCGACACCATGATTTATGACGCTACCGATGTGGTCGTCAATTTCCCTGCGCCAGGCAGTTACGAAGGAAGGCTCATCGTAAATCCTGGTTATCAATGCAACGATACAGCTTCCATATTCGTGGAAATTTACCCTGAGTTGGTGGCCGACTTCACTTATGATTACGATACATGCGTAGCTGGCCCCGTAAATTTTTTGGATAAATCGGCCATCCTTGGGCCAGGGCAAATCGCAAAATGGACATGGTACCTGGAGCCAGGGGTGGAGGATTCGATACAGCGCAACCCCATTTATGTTTACACAGAGCCGGGCACCAAAACCGTTAAATTGGAGGTCTGGGACGAGCACGGCTGCAAGGCAGATACTATTCGCTCCGTCATCTATCAGCCCGTGCCAGCCATCATCTTCGTCAAGCCAAACGACACCATTAGCTGCGCCCCGGCAACGGTTTTTTTCAACAACAAATCCAGCCCGCTCGATACCAACTATGGCATCCAATGGAGCTTCGGAGATGGTGAACAAGGCACAGATATTAGCCCCACGCATACTTACCTGAACCCTGGCACCTTCGATGTGCGTCTTGAAATCACTTCCCCCATTGGATGTTATACCGATACGGTATTTACGGAGTTGGTGCAAATACTGCCTCCGCCCATCGCTGACTTTAGCTACGACCCCACCAATCCCAGCAACTTGGAACCTGAGGTGAATTTTTCAGAAGAAAGCATCAACTCAAACTTTTGGGAATGGTACGTGGACGGCCAGTTGGTTGCGCAGCAGCCCAACTTCACCTATTCATTCCCTGACACAGGACGCCACGAGGTGAAGCTGATTGTGGTGCATCCGCAAAAATGCCTGGACACCCTCACACAGTTCGTGGACGTGGTGCCGGAAGTGACATACTATCTACCCAATGCCTTTACGCCCAACGAGGATACCGTCAATGACTACTTTGTGGGCACGGGCGTTACAAGGGGCCTAACCGACTTCCACCTCTCCATCTGGGACCGTTTCGGTCAAAAGGTTTTCGAGACAAATAAAGTAGAAGAGCCGTGGAACGGCAGGGTCGGCAATGAGGGCAAGCTGGCGCTAAATGGGCTATACGTTTGCGTGGTCAGTTTCACTGGACCACGGGGCAAGCCGTTCAATTACAGGGGCTATGCGACGCTGGTGCGGTAGGGGAATCAGGTCTCAGGTTTCATAATGAACCCATGTTTCAAACTGAATATAGCATTTCAGGATTATTATTAGAAAATTATCGAGTACTGGGGCTGTGATTCAAACCTGAACCCACAAGAAATATCCACATAATTTTTTCAAAACGCTTTTCTGTGTTAAAAAAACGCTTACTTTTGCGCCTCTTTTGAAATTCAACATCCTTAAATAGTAGAAAAATGGACGCCATCCTTTACGTTCAAGAGCAACTTGCAAAGAAAATAGACTTCCCGAAGTTCCGTTCCGGCGATGCTGTCGCTGTTAGCTATCGTATCATCGAGGGCAACAAGGAGCGTATCCAGGTCTTCAAGGGCAACGTCATCCAGATAAAAGGTACCGGAGCTACGAAAACTTTCACCGTCCGCAAGATTTCCAGCGGCGTTGGCGTAGAGCGTATTTTCCCGTTCACTTCTCCGGCCATTGCCGAGATTGAAATCTTGAAGCGTGGCAAAGTACGCCGCTCAAGGTTGTACTACCTGCGTGGTGCAATCGGTGCCAAGGCCCGTATCAAGGAGCGCAAATACCTGCGAGTTACTCCGCCAGTTGCGAAATGATATCCTACGCTGGCCTTTACAAAAAACGCCTTGCAAGCTATTGGTTTGCAAGGCGTTTTCTATTTCATAAGAATCGAATGAAACGTCGCTATCTTGCTGTTGCAATAGCCATGCTGACCCAGTTGCTGCTTGCTGCGCAAATCGTCAACATCGAGGAGCAGCGCATCACCGGCACCAACGACTCGGTGCACTGGTACGGCCACTTGCGCCTCGGCGCC
>JANPLH010000420.1:0-21103 GCA_031426435.1 Saprospiraceae bacterium | reverse complement strand
TGCCCTTCATCGCTTTAAACGAATCGGGTTCAGCGGTTTGGGAAACAATGACCACTTCTGAGCCGGGCATCACATAATTGTTCAATTCACGGATGATTATATCGCCACGGCCGTTCCATCCCAGTATCAAGATTCGCTCTGCCGCTGCCGTTGGTATTTCAGCATCTGAAATCATGGCGGCATCCACATCGGACTGCTGGTTTTTTTTGATGACCAAGGTGACTTCATCTTCTGCTATCGCTATCACCTTGTCGCCATGATTTAGCACTGTATCCATTGGCGGGTTTATCCTCACAGCACCGCTGGCAAACTGCATCCCTATAATTGCACAGTCTTCATAAGCACTTAACGCCGCTCCAAACGATTTGCCCACCAGCTCTTTTTCTTCTTGGAAATAAATCTCTGCTCCGTCAAAATCCAGCAACTCTGTATAAACCACGCTCAGTCCGCTTTGGCGGCAGGTCTGCACCATGATGCGGCTTATCAAGTCGTCGCCAAGCAGCAGCTCCACTTCATCCTTGCCCACCATTTTAGCCACTTCCAGGTTTTTGTCATGTGTTATTTCTGCTATCACATGGTAAGGCTCGGCCTTGCGGTTGGGGTTGTTAGTGATGGCCAACAGTGTTTTAATGGTCTGCGAATCGGCATTGCCTTCCTCTGGTGCGAGGATGATAATGGACTTTGCCTGGTGGGGGTTGGCGATGCTCAGGTCCACCAAATCATTGGGATTTCCATGACGGCAAATCACCTTGGTGTTACGCAAGTTGCCAACTTTGGCCCTAATCTCATCCTCCATTTCCACCTTGTCCTTGTTGCCCATCACCACAATTCTTGGGCGTGTTTTGCTTTCGTTGGCGATGACCAATTCGGAGATAATGGTGAATACCTTGCTGCTCCATCCCAATATCAATGTATGGCCTTCTTCAATCACAAACGAGCGGCCCTTGCGCATCTCGTCAATCTTGGCCTCTATGCCCGATGACAATACGCCTATCAGCGTGGACACGATGAAAATGCCACCGAGCGTCACCAGCAGCATCACAATCCTGAACCCCCATCCAGCATCGCCGCCCATGGTGCCACTGTCCAATGTTCGCATCAGGCTCAGCCATAGGCCCTCCACAAAATTGGGCTGCTCCTCGCCCGCAGGGGCAATCCTGAACACCATCAGCAAAATGGCGGCAGCCGTGATGACACCTAAAGAAAGGATGCCCAACCAGCCGATGAGCGCCCCCGTGCCCCGACTCATGGTGTTGTCGAACGAATAGCGAAGTCTTTGCTTGAAAGTTGGTTTTGTCATTACTGATATTTGAAGGTGGTTGAAATTTAGGCTTTTCAAGAGCGATACGTTCTTGGTGGTGGGGGCCGCAAAGGTATCCCGTTACCTTATGCGCCAAAACACAACATTAGAAATCCTGAAATGGAATTTATCCAACGTTCTTTTTGCCCAATCGTTTCAACCCTTTCAAGTTCCGATGGGCGCAAAATGCTGGGTTGGCATTGCTATGAACATTGGTGCCAATCGAATTTGGCCTACGGTTTCGAGCGCGGTTGGGACCGACGCCGTAGCAGCTGTTGAGACTTTCTTGTTTTCAAAAAATCCTTTCCAGTACATTTCCCACCCAATACGCTAACATCGCAGCACCGACGCCAAGCCCTAAAGTCTCCATTATGCCCTTCCACAGCGGTTGCTCACCGACATAGCTTTTCAATAGGCCAACAATAACGAAAGCGACCCCCGTCAGCACACTTGCGACAAGAAAGAGGTCAAAAGGGATGCTCACAATAAAGTCCAACAGGTAAACAACCATTGGTACCAAGCCAACAACAATGAAGGAAATGAAGGTGACTACGGCTTTGGAAAGTGGCGAGCGGGCAATGGGTGTCAGGCCCAGTTCATCTTTCATCATGGTGTCCACCCATACATCTCGGTCGGCGGTGATAGCCTTTACGACCCGCTCCAAAGAGCGGCCCCGCAGGCCTTTTTTGATAAAAATCTGCCGGATTTCCTCCCGGCCCTCGTCAGGGTTATGGTCAACTTCGAGGTATTCCAGCCGCCTGTATTTTTCGTAGGTGTGGTTTTCGGAATGGTTGGCGAGGTAGCTCCCGACGCTCATCGAGAAGCCATCGGCAATGAGGTTGGCGATGCCGAGAATGATGACCACCGAACTGTCCAGATTAGCACCGGCAGCGCCAGCTACAACTGCGAAGGTGGTCACAGCGCCATCCATGCCGCCATAGACGAATTCGGGGAGGTAATCTTGGTGACTCATTTTAGAGGTGTGAGAATGTGAGAAAAGTGAGGGGGTGAGAGATGTGAGAGATGTGAGAGCGTGAGAGATGTTGCGGTCTCACACGCTCACACGCTCACGCTCTATTGAAGCAAAGCCGGTTCCATAAAGGCAAAGTTCAGCATGTCTAATGTGGTGACGATGCCGACCAGCTTTTTGTCCCTATCAACGACAGGGATGGCATGGAAAAGGTTCTCTCGAAAGTACCCGGCGGCTACGTCCACGGTATCGTCGGGCTGGAGGCTGGCGACCTGCTTGGTCATCACTTCCTCGGCGAGCAGGGAGCGCAGGATGGCCTTGTTGTACTCCTCACTCTTGGTGGTCTTGAACATGGTAAAGCCGTGGAGTATTTTCAGGTAATCAGATTTAGAGATGATGCCCACCACATGGCTCTCGCTATCAATCACGGGCACGTGGTGTATGTTGTGCATTTTGAATATCTCATCAACCCGCTGCATGGTGTCGTCTGGGTGGACGAAGAAGACGTTGCGGGTCATGATATTGGCGATGGTGGTGGTTCTGTCAAACATGATCGGTGCGCTTTTTAATGGTTAATAGCCTACGGTGGACTGCTTCCATCTACCGGCAAGGTAGAAGTTGACCGATACCGCTTTTCACTGCTCTTCAAATTGCTCCAGCCCTATCTCTTCTGCAAGTGGCGATGCGAAGCAATACGCCATCAGGTCGTGGGAGGTGACGATGCCCACCAACTGGCCTTCCTCCACGATGGGCAGGGCATGGAACTTGTTGGCGAGGAAGATATCAGCCGCCAACCCAATGGTGTCGTCTGGGCTGAGTTGGAGCGGGTACTTCGTCATGATGTCCTCGGCATGGAGGTTATGGAAGTGTGACTTGGCAGTGGAAACCCTGTTTGCCTCAATGGACAGTACATAAGCCACTTTGAAGAAGTCTTCCCGGCTTATGATGCCAACCAGCTCGCCCCTTGGCCCCGTTACGGGCAGGTGGTGAAAGCTGTTCCTTGAAAACATTTCCCGCAAGCTGTTAAGGCTCGCATCGGGCTGCACGGTGACCGGGTTGGCGGTCATTATTTCCCTGACGGTGATATTCGGGTTCATACACTTAGGTTTTAGTAGTTGTTTAGGAGGTTTAGATGATTTAGGAGGTTTAAATGTGGTTGTTGACATCTAAACAATCTAAACCCATCCAAACTTTCTAAACCTTAATTTCAAAGAATAAAAAACCGGAAGCCACCTTGCGGCCGGCTTCCGGGATACACCTCTCACATTGAAGAATGAGCTTTTAAGCCGGAGGTCAAGAAATCTTGACCAATTTAGCCGGTTCTTCTTTCTCAACTTTTATCTTAGGTACGTTCAGTTTCAAAATGCCTTCATTGTAGGTTGCTTTGATAGCGTCTGTTTTCACGTTTTCCGGCAACCAGAAAGAGCGGCTGAACGCCTGATAGTTAAACTCTTTGCGGGTATAGTTCTCCGCTTTTTCCTCCTTCTCTGCTTTGCTCTCGGCACTGATGACCAAGCAGCCATCTTTTACCTCAATATTGAAGTCGTCTTTCTTCATGCCTGGTGCAGCCACTTCGAGGCCGAAGGCATCCTTGGTTTCAACGACGTTGACAGAGGGGGTCGTTATTTCAAAAGCAGGCAACCACCTTTTGTCGAAGAAGTCGTCGTCTTTGAAGAAGTTCGTAGCCCATTTTGACATGTCAAGGGCAGGAAACATCTCGTTTCGGTTTCTCCATTTAACAAGTGACATAATGAACCTCCTTTTTGATTTGGGTCGTGGAAAAGTGCAATGCAACCACGTTTGGAGCCATTCGGTATTGGGATTTATTCTCATGGACGTTTTTGTGAAGGCCCCCAAACACGGCTCAATTGCACTTTTCCAAACCCGTTTTATAATCTCTTCTGATTACAGTCGCAAAGGTAGAACCCAGCTTTTCGGGCTGAAATGACATCTGTCACCCAAGCCGGTTGACTATTGTCAGACATGGTTAATTACATTCTATGTCAATGTCAAGGTGTTGAAAGCGAAGGAATTCAAGCTCGTTGAACCGCCGCATGCGGCTCAAAAAGTGCATCCTGCTGGCTAGTCCAGTACTTTTACTGGGCTTATGGTTTTGGTGGCGTAGCGCCCCACTCAGCCTACTTCGATGTTGTGCGCCCTTTTATAGGTCTTGGGCTTTTCATCGTAAAAGCTGATGTGCAGCACGCCATTCTCGCATTTGGCTTCTATCTCATCGGTGGAAACATCTTCAGCCAGCTTGAACTGCCGCTCAAAGGAGTCCGTCGAGAATTCTTCCACCACGTACTCTACACTTGTTTCCATGACATGGTGCGGCTTTTCGCCCTTGACCGTCAATATGTCGCCCTTGACGCTCACTTCGAGATTGTCCTTGGTAAAGCCCGGCACCAGTATGTCGAACACCAGTTTTTCCTCGTGCTGCGCAATGTTGGTAGCAGGCTCAAAACGCCTTGGAAAGTCAAAGGAACTATGGCCCATGAAGTGGCTGTGGTCAATCAGCGGCTTGTAGCCCTCGCCCATCCAGTCGAATGCGCGGTTCCGAATATTTGGTCGCCAGATCATTAGTGAAAGGTTTTGTGCCATCGGTGACTGGTGAAGATGCTGAGTCGCACCCAGCGGTAATTACCAACTTGACCGAAGGCGTTATTTAATGACTCAAAATTCCAATGGTTTCAACTCAAAGGCGTTGTTTTCAATCAACAATATGAATGATTTTTCTCACCTGCTTTAATACCTCAATTGTCCTTAAAAAACGTCTTCACATAAGCCACTTTCTGATTTTCAGTCATGCTGTCAGTAGTCAGCACGGCCATCAAATCTGAATTAAAATGGCTGGAATGCTCCTTGATGGCATTTACCAAAAGGTCTTTTGCCTCGCCGGGGCCGAAGATGACCACCTCGTCAGCATCCTTGACGTTTTCAATGATTTCCCTGAAGTAGCTGTGCTCCTCATTGTTCCGACGGTTTGAATGGGTCTTCTCGGAACCTCCCTGCCCGGGTGAGCCGCCTTTGAAGTGGGAAGAACCAATATCAGAATCAATTTTGTGAATGCGAACCAAATCGCCATCCTGCAATTCGATGAAGTTGGCTTCTTTAGTGTCGAGCCAGATGCCTGTTTGCTTTTTCATGACCTAATTGTTTTAATGAATTATAAAGATGCCCGCTGTACGTCCAAAAGTCAATGTGCCGATTTATAGTCGAACATGACTTTCGTCATGGCAACCGACGAATAGATGGGCGCATTGTTTCAACTTGGGAAACGGGCACCACTATTTGTCAATTTTCGTCAGCGAGTACTTATAAACATCCTTAACCTGAATGGTGTCCCCTTGTTCACCTAATACCTTCTGTAGGTTCCGCCTCAATCGCTGCCGGCGTTTCAGCTTTGTTCTGGCAAGCAACCAAAGCCGCCAAAGGCATGCCCGCCGCCCAGTAGATAAAGCCGTTTTGATGGGTGCGTTTCATAACGCTGTTTTTCGGCGACCTATCCTTCAATAGAAAGGAAGGCCCCCTTTATGAGTGCTGCTCCAGCACCCCTTTCAACTGCGGCCCTGATATCATGCCAACGTGCCGCCAAGCCTCCTTGCCCTGCTTGAAAAGCACGAAAGTTGGTACGCCTTGTATGCCCATGCTGCCAGCAAAGGCCGAGTTGCGGTCAATGTCCACCTTCACGATGGTTGCTTTTTCACCCAATTGCTTCTTCACGTCTTCCAGCACAGGTGCCATCATCCGGCAAGGGCCGCACCACGAAGCAGTGAAATCAATGAGTACGGGCTTTTCGCCTTCCAACAATTCTTTGAAACTTAGCTTGGTATCCATTTTTTGCTGTGCATTTTTTGGTTCAACAATAGGTACAGCATATTGCAGGTGACCCCCTAAAAAAGAGCGCCATAGAAGGCGCTCTGACAATTTATTTAATCACCCGAAATATGAATCTTCTCAACTTTCTTTCTATATTACAAAACAACGCCTTAATCCGAGGTTTGTTGGTGACATTGCTCACCCAATGGCATGACGAATGGCATTTGTTGAAAGGGGTTGCTCCGTTTCTTTTCGATGGCCGAGCCAAATAAGCAATGGGGCTTTCAGTCATATTCCATGTGGGTTGTAAGGTAAGCTCGCCCCAACTGAGCCAGTACGAAGCCAAAAAATACGACGGATTCCAGCTGCTCATCCGGCAACTGATGCACCCCAGCCTGAACCAAGGCGGCTTCTCCACTTATCCTTTGATTCAAAAACTGACTGACCGCTTCTACCCTAAAGCCAAGGCTGGTGGGTTGGGAAATGGGGATTTGATGGTGTTGGAGGGGGTGGTTTGATGGCGAAGGGTTGGAAAGCCCTGTGTCTGGGCTTGCAAGGACGGTGAGGCTTAATTTCTGCTCAAAACATACTTGTCGCAACGGGGTGCGACGGCAGAGAGGCACATTTTATTTCTCCTTGACGGTCTTTATCGCCCAAAGTATGCTAAGAAAAATACCACGTAAAGGATAAGTGAGCAGAAACCAACCTATAACAAAGTACTTCATACTTACTAGGTTTTGTACTTCAAGCTTTGTACTCAAGCTTATTTCCGCTAATTCCTTTCGTATGTTCTCTACGCGTTGTTGACTATCTCTCCACTTTGGATTTCTAAAATCTCCAGCTAGTTTCTCTTGAAATTCATCAAAGTTGCCCAAGTTAAATACTTTTGAAGCTTGGGTGAAAAGTTTTCTTTGTTCCTTAATGTCATAGCAATATTGATTTTTGAATGCAGAAAATGATTTGTCGTAATAACCATTCTTCACTAACTCATTAAACAATACTTGCCTTTTTCCTTCATTCATATTTCTCTCTTCTAGGGTTGAATCAAATAAGGGTATTTTCTCTAACGAATCCCTCTCTGCAATTTTCTGCCCATACAATTTCTCCAATTTTGAATTGTGAGTAATAACTTCTCTATTCTTGAAATAAACTATAGCTTCTACCACTCCATACGTCACGAGGTAAGCAACCACCATGACTGTCAGTGAAACCCAAAAAATCAAAACTTCCTTTGCTAATTTCTTTTTCATTGATTTCTCCATCGCTGTAGGATTTCATTTTTTTTGGTTCTTCGAGACATAAATTCTGCTATAGTCATGCTTATTGCAACCTGCAATATTAATTCACTGCCTTTATTTGCTTCAAAACTTCAATTGTAGTAATAGATTTTTTTTCCGGTGGCCACAATTTTGTAATTCTTGGTTCATCAGGCTCTAACAACTTAGTCCTCTCAACAAGATAGTCATAAACTTCTCCAATGAGTTTATCAAAATTAGTTTTCAAATTGTCTGTATGATTCTTAAAACTTTCGCAATCATATATCTTTTCTAAAACTGGCCAAATCAGCATTGCATGGAGCATTAAATATGCTCTATCATAAAAATTAGCTTTTTCTTTTGCAGTGATGGCCTTGCTTTCTAGAATTGTATTAATATGGTCATTAAAAGCATGAATGATTAAATTAAGCATATTCACAACATTACTGCCTCTATTTACATCTTTATGCGAATCATCCCATGCAAGCATTGCCTCTACACCTTTCTTTCCTTTAAAAGAAATCTCATTAATGCTATTAATTATTCTATCATATTGCAAATCAATATCTCTGATAGATGCTTCACGTCTTAAAATTTCTAACTGTGAATTTTGTGATTGATAAGTAGTATAGATAAAATATATTGTCAACCCAGACAAAAGGGTACCCAATATGCCTCCTATGTAATCACCAAAAGTTCCCCAGTCAGTTTGCTGCGGTGACAAGTCTCCATTAAAGTTGCAAAAATAAAGAGCAATAAAAGCTATTGCCAGAAAAGTAAATATTATAATAATTGTTTTTTGAGACATTTTTGCTGCATTACGAAAGGTTGTTAAATTTGGTATGTATCAAAGTCTTTTGTTCGCTGAGCTTAATTTGGTTTTGTCCTAGCTAAATCCCTGTAAAATAATAAAATAACCCACTGGCTCAAACCTCTCAGCCAAGCCAGTGGGTTTCTCTCTCGCTAAACTTCTTCGGTCATATACTCCTCAATCGGCGGACAAACACAAACCAAATTCCGATCCCCATAACCACCATCAACACGCCCAACGCTGGCCCAGAACTTCCGGCCCTCCCGCAGGTAGGGCAGTGGGAAGCCCGCTTTTTCCCGGCTATAGGGGAAGTTCCAGTCGTTGGCGGTCACTTGGTGGATGGTATGCGGGGCATTGTGCAGCACGTTGTTGTCGTGTTCGAAGTCCCCGGCGGCGATTTCGTCAATCTCCTTGCGGATTTCCAGCAGGGCATCGCAGAAGCGGTCGAGTTCGGCCTTGTCCTCGCTTTCGGTCGGCTCAATCATGAGCGTGCCGGCCACGGGGAAGCTCAGCGTGGGCGCATGGAAGCCATAGTCCATCAGGCGCTTGGCGATGTCCTCGGCAGCGCAGAACTGCTTGAACGGGCGCACGTCCACAATCATCTCGTGGGCGGCCCGGCCATTTTCGCCGCTGTACAGAATCGGGAAAGCACCCTCCAGCCTCGCCTTCATGTAGTTGGCGTTCAGGATGGCGTAGCGGGTGGCGTCGGTCACGCCCGTTGCGCCCAACATGCGGATATAGCCATAACTGATGAGCAGGATGCTGGCGCTGCCCCAAGGCGCTGCGCTCACGGCACTGATGCCCAGCTCGCCGCCCGTGCGCACCAGCGGGTGCGATGGGAGGTAAGGTGCAAGCTTGTCGTTTACACAAATCGGGCCCATACCGGGGCCGCCGCCTCCATGCGGGATGGCAAAGGTCTTGTGCAGGTTCAGGTGGCAGACGTCCGCCCCGATGATGCCGGGACTGGTGAGGCCGACCTGGGCGTTCATGTTCGCACCGTCCATATACACAAGGCCGCCGTGGTCGTGAATCAGCTGGCAAATCTGCTTGATTTCCACCTCAAAAACCCCGTGCGTGCTGGGGTAAGTCACCATCAGGCAGGCGAGCTTGGCGCTGTGCTGCTCGGCCTTGGCCCGCAGGTCGTCGAGGTCCACGTTGCCCCGCTCGTCGCAGGCCGTCACCACGATTTCCATGCCCGCCATGGCGGCGCTGGCCGGGTTCGTGCCGTGTGCGGAAGAAGGAATCAAGGCCACTTTGCGGTGGCTTTCGCCCCGTGCCTCATGGTAGGCCCGGATGACCATCAGGCCAGCGTACTCGCCCTGTGCCCCGGAATTTGGCTGGAGCGAGCAGGCAGTGAAGCCCGTTATTTCATTCAAATAAGCCTCCAGTTCCCGGAAGATTTCCCGGTAGCCCTCTACCTGGTCTTGTGGAGCGTAGGGGTGCATATTGGCGAATTCCGGCCAGCTCACGGGGAAGAGTTCCGAAGCGGCGTTCAGCTTCATTGTGCAGCTGCCCAGCGAAATCATGGAGTGCGTCAGCGACAAATCCTTGCTCTCCAGCCGCTTGATATAGCGCATCATCTGTGACTCGGTGCGGTGGCTGTTGAAGACCGGGTGGGTCAGGTACTCCGACTCCCGCACGAGGGCGGCGGGCAGGTTCAGGCCATTGGCAGCGCCAAAATCCACCGTGGCATCCATATCCTTTGCTTGCGCAAAAATGCTGACGATGAGGTCGGCATCTTCCTCGGTCACGGTCTCGTCGAGGGTGATTTGCACCGCCCCATCCACATAGTGGAAATTGATTTCGGCGGCATTCGCCAAATGGCGGACATGCTCGGCGGTGGCGTCGTCCATTGTGAAGCGGACCGTATCGAAGTAATTGCTATTCAGTTGGCTATAACCGAGCTTCGCAATATTTTTGTCCAAAATTTGTGCAAAAGTGTTCACCCGCTCCGCAATGGCCCGGATTCCCTTCGGCCCGTGCCAAGCGGCGTACATCCCGGCCATGATGGCCAGCAGCGCCTGAGCGGTGCAGATATTGGAGGTCGCCTTTTCCCGACGGATATGCTGCTCCCTGGTCTGGAGCGCCATGCGCAAGGCCCGCTTGCCGTGTGAATCCACCGACACGCCGATGATGCGGCCGGGAAGAATGCGCTTGTGGTCTTCCTTCGTCGCAAAAAAAGCGGCATGAGGCCCGCCGTAGCCCATCGGCACCCCGAAGCGCTGCGAGTTGCCCACGGCGCAGTCGGCACCCCATTCGGCAGGGGCTTTCAGCACGGCGAGGGCGAGCAGGTCGGTGGCTACGGTCACGTAGATTTCGTGGGCGTTGCACTTTTCAGTGAAGGCACGGAAGTCGTCCACGCTGCCGTTCTTGCCGGGATACTGGAGCAGCACGCCGAAGGTTTTATCTGAAAAATCAAAGGTTTTCCAGTCGCCGACGACCACTTCGATGTTCATGGGCTTGGCCCTTGTTATCAGTACGTCAATCGTGGCATCGAGCACGTTTTCGTCCACGAAGAAGATATTGGCGGGGTCGGATTTGGCCTTTTTGTTTTTCACGTTGAAAAACATGGCCATGGCCTCGGCGGCAGCAGTTGCTTCATCGAGGAGGCTGGCGTTGGCGATAGGGAAGCCCGTCATGTCGCTCACCACCGTCTGGAAATTGAGGATGGCTTCGAGGCGGCCCTGCGAGATTTCGGCCTGGTAGGGCGTGTACTGCGTGTACCAGCCGGGGTTCTGGAAGATGTTGCGCAGGATGACCGACGGCGTGATGGTGCCGTAGTAGCCCTGCCCGATGTACGTCTTGAAGACCTTGTTCATGTCGGCCACCTCCTTGAGTTCCCGCAGGTACTCGAACTCGGACTGCGCCGCTGGTAGGTTCAGCTCGCCTTGGCGGCGGATGCCGGGCGGCACGGTTTCATCAATCAGTTGGTCGAGGCTGGGCACGCCGATGGTGGCCAGCATCTCTTGGGTTTCTTCGTGGTTCGGGCCGATGTGGCGGTCAACGAAGCGGTCGTAAAAACTGGTGTTATTGCTCATTTTTTATCCTTGATTTGGAAATATTTGGTGATGAAATTTTGGCGAAGCAAATGTAGAATTTTGGATGGGATATTTAACATGCAGGGGCGGGTTTGGTTTTGGATACGCGAGGAGGATGGTACACGGATTAGACAGATTTTGACGGATTCAATCTGTGTTAATCCGTTCAATCCATTCAATCCGTGTACCATCCTCCTCGCGTTGTTAGGTTGATGCCATATAAAACCGCAACCCCTCCTCAATCACCCCTACCTCGCAAAACTGGTCAACCATCGCCTCGCCGATGGCGGGCAACAGCGTGAAATTGATACGGCCACCCACGTTTTTCTTGTCCTTTTTCATAAACTCAAAAATGGCTGGGAAGTCCTCCCCGGCCAGTGGCCAATGCGGGTAGAAGCGTTTCACGAAAGCCACGATTTCATTCAACTCAGCCGCCGAAAGCCCCAGCACTTTATGCGAAAGCCAGCTCTCGCAGACGATGCCGAGGGCGACGGCTTCGCCGTGGGAAATTGGAAATTGGGAAATTGGGAAATTGGGGTATCGAACCAACAATTTCTCAATTCCCCTATTTCCAATTTCTAGGAAAAAGCTTTCCACCGCATGACCAATCGTATGCCCAAAGTTCAACGCCTTGCGGATGCCCTTTTCGGTGGGGTCCTCCTCTACGATGCGTTTTTTGATGGACAACGATGGAGCGAGATAGGCCGCCCAGTCCACCACCATTAAATCGTTGATTTGCGTCAAGTTGCGCCATTGTCCGGCATCGGCGATGAGGGCATGCTTGAACACTTCGGCAAAGCCGCTGCGGATTTCGGTCAAGGGGAGTGTTTTCAAAAAAACAGGGTCAACCAGCACGGCCTTCGGGTTTTGAAATACTCCGATGCTGTTTTTCACGCCGTTGAAATCAATGGCCAACTTGCCGCCCACGGAGGCATCCACTTGCGAAAGGAGCGTAGTCGGCACTTGCACGAAGTCAATGCCCCGCAAGTAGGTAGCTGCGCAAAACCCGCCCATGTCGCCGATGACACCGCCGCCGAGGTTGATGAGCAGCGAGCGGCGGTCGAGGCCGAGACGCATCATTTCCGACCAGATGAAGCGACAGGTGTCAAGGCCCTTGTGCAATTCGCCAGCAGGTATTTCGATGGCAACTACGTCGAAATCAATGAATTGTAAAAAATACGGCAAGCAATGACGGTAGGTGTTGTTATCCACCAGCACGGCGATTTTCGTGTAGCTGCCTGCGGCTACGAGCGCCCGAAGCGGCACGCCCATTTCACCGATGGAAATATTGTACTCGTGCAGGTTGAGTTTAATCATGCGCAAGGTTAGGGGTTTTCAGCCATGAGGTGACATCTTTTTCCCTGCTGCCCCATTCAAAGATAGCAGCCATTTTAAGGGAAAAAGGTGTAATCTCATGGCGGCCACATTGATATTACACCTTTTTCCATTTCGATTCTGCTACCAGTTTTAATTGTAGCTGGAAAAAGATGTCACCTCATTACCGTGCTAAATAGTTGCAAAAACGATATAGTTTTGAGCCAAAATAAACCCAATTCATGGCAAACGAAAAGAAAGCAGTCATCGTCGGCGCAGGGCTGGTCGGCGCACTCTGGGCGGTCATTTTGGCAAAAAGGGGCTACCAAGTGGACGTTTACGAGCGCCGGGCCGACTTCCGGCAAGCAGGCTATGTAGGCGGGCGCTCTATCAACCTCGCCTTGAGCGAGCGGGGCTGGAAGGCCGTCGAAATTGCTGGCATTCGAGAAAAAATAGAGAAGGTGGCCATCCCCATGCCGGGCCGCATGATGCACGGCACGGACGGCTCGTTGACCTTCCAGCCTTACGGCAGCGAGGGGCAGGCCATCTACTCCGTGAGCCGTGGTGGGCTGAACATCGAACTGGTGAACATCGCCGACGAGTTCAGCCAAGTGCGCTTCCATTTCAACCAGGCCTGTCTCGGCGTTGACCTCGAAAACAGCGCCGCCCGCTTTCAGGATACCCGCACGGGCGTCGAGTACGCCATCGAGAGCGACCTGATTTTTGGGACGGACGGTGCGTTTTCGCCCGTGCGCCAGAGCCTCCAGAAGCTGCCCCGCTTCAATTATTCGCAGCATTATATTGATTACGGGTACAAAGAGCTTTCCATTCCAGCCAACGCCGATGGCAGTCACCAAATGGATACAGGAGCGTTGCATATCTGGCCCCGTGGCCAGTTCATGCTCATCGCCCTGCCCAATGTTGACGGTAGTTTTACCTGTACGTTGTTCCTGCCATTCGAGGGCGAGGCGTCGTTCGAGAACCTGAAGACGGACGAGCAGGTGACGGCATTTTTTGAAAAATATTTCCCTGATACCCTGCCGATCATGCCATCATATTTGGAGGAATTCAAGGAGAACCCTACCTCAGCCTTGGTCACAGTGCGCTGCAATCCTTGGCACTACCGCCACAAAGTGCTGCTGCTCGGCGACGCCTGCCATGCCATCGTGCCGTTCTTCGGGCAGGGCATGAACTGCGGCTTCGAGGACTGCACCATTCTCGACAGCCTGATGGATAAGTACGAGGAGCATTGGCCCAGCATCATTGACGAGTTCAACGCCAACCGCCCGGAGGATGCCAACGCCATTGCCGACCTCGCCCTGCTCAATTTCATCGAAATGCGGGACAAGGTGGGCGACCCAAAGTTTTTGCTCTGGAAGAAAATAGAGAAGCATTTAGCCGAGAAATTCCCTGGCGAGTTTCAGTCGGTGTATTCAATGGTTAGCTTCAGCCATGTGCCATATAGCAGAGCATTGGCCGAGGTAGGCCATCATGAAAAATTGTTTAACAAAATGCTGAAAATCAAAGACTTGGAAAGTAATTGGACAGGGCCAGAGGTGGAGAGGGTATTCAGGGAGTGGCTGGCTGGTTCATAAAAATTAACGCTGGCAGGATTTGTTAGCACTGCCAGCGTTATGGGTATTCTCATGCTACCGCCTTCTTTCCCCACTCACTTCTTTTCTTAAAATACTTCGGATTCACCAATAACAGCCCAAACGACTCGCAGTCGTGTTTGCTTTGGTTGGCATGGTGCGACCCGTGTGCCCGAAGGATGGCTCGGCTGTACTTCGAGTCCAACTGCCGAAACCACGAGAACCGTTGGTGTATGTAAACATCGTGGATGAGGAAGTAAATGGCTCCATAAATCGTGATGCCCAATCCAATAAAAAATAGCCATGTATAGGCCGTGAAAGAGCCGAGCAGGATACAGGTAATGCCCGGCGTTGCAAACACCAGGAAAAACAGGTCGTTCTTCTCGAACCAGCGGCCCTCCTTGAAATCGGGGCGGTGATGGTCTTCATGCCACTTCCAGCCGAAGCCGTGCATAATGTACTTATGGGCGAACCACGCCACGAATTCCATGCCTCCCACGGCGGCGAGGGTGATGAGGATTGCTTGTAATGGTTTCATTGATTCACTGTTTCATTGCTGCATTGATTCATTGCTACATGGTTCTTTGTTGAGGCATCTGTTGTGCGTGCAAAAACAATGAAACAATATAACAGTGAAGCCATGAAGCCATCATAACATATTCAAACTCATACGAACCGCAGAGCTGCACAGCAAGTAAATCTTCTTGCCATCGTTGACACGAATGCGCTGCTCCTTTACTTTGGCTGCTGCCGTGCGGCGTATTTTTTGGAACAAATTTAAGTAATAAACATAGGCCAAATAAACACCAAAACGGGCGCTTTTTGGCAATTGCACGATGCCAAGATAGGCATCATCAAAATCTTTTTTGATTTCCACTTCAATTCTTCGCTTGTCTTCCGTAGTGAAATTCGAGAAATCCACACCTGGAAAATACACCCTGCCCCTATCGTCGAAGTCGCTCTTCAAATCTCGTAAGAAGTTGATTTTTTGGAAGGCTGCACCGAGGCTTTGAGCAGGCGATTTCAGCCTTTCGAACAATGCTCGGTCGCCCTCGCAAAAGACCCTTAGGCACATCAGGCCTACCACCTCCGCCGAGCCGTAGATGTATTTTTCGTACAAGTCGCTGCCGTAAAACGTATGGTGCAGGTCCATTTCCATACTATCCAAAAACGCATCAATCAGCTCCTGCTCGATGCCGTAGCGGTGTACCACTTCTTGAAATGCATGCAACACGGGGTTCAGGCTGATGCGTTCCGCAATGGACGTGTAGGTGTCCTGCCGGAACCGTTGAAGCAGGTTCGCCTTGGGATAGCCGTCGAAGGTGTCCACAATTTCATCGGCAAACCTCACGAAGCCGTAAATGGCGTAAATCGGCATCCTGATTTTCGGGTCGAAGGCTCGGATGCCCATCGAAAACGAAGTGCTGTAACGCTTTGTGATGAGCTGGCTGCACTCCTGGCAGGTGGTGTTGTACAGGTTAAGCATAGCTGGTAAAATTAGTTCTCAGATTTAGTGGTGTTCTTTCGCAATAAGCTCCGCCACTACCTGCCCCGAAATCAGCGATGGCGGTACGCCAGGGCCGGGGGCAGTCAGTTGGCCAGTATAATAAAGGTTGTTTACTTTCTTGCTCTTGATTCTTGGTTTCAAAAAAGCCGTTTGCAGCAGCGTGTTCGCCAAGCCGTAGGCATTACCCTTGAAGGCATGATAGTCCGCCTTGAAGTCATTGTGGGCAAAAGACCGCTTGTACACGACTGAATTACGAATATCCTGCCCGGTGAGGTTTTCGAGACGCTCCATCACCATATTATAGTACTGCTCCCGAAGCACCTCCGTATCTTCCAAATCGGGGGCGAGGGGGATGAGTACGAACAGGTTCTCGCATTCCTGCGGAGCCACCGAATCATCGGTCACGCTGGGGGCGCAAACATAAAACAGCGGGTTCGTAGGCCAAGCAGGTTGCTCGTAAATCTCGACAGCGTGTTGCTTGAAGTCTTTGTCAAAGAACAAGTTATGGTGCAAGAGACCCTTCAACCTTTTGTTTACACCTAGGTAAAACAGTAGGCTGGATGGGGCCATCACCCGTTTGTCCCAATATTTTTCATCGTATTGCCGCACCCGCTCGTCCAGCAAGTTTTGCTCGACGTGGTGGTAATCCGCACCGCCCACCACCACGTCGGCAGCATACTCGCCCCGGTTGGTGATGACCTTGGTAGCATGGCCGTTGGGTACATAAATCTTCCAAACCTCCTCGCCGAGTTGGATTTTCACGCCGAGTTCCTTGGCCAAGGACACCATTCCCTCGATAATCTTCGTCATGCCGCCCATAGGATACCAAGTGCCAAGTGCCATATCGGCGTAGTTCATCAGGCTATACATAGCCGGTGTATTCTCGGGTGTGGCTCCAAGGAACAACACTGGGAATTCCAGCAGTTCGATGAGTTTTTTATTGGTAAAGAGCGACCGCACATGCGCCGAAAGGGAACTGAACATCTGTAAACGGAACATGCTTGCCAGTATCCGTAAGTCGGCAAACTCCAAAATGGAAAGGCTCGGCTTCCGCACGAACTCGCCCATACCTACCTCATACTTATATTTTGCTTCCGCCAAAAACTGTCGAAGCTTCGCGCTGCTGCCCGGCTCCTCCCGCTCAAACATTGCGCAGAGCGCCTCTACGCCTGCGGGTACGTTGAGCTCACCCCCGTGGGGCTCGTCGTTTCTGCCAAAAAAGATCCGATAAGATGGGTCGAGGCGCACGAGGTCGTAATAATCACTGGTCTTTTTCCCAAAAAGGTTGAAATATTCCTCGAAGACCTCTGGCATCCAGTACCAACTTGGTCCCATATCGAACGTGAAGCCTTCAGCCTCGAACTTGCGGGCACGGCCACCGGGGGCATCGTTCTTTTCCAGCACGGTCACGTCAAAGCCCCGTTGCGCAAGGCAGCTTGCCGTGGCCAAGCCAGCGAATCCCGAACCAATAACGATTACTTTTTTTGCCACAATACTGTTTTGCATCAGGTGAAAACCAGGATTGGAACAAGGAAGATTTTTTTTTGTTTAAGTTTATAAAGGAAATAAATAAACAAAATAAAAAAAGCAACATTCTTGAGTTATTCAATACCCAACATGACCATCAATCAAGCCTCCTCCTGCATTGCCCGCATTTTATCGGCGTTCTCCGCAATCTGTAAACCTTCAATGATTCGGGTAATGTCGCCCTCCAGCACTTGGTCGAGGTTGTAGAGCGTCAGTTCGATTCGATGGTCGGTGATGCGATTTTGGGGGAAATTATAGGTACGTATCTTCTCGGAACGGTCGCCGGAGCCAACCAGTGACTTTCGTTGGGCAGCAATGGTAGCGTTCATTTTTTCCTTTTGCATTTCATAAATCTTGGAGTAGAGGCGCTGTTCAGCTATTTCTTTGTTCGAATGTTGTGAGCGACCCTCGGTACACTCAACTACTACGCCTGTAGGTATGTGCGTGAGGCGCACACCCGACTCAGTCTTGTTCACGTGTTGGCCGCCCGCACCACTGGAGCGGAAGGTGTCAATCTTGAGGTCAGAACGGTTGATGTTCACGTCCTCCATTTCCATCTTCGGCATCACGGCTACAGTGGCGGCGCTGGTATGCACACGGCCCTTGGTTTCGGTAGCGGGCACCCGCTGCACCCGATGCACACCGGACTCGAATTTCATGCGTCCATAAACGTCATTGCCCTTTACCTCCACGGATACCTCTTTGTAGCCTCCAGCGGTTCCTTCATTTTCATAGAGCACTTCTGTTTTCCAGTCCTGCGTCTCGAAGTATTTGATGTACATGCGGAAGAGGTCGCCTGCGAAAAGGCTGGCCTCGTCACCTCCAGTGCCAGCCCTTATTTCAAAGATAATATCTCGGGCATCTTCGGGGTCACGGGGTATGAGAAGGGTCTTGATGGATTCTTCCAGTTCGGCCCTGCGTGGTTCCAGTTCCTGAAGTTCGAGCTTGGCCATTTCTCGGAATTCGTCGTCTTTTTCCCGGAGCAGTTCTTTAGCACCTTCGATGTTTTCAAGTACATTTTTATATTCGAGGTAGGCATCCACGACCTCTTTCAGCTTGACGTACTCCTTGCTGATTTTAGTGAAACGGGCCTGGTCGTTCATAATGCCAGGGTCTGACATTTGCTCCTCCAGGTTGATGAAGTTGCTTCGGATGGATTCGAGTTTATCTAACATGCTTTATATTTAGATTTTTATGCCAGCAAAGTGGCGGTGTTGTGCTTGTTTGAAAAAAATCAATCGCTGCTTGCACTGGAACATCAGGGCGGGCGGGAATATTTGCGCAGCTACAAATGGCGATGAAGTAGGAAGGTTTTCATGATGACGCAAAATTAGACAAAAAGCTTGATGTTTAGTGAGGTTTGGAGGTTTAGAAGGTTTTGGGGAGGAGTGTTCAAATAACTGTGTCAAAAATTTTGATTAATAACATGAGGGTTATTCCGTCCCTGTAAAGAATGTAGCCTTTAAGCTCTCCTTCTGCATCAGCCATTTTACTGAATTCGGGCATTGCACCTATTGTTTTACAATGAACTCCGACATTATCATGCCCGCTTCGCAATCACGGACTCCACCACCACCGGGCACATAATCATGGCATTCGGCTGGGCCGTCAGCGCCTCCAGGTCGGCAAGGGCTGCGGCGACTTCTTGTTCTGTGATCAAGCCCCGCTCCGCAATCTTTGGCAGGTAAATATTCAGGAATGAATACGGCCACTCCCAGGTCAAATCGTTGGGTCGGGCAAGCTTGGAGATGGTACGGGTGCTGAGCACATCTATGCCAAGGCGCTCGGCCATACCGGGCACGAGGCGGCCCACGTCAATATCACCAGCCTGTTCTTTCATGGAGCGGTAGCAGGCTGCAATGCTTTTTTTAAGTGCGGGCAGCGGCGGCTCCGTCTGGAATACTGACCAATCAAAATACTCCTGCACCACCATTCGGCCACCGGGCTTTAATGCGTCCCTAACCTTGACCAGTACCGCTTCGGGGTTGGGCACCCAAGCCAGTGCCCAGCGGCAAAAAGCCCCGTCGAGGCTGTTGGATTGGAGCTGCATATCGTCGAAGTAGCAGTTCTGCAATTCGATATGAAGGCCGTGCAATTCCGCATTTTTTTTCAAAAATTCGATAAAGTTGGCCGAAAGATCCACCCCGATGACCTGCCCCCGGTCTCCGACCATATAGGCCAATTCGGTCGTGCAAAAGCCGGGGCCGCAGCCAAGGTCAAGAAGGAAATTACCAGCTTGAAATCCGCCAAGTTCCCAACCACGTCGGGCTTCGCTGGCCCAAACCTGATGCTGAAGGCCGAGGCGATGGAGTTCAGCACGCTCGGTGCCGAGAAGGTAAGCGTTTTTTTCTGCGTAGGTCATGGTGCAATACTGGTTACTGGGTACTTGCAGTCCGTGTGCGGATTGAAATTTTTACAAAGATAAAAGGAAAGCGAAATGCCAACTGAAGCATTTGCACCAATTCGTGGCCGCTTGTCCTATTTTTACCCCAAAAAAAACTAACTCAATGTCCTCCCTTCATTTTGCCTTTGCTATCGCCGCCTACTACGCCCTGCATAGCATGCTCGCCTCCGATGGTGTTAAAGCCAAATTAGTCAGCCTCGTTCCGGTTCGTTATTATCGGCTGGCCTACAACGTATTGGCCATTGTACTGCTGGTCGCCCTTTTTATCCTCTATTTTTTGGTGGAAAAAAAGCAGCTCTGGACATTTAACAAAGCACTGCTTTTCGGTGGCGTCTTCGTTTCCATCGCTGGGTTGGTATGGGTCGTCCGGGCAATGTCGAAGTACAATATGGGCGAGTTCACAGGCATGGAACAACTGCGGAATGGACAAAAACCCGTTCATACAAAACTAATCGTCCGGGGGCCGAACGGCAAGGTGCGTCACCCGCTGTACTTTGGCACTTTGCTCATTACGTGGGGCGCACTACTCATTTTTCAGAACGACGCCATGTTTGCCTTTGCACTCATCACCACGATTTACATCATCATCGGTAGCAGGTTGGAGGAGGAAAAGCTCGTTGCCCAATTTGGCAAAGCCTACCAAAAATACCAGCGGGAAGTGCCGATGTTGTTGCCAAAGTGGAGGAGAGCTTAATTCGCTGTGTGCCTCCATGCCTCCGTATCAGAAACTCAACACAAAGGCACGGAGGTATGAAGGGACACAACGGGTTTATTTTACAACGCCATCAAAATACGCAAGCGCCTTCGACAGCCTGTCCATCGTGCGCTCATTGCCGAGCAGTTCCATCATTTCATATACGCCAGGGCCCTGCATCGTGCCCGCCAAGGCGAGGCGCAAAATGGGCATCACCTCGCCCGGTTTCAGCCCCTGCTCGGCCATGAACGACTTCACGGCCTCCTCCAGCGGTGCTGCCGCAAAGGTCGGCTGCGCTTTCAAATGGTCGGCCAGTGCCTCAAAAATAGGGCGGCTCTCCAGTTTCCATCGCTTCACAATATTCTCATTGTCAAATACTTGCACATCGCTGAAGAGGTAGCTGGACTGTTCAACGAGGTCGGCTAGGAAAGTGGCACGGCCCTTCATCAGGTGACAGACCTGCGTCAGGTATTCGTCCGTGACTTGGTATCCTTTGGCCTCCGCCAATGGACGCACCAGCCCGGCCAACTCGACATCGGCGGCGGTATGGAGGTACTGTTGGTTGTACCATTTGGCCTTGTCATAGTCAAAGCGGGCACCGCTCTTGCTAATTTTTTCGAGGGAAAATGCTTCGCAAAGTTCGTCGAGGCTGAAAATCTCCTGCTCCGTGCCGGGGTTCCAGCCAAGGAATGCGAGGAAGTTCACCACTGCCTGCGGCAAAAAACCGGTTTCACGAAAGCCGTCAAAGCTGTCCTCCGCCGTCTCGGCGACCCAAGAGAGCGGGAAAACGGGCATGCCGAACTTGGCACCGTCCCGCTTGCTCAGTTTGCCCTTGCCGTCCGGGCGCAGGATGAGCGGCAGGTGCGAGAAC
>JANPLH010000419.1:0-3524 GCA_031426435.1 Saprospiraceae bacterium | reverse complement strand
GGGCGCAGCGGTGAGTTGGGTGGGGTATAAATTGGGCAACTATTTTAACTGGATGCCCATTTAAAAGCGCTTTATAACCTAATATCATCACTAAAATTGTCAAATTCCATGAGACTTTCAGGCGGTTGCCCAATCGCCCGGCATTGCCTTTAATATAACTTTAACCCATTTTAGCAAACCCATAAGAGGAGTCGAAGGCTTATTTAACTGTCTATTAAACGTAATTGAACATGCAAATTGACCTTTACGTTTTTTAACAAAGCAGTTTAAGCCATGAAAAAAACAACCCTGATTCTCATCGCAATCAGCATCCTATTTTGCGCAGCATCTCCTATTCATGCCCAGTATTTTGGAAGGAATAAACCTAAGTACGAGCAATACAACTTTAAGGTGCTGGAAACGCCTCACTTCCAGATTTACCAGTACCTGAGCAACCCGGAACTGGAGCGGGCCCTGGCTGACCAGGCCGAGCATTGGTACACCCTTCATCAAGCCGTGCTGGCCGATACTTTTTCCAGCCGCAACCCGCTGATGCTCTACAACGACCATGCGGATTTTCAGCAAACCAATGCCATCGGTGGCGAAATCAGCATCGGAACAGGTGGCGTGACCGAAGCGCTGAAGAACCGGGTGATAATGCCCATCGCCATGTCCAATGAGCAGACCAAGCACGTGCTCGGCCATGAACTGGTGCACGCCTTTCAGTACAATATGGTTATCAATGGCGACAGCACCAATATCCGTAACCTCGGCAACTTGCCGCTTTGGATGGTGGAGGGGCTGGCCGAGTACCTCTCCATCGGCAATACCGACGCCAACACTGCCCTCTGGATGCGGGACGCCGTGCTGAACGACAAAGTGCCGAAGCTAAAAGACCTCAACAACCCCAAGTTTTTCCCCTACCGTTGGGGGCAAGTGTTTTGGGCATTCGTGACTGGCTTGAAGGGTGACGACGTCATTCAGCCGATGTTCATGACCACTGCACGGCAAGGCTTCGATGTGGCCTGCGTGAAGGTGATGGGCATGAAGGAAAAGGAGCTTTCAGCACTTTGGGTGAAAACCATTAAGGAGCATTACGGCCAGTTTTTGGGCGATAAAAAAGAGCGCTTTGTGGGCCGCCAGCTTATCGGCAAGGACGGTGAAAAAGAAGGCCGCCTGAACATCGCCCCCGTGCTCAGCCCAAACGGCAAGTATGTCGCCTTCCTTTCCGTAAGGGATATTTTCGGCATAGACCTCTTCATCGCCGATGCCGTATCGGGCAAGACCATCCGCAAGATTCACAGCAGCACCAGAGAAGGCCACTTGGACGACCTGAGCTTCATCGAAAGTGCGGGCACTTGGTCGAACGATAGCCGTGAAATCGCCTTTGTGGCTGTCAGTGAGGGCAACAATGTGCTGGTTATCAAGGACTTGGATGGTAAAACGAAAGAGACCTTCGAGATTGATGGTGTGCCTGCTTTCAGCAATCCTACATGGTCACCTGACGGGCGCAGCATCGTAGTGGCAGGATTGGTGAACGGACAAATTGACCTTTTTCAGATTCAGTTGTCCAATAAAAAAGTGACCCGGCTCACCAACGACCGCTACTCAGAAATGCAGCCCGCTTGGTCGGCGGATGGCAGCAAATTGGTGTACAGCACTGACCAATTGAGCCTCGATAAAAAAGCGGCCAAATGGACTTTCAATATCGCCATAAGGGACATGTCAAGCGGCAGCGCCCAGGTCACCAATTTCTTCTACGGGGCCGACAACCTGAACCCCGTTTGGGACAATGAAGGCAATATCCTTTTCCTCAGCGACCGGGACGGTTTTCGCAACCTTTACCGATATGAACCTGCCACTGGAAAAATACTGCAGCAGACCGATTTTCTTACGGGCATCAGCGGCATAACCCCTTATGCACCAGCACTTTCCGCCTCGGTGAAGGAGACCCGTGACCGCATCATTTTCACCCATTATTACAAAGGAGGCTATAAAATCTATCGGGCAAAATCGGATGATTTCCTAAACCGGGAAGTAGCGCCTACCGCTGTTGACATGTCGCCCGCCCAGCTCATCAAGCCCAGCGAATCGGCGAGGCTTTATGTGACCAGCAACCTTGCGCAGCTCCCAAAACTCGCAGCCATGCCCGATTCGAGCCTGCGAAACGTTCCATTCAAATCCAATTTCAAACTCGATTATATAGCGGGCGGTGGCGGTGTTGGCGTTGGCCTTGGCAACAGCTACGGTGGCCCTACTTCGGGCGTCGGTGGCGGGGTGGACTTCATCTTCGGCGATATTTTGGGCGACCATCAACTGTATTCCAGCGTGTTCTTGAACGGCGAAATTTGGGATGCGGGACTGTCCACTGCCTATTTCAATCGCAAAAACCGCTTCGGATGGGGCGTTGGCCTGTCACATTTGCCATTCCAAAGCGGCCAATACGGCTACGCTGGCCTCGACACATTGCCGGTTCAAAACAGCCCGGATGCCCTTTTCGAGCATTATGTTTTTGACCAAATCCGCACCTTTGAAAACAAACTCAGCGTGTTTGGCGAATACCCCTTTTCCAAAATCCTTCGGCTGGAGGGCAGCGGTTCCTTTGCTTTTTACAACAACCGCATTGATCGTAACGACCTCTACTATGATGCTTTCGGCTCGCTCGTTTATCAAGACCGCAACAAAATTAGCGAGGCGGCGGCGGGTGTCAGCCTGTTTGAAGGAAAGTTGGGCACCATCTCAGTTGGCCTCGTCGGTGACAACTCCTATTTTGGCATCGCATCGCCTTCGAAAGGGCACCGATTCCGGTTGAGCGGTGAGCGTTATATAGGCGACATCAACCTTTATAATGTCATCGCCGATGGCCGTAGGTACTTCTTCGCAAAGCCTTTCACCTTTGCTGTGCGGGCCATGCACTACGGCCGCTACGGCCCCGATGCCAATTCGTTTTACAACCTATACCTTGGCTATCCTTGGTACTTGCGGGGCTATGGCTACAGCGAATCCTACGAGATTCTGGAACAGAATGGCCGCTCAGTGGACGATCTATTTGGCAGCAAAATGCTCCTCGGAAACGCCGAAATCCGTATCCCGTTCACTGGGCCGGAGCAGTTGGCGCTGATACGCTCACGGGTCTTGTTCACCGAGCTTTCCCTGTTCGTGGATGGTGGCTATGCCTGGGATGTTTTCGACAAACCGAAAGAGGGCAACTTGAAACAATTCAACTTCGACCCTTTGTTCAGTGCGGGCATATCCATGCGCATCAACCTTTTTGGGGCGCTGGTGCTGGAGCCATACTATGCTTGGCCGCTGCTGAAAAACACCTACGGGTCATTTGGCCTGAACATCACCCCGGGGTGGTAGGATATGTAACGCTGGCAGGGTTCACAGCCCTGCCAGCGTTTTGGTTTTTTATTTGACCCACACCGCTATCTTTGTTCCAAAACAAGATAGCCATGCCGACCGCCGACCTACGACAACTCCTCGACCGATACCGTTCCGGCCACAGCTTGGAGCAGCCTTTTTACACCGATGCAACTGTTTAC
>JANPLH010000418.1:0-22353 GCA_031426435.1 Saprospiraceae bacterium | reverse complement strand
AGGGGTTTTCATACTTCACCTGATGCCGCATTTTTCAACTATGACCCAGGCAAACAAAGCCAGCAAAAAAACGTAGCTCAATTTGATTGCGGCTATCATGGTACACATGTCAACGGCAAAATACTTGGCCTTGAGCTAATGAACAACGACACCATTGGCGTAGCTTTCAATGCCCAATGGATTGGAGCAGCCATTCTTTGCGGTCTCGATACGGAGGACAATGTCGCCGCTTTTCAGTGGTCACTTGATCCCGATGACGACCCTTTGACCTCTAATGATATTCCGGATGTCATTAATAACTCATGGTACGACCCTAACCTCGATACCCTTGATTGCTATAGCGTGTACATACCAGTGGTAGAGGCAATGGAAGCAGCGGGCATTGCCGTCGTTTTTTCAGCAGGGAATGCAGGCCCCGCTCCCGCAACCATTACCCAGCCACACAATATCAATATCAATTACGTCAATTCATTCACCGTCGGAGCCGTCAATGGTAACTCTGCCAGTTTGCCGATAGCAAGCTTTTCGAGCCGTGGGCCTTCACATTGCCCCATCGGTGATAGCTCATTGATTATTAAACCTGAGGTTTCAGCTCCGGGGGTTGATGTGCGCTCTTGTTTCCCTGACGGCTATGGGTTGCTCAGTGGCACCTCCATGGCTTCCCCGCACGTATCGGGTGCCATTTTGCTGCTAAAAGAAGCATTCCCGTACCTGCCCGGCAAGGAGTTCAAACTGGCTTTGTACTACACTGCCACTGACCTTGGGGTGCCCGGTGAAGACAACACTTTCGGCATGGGCATCATCAATGTATTGGATGCCTATAACTACCTGATTGCCCAAGGCCATGTGCCCGTTTTGCCCCACGTTGAAAATGACGTGCTGATAGTTGATTTGCAAGTGCCTGCCAATGCTTGCGAGGAAGAAATATCCCCGGTTTTGTTCTTAGAAAATGGCGGTTCCGCAACGCTGACCTCGTTCGACATTACCTATGAGGCAGGCGGTGCAACCAGTACAGTTGCCTGGACTGGAAGTCTTGCCCAATCACAGCGTGCGGAAATCCACCTGCCAACTTTGGGCGTTCCCGCAGGGAATCACCGTTTGCGGGTAACGCTATCCAACCCGAACAACGTGGAAGACCAGCGGCCATTGAACAACATTTTTGAGTTGAACGTAAATGTACTCGACCGGAAAAGGTTGATTGCAAACGTGGAAGGAGCCGCCCAACCATGCGAAGGAAATGCAGCATTGTTGCGGGCGGAGTATGATGGAATGGGTTATGCCGAAGTAAAATGGTACGATGCCCTACTCAATGGCACTTTATTAGGCAATGGCTTGGCTTTTGCAACCCCCGCTTTAGCGCAAGCTGATACGTTTTATGCCGAAGCCACCTATTATATACTTACTGGGCTTCCTGACAAAAACACCGCACCCGCTGGGTTATATGATGAAAACCAAGGCTTAAAATTCAATGTTGAAGCTCCAATCAAACTCAAATCGGTCAAAGTATTTGCCGATGAAAAAGGCCTTCGTCAAGTCCAACTTTTCAATCAGTTTGGTGAGCAAGTTGAACAAACCATCCTCAATGTAACCCAAGTTGGTGAATTTGAATTCACCTTAAATTGGGACATTCCAGCGGGAAATGGCTACAGTATTATTAAGTCAGGTGGCAAGCCATTTTACGTGAATACTTCCGGAGTTGACTACCCGATTGAACAGCCCGGAATGCTTTCCATTACTGGCCCTACCGATAACACAACCGATACCTATTACTATTTCTATGACTGGAAAATAGAAACAGCCGAAATCTGTGAGCGCACCATGGTAGTAGTACCTGTGGGCCAAACTGGCAGTTCTCCTAGCGCCTCATTTTCCTCATCAACAAACAGCATAGACTTTGCCAACAACCAACCCGTCCAGTTCACCAATACCAGCACTGACAATATTGCCAGTTTCGATTGGAATTTTGGCGATGGAAACGGCAGCACAGAGGAAAGCCCTGAACATACTTTTGATTCGCCCGGTATTTATGTGGTAAGCCTTGTAGTAAAAAGCCTTGACGGGTGCAGTTCCTTTGCATTGGATACGATTGAAATTATCCAAAACAGCGTGAGCATAGCTGGGCCAGGGCTGCCGTTGGAGGAAAGCGTGACAGTCTATCCAAATCCAGCAAACCGTATTCTTAATATCCAATTTGACCTACATTCCGCAAAATTGATGAAATATCAATTGACCGATATTACAGGCAAAACAGTGATGTTTGGCGATTATCTTGCTTCGCAAAATGACATGAAGCAGCTCGATATTTCGGAGGTTGGCACAGGCGTTTATTTCCTTCAGATTAAAATGGAGGGAGGCAGTTCCGTTTGGAAAGTGGTCAAATTGTAAGAAGTAATCAGCCCATCCAAACTACCCTTTTAGGATGGGCTTTAACTTTTTGAAATGCGACAAAAATTTCAACAATTACTGTTCATCGGGGTCCTTTTCCCTGCTATAGCATTTGCGGCGGAGCCGCAAAAGGTCTATACGGGCATCTATTTGATGAACCTTTACGACCTCAATTTGGACGAGCATAGCTTTTATGCAGACTTCTATATCTGGTTCAAATGGAAGGGAGACATTGACCCAACGGGCATCGAGTTCGTGAACATGGTGGAAAAATGGGGCATGACACAAGAGCCTTTTGAAGATACCATCATCAACCTCGAAGGCGGTTGGAATTACCAAGGATACCGAGTAGAAGGCAGGTTTTTCCATGCATTTGAATTGGAGCGGTTCCCCTTAGACAAGCACCTGCTCGAAATCCATTTGGAACACCCCGACTACCCCGCCGATGCCTTGATTTTTGTTCATGACACCACTTCAGCACCTGTTTTTTACCGACCAGAACTAAGCCTTGCAGGATGGGATTTGAAAGGTGCCACCTTGCTTTCAAAAATGCACAATTACGGCACTGACTTCGGCAACCCCGACTACCCTGCCACCAATTTCTCGGACTTCATATTTCGGTTCACGATAAACCGCCCAGTAAGCTATTTTGTATTGAAATTGCTCTTGCCGCTCACCATTGTCATCATGGCTGCTTTGGGAGCGCTGCTCTTTTTTCCCAGTTATGTGGATGCCCGTATCAGTTTGCCAGTAGGCAGCCTGCTCACAGCAGTCTTCCTCCAACAAGGCTATTCTGATGCCCTGCCCGACGTAGGTTATATGGTACTAATGGACAAAATCTACCTGCTCGCCTATGCCTTGATTGCTGCAGTGATGTTCCAATTGATACTAACTGGAAACAAACTCAGGCTTTACAAGAAAAAAGAACTCGATCTGAATCGCTTGAAAAAACGGGAGCTTAAAATGGCAATGTTATTCCTCAGCATCTACTTTTTAGGGATTTTAATCCTTGTCATTATATTTTAAAGGCACTTATTGCTAATCAATAACTAACAAATTTCGTTTGGCCATTCAGTAAACTCCCTATTGTTATTTTGCAACTATTTTCACTGCTTCCGCAAAATATAAGGACAAGTTCATACCAACACGGTAATTGTTGACAATATTTGCACTCAAATAAGAGGCACACCAAAACCGCATTAGTGACGGTTATCAAATCTTCCGTCAACATTCCATTCCAATAGCGTCGTTAATCCAACAAAAAATTGATGTCTTCCTGCTTGGAAGCCATCTCATCCGCTAATTTTTCTCATTTCTAAACAGCTTCATTACTATGGCAAACATTATCGATGATTTGAAAGGCATGGTTACCAACCAAGTTATTTCAGGAGCTGCAACCTACCTCGGCGAAAGCGAAGGTGGCATCAGCAAGGCGATCGGGGGCTTATTCCCAACCATCCTCGCTGGGCTCGTCAACAAATCCACAGACAGCCAAAGCTTCAATGGCATTTTCAACTTGTTGAGCGACAGCAAGAACCTCGGGTTCCTTGACAATATATTTGGCCTAATCGGTGGTGGCAATCTTGCTCAAGGCGACCCAAAAGACATTGCTGGCGGCCTGATGGGCAACCTTTTTGGCCACAAAGTAGTCGGAATACTTGACCTCATCAGTAATTATGCTGCCGTGAAAAAAAGCAGTTCCTCCTCCCTTCTTGGCTTGGTTGGCCCGCTTATCATGGGCTTTTTGGGCAAGAAAATCAAAAACGAAGGCCTCAATGAAGCTGGCTTGGCTTCCTATCTTGAGGGCCAAAAAAGCAATATCATGAACGCACTCCCTTCGGGCATGGGCAACTTGCTTGGCTTTGCTGCACCGAACATGGGTTCCGCATCTACAAATTCCTCGGATATTGCAAAAGCAGGCGGCAACAACTGGTGGCCTTGGCTCATTGGTATTCTTGCCATCTTCGCTGCCCTCTATTTCTGGAAAGGTTGCAACGAACCAAATGTTGAAGGTACGGTGGACAATACAACTGAACCAATTGAAAATACCGTAGACACTACCTCCGCTGTCGTTGACACAGCAGCAGAAGCTGTAACTGATGCCGCTGCTGGCGTTGGCACATTTTTCAAGAAAAAACTTGCTTGTGGCGTGGAACTCAATATCCCAGAAAATGGCATGGAGAGCAACTTAGTCGCTTTTATTGAAGACAAAACAAAGCCTGTTGACAAGACCACATGGTTCACTTTCGACCGCCTGACGTTTGAAACGGGCAGCTCAAAACTCAACATGGCAAAATCTGCGGAGCAGCTGAGCAACATCGTCGAAATCATGAAATGCTACCCAAACGTGAGGCTCAAAATTGGTGGCTACACGGACAATGTAGGTAATAAGGAATCCAACATGAAGCTGTCCGCTGACCGTGCATATACGGTGCAGGCAACGTTGGTTGGCCTCCAAATAGCCCCAAACAGAATGGAAGCAGAGGGTTATGGCGATGCGCACCCTATTGCGCCAAACGATACCGAGGAAAACAAAGCCAAGAACCGCCGAATTGATGTGCGGGTGATGGCGAAGTAAGCTACCGAAACCATTTCATCAAAACGGGGCAGGCCATTCATTAGGCTTGTCCCGTTTTTTATTTCCTTTCGTAAAAAGCAGGGGCTGGGCTAACTTTACCCCCGATGCTTCAATTGTTCCAGCAATATATCGCTTCGCAAAACTTGATTGCCGATGGCCAAAAGACCCTCGTTGCTACCAGTGGCGGCGTGGACTCCGTTGTGCTTTGCCATCTTTTCCACCGAGCAGGTTTACCATTTGCGATAGCACATTGCAATTTCCTATTGCGGGGCAACGAATCCGATGGGGACGAAGCTTTGGTGGCGGCTTTGTCTGCTGAACTTGGCGTCGCTCTTTACACAAGCCATTTCGATACCCAAGGTTTTGCGGAACAAAACAAAATCTCCATCCAGGAAGCTGCCCGCAAACTACGTTATGATTGGTTGGAAGAAACCCGTGAATTGGCAGCTTGTGAATGGATAGCGACTGCCCACCACCTGGATGACAGCATTGAAACGATGCTCTACAATTTCGCCAAAGGCTGCGGACTGCGGGGGCTGCACGGCATCCTTCCTAAAAACGGCGTAATCATCAGGCCAATGTTGTTTGCGACCAAGCGGCAAGTCCTTGATTATGCCGATAAAGAAGGGATTTCATTTCGGGAAGACGCCTCCAACCTAACCGACAAGTACAGCCGGAACCAGATTCGGCACCACGTCATACCTGTTTTTGAAAAAATCAATCCCAATTTTCAGAGAACCGCCGAGGCTAATTTGGTGCGCTTGAAGGAGGCCGAAGCGTTGTATGATTTTTCGGTAAATCAAATTAGAGAGGCTGTCATGGAGAAAACGACCGACGGCTGGCGAATAGACCTGCACAAACTCCGCTCCTACCCTGCCCTACCCACGGTGCTTTATGAGTTGCTAAAACCCTTTGAATTCAATAATGACCAAGTCTCACAGATTTTGCAAAGCACTGACAATCAACCCGGTAGCATTTTTCATGCGCCTAATTGCCGCTTGTTGGTTGACCGCTTTTTTTTAATTTTATCCTTGGGGGGAAACACTGGAGGAGTATTCGAAATACCCGCATTTTCTGACATTCCAATTCAATTGCCGAATGGGGCAAGCCTACAACTCACCCTGGCCGATGCAGCACCTGAACAATTCAACGCCGGGTCTGAAAGCGCCTGGTTCGACGCCGACAGCCTTCGGTTCCCGCTGCGCCTTCGGCATTGGCAGGAGGGCGACTGGTTTTGCCCATTGGGAATGGGTGGCAAGCGACAGAAGTTACAGGATTTTTTTTCCAATAACAAGCTCTCAAGGTTCGAAAAAGAAAAGGTTTGGCTATTGGTAAGCAATGGTAACATTGCCTGGGTTATCGGCTGGCGGCAGGACGAAAGGTTCAAAGTCACCTCCACGACAAACAGTTTTATTCAGGCAGTGTTTTTGTAAGGAATCGGAAACATGAACGACCAAGCACCATGATAATCGTACCTTCATCTTTTAACACAAGCGGTTTCTGTCCGCCGCTTACAAAATTCCCACATGAAAAAGCAAAGTTTCACGATTCTTATTACAGCATTGTTCTTGGTTCAAGGCATCGCCCAACAGGTTGAACAGCAGCAACGCAGCCTCCTCACCAAACGCACCGCCTCTTGGTGCCCATATTGCGGGACATGGGGCTGGAATTATTTCAAGGGAGCCCTTGAGCAGAATGACGATAAAGCAATTTATGTAGCAGCGCATTATTCGGGCAACCTCTTCATCCAAGTGGCGGATGATATTTCGAACAATTTGGGTGGCGGATACCAGCCCCGTTTCTTCTTGGATGATATTGACCAAAATGTTTCTTCTGGCAACGTAGATTCTAAGCTCTCAACACTCAAAACCCAGATTGACGCAAATTTTGCGAAAGCACCCATTGCCAACAGCGGTTTTGAACCCGTTTTTTCCAACGGGGAAATCAAAGTGGCTGCCAAGGTGAAATTTTTCCAAGCAGCACAGGGAGATTTCTACCTTGGCATCTACCTATTGGAAGACAACGTGACTGCCTATCAAGCGAGCATCGGGAACAATGCGGTGCACCGTTTCCTGCTGCGTCAGTCATTTACGGAAGACAGTTTTGGACAGCCCATCACCAATGGAGACGTGGCAGCAGACCAAGAATTCGACCTCAATTATTCATTGGCAATTGACGAAATCGAAGGCCATGATTACGAGGTGCTGGGTATTATTTGGAAAAAAGAAGGCGATAAATACCTGCCAGTGAACGTTTGGAGCACTGACCAAATTGAAACTGTATCGGGTTCTGGCATCTCAGTAAAGTTTCCTGAAAACAATATGACTATCGCACCCAATGTGGCCAATGACTTTGCTAAAATTGTCATAGAACAGGCTGAAGACCAGCCACTTGCGACTTTGGAAGTGCTTGACATAAATGGCCGCTTGGTCACAACGCTACACAAAGGCTTTTTGAAAAAAGGCTATTCTCATTTTGATTTAGAAACAAGTGCCTTGGGCAATAAAGGCTTGTATTTCATTCGGCTAACGACGCCGGGGAAAGAGATAATTGAGAAGCTGATTCTTCAATAAATACTGATTCCACCAAACAAAAAGCCCTGTCAACTTGCATTGTTGACAGGGCTTTATTTTTTGCGCTCACCGCAATTTAATCAAAGCTGCATATTGTTGTAAACATCAATCACCGCTTTCACGGCGGCGGCCGAGTCTTTGAGCAATTGTTGCTCATCAGCGTTCAGTTTTACTTCGATGATTTTCTCGATACCCTTTTTTCCGAGGATAACAGGCACACCAAGGAAGATGTCATGGAGGCCGTACTGGCCGTCCAATTTGGCGCAAACCGGGAAGATGCGCTTCTCATCACGCACGATGGATTCCACCATTTGCGCAGCAGCGGCACCAGGTGCATACCAAGCAGAAGTGCCCATGAGTTGTACCAATTCGCCACCACCAACAGCGGTACGCTGCACGATGGCATCAAGTTCTTCCTTGCTAATCAATTCAGTGACTGGGATACCAGCGACCGTGGTGTAACGAGGCAGTGGAACCATGGTATCACCGTGGCCGCCCATCAGCAGGGCTTGAATGTCCTTTGGTGAGCAACCGAGTGCAGTGGCGAGGAAGGCACGGTAGCGAGCCGTGTCCAAGATGCCTGCCATACCGAAAACCTTGGAGGAATCGAGGCCGGAAGAACGCCAGCAGGCCAGTGTCATTACGTCGAGCGGGTTGGAGACGACAATGATGATGGGGTCTTTGCTGTGCTTCATGACGTTCTCCGTCACCGTGTTCACGATGCGGGCGTTGGTGGAAATAAGGTCATCACGGCTCATACCTGGCTTGCGGGGCACGCCAGCGGTGATGACTACGATTTCGCTGCCTTCTGTTGAAGCATAGTCGTCACTGCCGCTGAGGTAGGTACTGTAGTTGTCAATGGGTGCCTGTTGCCAAGTGTCGAGAGCCTTGCCTTTGGCGAGGTTCCCAACGATGTCAATCAGGACAACCTCGTTCACGATGTCTTTGTGGGCGATGACGTTGGCGCAGGTAGCCCCTACGTTGCCAGCCCCGATTACGGTTACTTTGCTCATTGTAATTTGATAAGGGTTGAAAAAGGTCGTTGAAGGTTGACGGGGTTGATGGAACTTGCAACATTGTCGGGAACCACCAATCGGAAGCAACTTTCATCAACCAAAATCAACAGTAATTTGTTAGTTATTGGCTTGAAAAATGCCCTTTTAAAAGGCGGCGCAAAGGTAGGATTTTTCCGACTGCACAAACCAAAATTGACAGGGCAAAGACAAGAGTGGGCATGATTTTTTTTGTAACTTTGTGCTCAATAAGTAACGCTAAATCAAATCTTAAAAAATGACGAGTAAAATCAAAGGTTGGTGCTTGATGGCTACAATTGCTGTTATAAGTCTCACCAATGCCTATGCACAGCACAAATGCGGTGTAACTTTTGAAGATGGAAAAAAAATCATGGAGCAAATGCACATCAACCGCAACGAGATGCGGGATTATGTGTACAACAGAGACGCCATCACTTATGTACCAATTCGTTTTTTCCTGGTTGCCAAATCAAATGGTACAGGCCGTGCATCTGAAAGGTCTGGCTTGAATGCGCTTTGTTTGCTAAACGAAAATTATGCTGACCAAGACATCCAGTTTTATATTAAGGAGTTTAAGTACGTCAACAATGACGGGATTTATAATGATCCCTTGTCTTTCACTGGTTCGGCAGCTATCAAAAACCAAATGATTTACAACGCCATGAATATTTTCTTAGTTAATGATATAGAACAGTCAGTTGGAGGAATAACTCTCGCCTATTACCAACCAGAAGCGGGTCCAAATGGCAATGATTGGATTGTTGGATTGGAAAATTATGCGGGTGATATTCGAGTTCTGACCCATGAGGTAGGTCATTTTTTTAGCCTTAATCATACTTTCTATGGATGGGAAACAAGTGGTGGCTGGGATCCAGCCATACATGGCAACCCTGTTGGACAAAATTCTCCAGCAGGTTGGCCAAACGAATTGGTAAATATGACCAATTGCAATACATCTAATCCGAACAACTGCGGAGGCGATTGTATTTGCGACACGCCTGCAGATTACTACTTCCCAACCGATAACTGCTCCTATACACAAAATGCAAAAGACCCCAATGGGCAATCACTTTCGCCAGATTTTCAAAACTACATGAACTACGTAGATGGCTGCAGCGAATACCATTTTACGGATGGTCAAAAGCAGGAAATCAACAACAGTCTTTTCAGTTCCAGTCGCAATTATATCCGCCCAAACTATACGCCCAACTTAGCAATCGTAACAGGCTCGCCAACGCTGGTTAGCCCACAAGGGAGCGAGACAATTGATACCTACAACGCTGTACCGCTTGAATGGACGGCCTTGCCAGGGGCTGATAAATACCTGGTTGAAATAACGACATCCGGTCAGCCAACATTACGCTTAGTGACAACTACAAATTCAGCAGTCATTAATAACCTCCTGCCGAACAAGAGCTACCTTTGGAAGGTGCTTGGATACAATGAATACTCGACTTGTGGCAGCTTCTCAGGCCAAAAAATATTCAAGACGGGCGACCAGGTCAGCGATACCTCCATTGCAACTGAAATCGAAAAATGGAACATAACACCCAACCCCGTTACGCTTGGAGAATCGCTTTATGTCAATTTTTCAACTTCAACGCCAGTCACAGCTGACATCACGATTTTAAAATCCAATGGCCAGTTGGTACAAGAAAGACTGGGCGTCGAGTTCCAAAATGGTGACAACATGCACGAAATCGAAACAAATGTCCTTTCTACGGGCCTTTACTTCGTAAACGTGAAAACCAAAAACAGCTTTAAAACGCAGCGGGTTTCCATTGTGGAATAATAGCACAGCAAGCATTCATTGCCAAAATAGGTGGCACATTTCGAGGAATGTGCCACCTATCTTTTTTTGCGCCAAGCCCAATTGACTTGGCTTGTTAACTTTGCCCTCCGAATTTTTTCAAAAGCAAAAAATTTGGCTGCACAGCAAATCCAGTTGAATGAGAGGTTAAAGCCCTCGTCAACCTTATTGCTTCTACCAGCCACCAACATATATGAAGACCCGTACCATCAAGCAAGATAAGATAAACGTCATCACCCTTGGGTGCTCCAAAAACCTGGTGGACAGCGAGAACCTCATCACGCAGTTAAAGGCCAGCGACTTTGACGTGGTGCATGACAGCGAGGAGGAAGACGCCAATATCGTCATCGTCAATACCTGCGGCTTCATAGACGTTGCAAAGCAAGAAAGCATAGACACGATACTGGCGTATGCGGGCGTAAAAACCGAAGGAGGCATTGACAAACTGTATGTAACTGGTTGTCTATCACAGCGTTATCGGGACGATTTGGAAAAGGAGATACCAGAGGTGGACGCTTGGTTCGGTACGCTGGAACTGCCCGGACTGCTTGCCCGCTTCAACGTCAACTACCAGCAAGAGCTGATTGGGGAAAGGCTCATCACCACCCCACCCCATTATGCCTACCTGAAAATATCGGAGGGCTGCAACCGCACTTGCAGCTTCTGCGCCATCCCCTTGATGCGGGGCAAGCACGTCTCCCGCACCATCGAATCGCTCGTTTCGGAAGCAAAAAACCTTGCAAAACGGGGCGTGAAAGAGCTGATGCTCATCGCCCAGGAGCTTACCTACTACGGCCTCGACATTTACAAAAAACGGGAGCTGCCCGCCTTACTAGATGCCCTTTGCGAAGTGGAAGGCATTGAATGGATAAGGCTGCACTATGCTTATCCCAGCAAGTTCCCATTGGAAATTTTCGATGCAATGGCCCGGCAGCCGAAGGTCTGCAACTACCTCGACATCCCACTCCAGCATGGGGCGGACGGCGTCTTGGAACGCATGAAGCGCCAGATTACCAGGGCCGAAACCACCGAGCTAATCAACACCGCAAGAAAGCAGGTGCCGGGTATCGCCATCCGCACCACAATGTTAGTTGGTTTTCCCGGTGAAACAGAGGCCGAATTCGAGGAAATGTGCGACTTCGTGCGGGAGATGGAGTTTGAGCGGCTGGGCGTTTTCCAGTACAGCCATGAGGAGAACACCAGTGCCTACGAATTGGAAGATGACGTGCCAGCTGAAGTAAAGGCTGACCGGGCGGCCCGCCTGATGGACATCCAACAAGAAATCAGCCACCGCAAAAACCTCGAAAAAGTAAACCAAAGCTTCCGGGTGCTGTTCGACAGAAAGGAAGGAGGATACTTCGTCGGGCGCACCGAATTCGATAGCCCGGAAGTGGACAACGAGGTGTTAGTAAAGGCTAAGTCAAATTTTGTGCGGATTGGCGATTTTGCAACTGTGAAAGTTACCAGCGCTGCTGAGTTCGACCTCTTCGGCGAAGTAACCCAACCATGAAGCCATGTAACCGTGAAGCCATAAAGCTATGAAACCATGAAGCCATGTAACCGTGAAACAATGAAGCCATGAGTACCACATCACATCCCGTTTTTGTCAAAATGCAAAACCCTATCTATCAAGCGGTTATGCTGCTGATAGTCGTTTTGGTGTTCAACCTCGGCTCATTGGCTTTTAGGGCAGGCGGCATGGAAATTGAGCAGCGGTTCCCTTGGACGATAGCCGCTTCATTCCTCCTTTTCTTTGCGGCGATGAACGCCATACTGAGCATTTTCGCCAAAAACATGGACCATTATTGGAGCCGCTCCATTCTCAGTTTCATTGGTTTGGCGGCTGTTTCAGGTTTGCTGGCGCAATGGTTCAGCGGCCTGACGATGAATGAAGCAGGGTCATATAAGTGGATTTACATCGTGCTGACGATTGGCTATTTGGTTTTCCTGCTCATGCTCACGGCTATGCGCAAAATCGTTGACTTCGCCCAAAAAGAAGAATGGAACCAGCCGAGGCTGCGGCAGAAAAGGCGGCGGTGAACATAGACTTGAACCAGCGTTTCCGTTTTTCAATCAACAGACCCTGCGCCAGCGGGGGATTCATTTGAGTTCAAACAGGTGAAAGCCCACTTGCCCAATAAAAAAGATGTGGTGGAAGTTCGTACGCAGAAGTTTACCGTCAGTTAAGCAAATGGGAATTGTTAAGATGAAAAGTGGCTGACAGCAGTAAATCTGCCGGCACAGCCACTCTTCATTGAACCACGGTTACTATATGACTATTCCTTCGGCATCCTCGCTTTGATAGTTTTGTTCTCCAGCTTGTAGCCATCCGGTGCATCCATGCCGCCGGGGTCGTCTATCAGCACGATTTTAGCATTGATTGAAAAGGAGGGTTTTGGGACAAAGCGGTCGTTATCCTCACCGCCAATAAAATTTACCGGAATGGAGGGCTTGCCCCAAACGCTTAACACATCATCGCCCCCCCAGCCAAAGAGCGAGATTTCTTCCGTTTCATTGGCAAAGAAGGTGCGAAGGTATTTTCTGACCATACTTCCTGAACGGGTGACAGAATATACTTCCACCGACACTTGTTTATCGCCACGCTGTTGAACGACGAAACTGTCACGCTGTTGGGTTCCCATGACCTGGGGCTGGCGTGCGAGGTGGCCATAAAAGGCTTCAGCATATTCCGGAAGGTCATTTCTGCGGGAGATAATGTTGGCAATAATTGCTGGCCCGTTCAGTTTGAAAATGGTGTCCGGCCACGTTAGAAAGGCTTGCCGGACGGCCTCATCCGTAAGCATTTGCTGAAGGTTGGAGGCGGTTTGCAAAAAATCCTCCCGGCTCAATTCGTTCAAAAAAAAAGGATCGAAATCCCTTGCACTGCGGAGCAATCCTGGCAGGTAATCAATTTTTTTGTCAAAGGGCCTAAACTGCTCGAAGACATAAGGGCGGTTAAGCACCCAAGGAACTATTCCCCCAATCTTGTAAAAAGCATTGTCCCGGTCAACAGGGTAAGGCGTATAAATAACATCGCCATCTTCGAGGTGCGATATCCAACCCCAATTGCGTTTGTGACGGTCCCAGTCGCCAATGATTAAGTCGAATAGCCTGGCCCGCAATAAGGTAACCTGGTCAGCCCGGTCCAAAGGGTTCTTCAATAGTTTCTTTGCAACGGCATTGGATTCCATCAATGAAATTAAGTTGTCGAAGCCTGTCCAATCGCCGTTTTTGCCTTCCGTTTCATATTCCAGCATGAAGAGCCGGTTGCCATAGCGATGGTTAAAAGTGTCGAGCGCCACTTGAGCAGGCACGAACACGAGCCTCGGATGTGTGTTTACCATGCCCGCCGATTCGGTAAGCATGGCGACTGGCAGTGGAGCATACGGATGCCCCGCAGAAATGCCGTCCAAGACCATGTTGTTTAGCTTGACCCGCTGTCCGGTGGTGGGCATAAGTGCTGTTGCATCTTTGCAAACCGAGCGCAAAGTAAATAGATGCCCCTCCGAGTCTGCCAGGGTTAGTGAGCGGGTTTGTCCGCCGCCGCCTGATTTTATTACTTTTACGCCGCCAAACAAGGTGTCCAGCCAAACAACTGGAACTTTTATCGGTGCATTCCAAGCTTTCCGGTAGTTTTCGCCCATGATGATATTTCGATAGGCTCCAGCCATGTACAAATCACTGGCTTTCAACAAGACGGAATCTACTCCTTGCCAATGGCTGTTTGCTGATGGCTGGGAAAGGATGATGGTTTCAGGAAAACCAGGTTTGAAACATATCGCTCTTATCGAGAAATAGGTGATTACCACAAATAATACAACTGCCATTACGAATCCCAACAGGAGTTTCTTTATCATCTTTTACTGATTTAACGTAAAAGGCGAAAGCATCCTAGAAGTTCAACACTCGGCATTACCCGATGTGCCAAGCCTTCCCACCCTCCCGTCAAAGCTACAAACTCAATCGTGAAAAAAACGCACAGTACCTTGCTGGAACGGTGGGCTTTTCGTAAAGTCTTGGAGGCTGCTAAAACTGAAAAGTAGTACACTTACGCCAACGGGGTGAACCAGGGTTGGCGAGAAGACCCTATACCAACGGGTAGGTTTCAGTGGTACAGCTAAGGCAGAAGCGTAGGCGTTGAAAACTGGTATTTGGCAATTGCCCCTTGGCATTTGGCCGTTGGCGGCACACAGCCAATGGCCATCAGCTAAAAGCCAACAGCATTATCAAAATCTTTCACCAACTTTGCCGAAAACAACCAAGGCAATGAACTTACTTTCCAAATTATTCGCAGTCCTCTTTATTCTAAATCTCCTTTCCTGTGGCACCGAACCTGCCCCAAGCGGCGGCACGGAACAGCCTGCAAATCCTGCTGACAGCACGACACAGACCAATACGGAACCGACCCCTTCCGAGCCTTCCCGGCCTACCTGCAAATTGGTGGGCAGCGTATTGGAAGGCAATATGTTCTGGGCTGGCAGTGATGACCGCTTCGTGGTCATTTCAGCAGAGGAAGAGACCAAGGACAAGGACCTTGGCGAAAGCCACCGCATCCTTTCGGTTTATGACGGCACCTGCAAGCAATTGTTCCGGCAAGTGCTGCCCGTGAATTTCAGTGCCGACTACCCCTATTATTTGACCGACATCACCTATAATAAGGTGAGCAAACAAGTGGGCATCCGGGGTTGGTACAATTTCTACCTCTTGGACCTGGCCACGCTCAAACTGTCAGCACCACTGATGCCCAAGTTCCTGAACGAGCGCTATGCCGAGGACGCCCAAAGCGGCTCCATCAAGCGGTTGGAGCTTTGGGAAAACTATATCGTGGGTTTTGCGGCCAGCAAAGGACCTTTCGTTTTTGACATCTCCAACCCTGCCGAGCCCACGCCCATGCTGCCAGCAGCCGAATTTACCCTTGTAAAAGGGGAGAATTACAACAGCCTTTTCTTGCTGAAATCAACGAATGGCAGTGACACCTACCAAGCGCTGGCCCCTGATTATGATTACGACAAAGAAGAACTTTCCTTAAACGTCATGTACGACAGCCCCAAGCGGTTCAGCACAGTCATCAACAAATCCTTCCGAAACAACCGCTACCTCATTTTGAACGAAAAGAGCGACGACGGCAAGGGCACGAACCACGCCATAGACATGAAAACCCGCAAGGCAATTGACTTGCCCGCCGATATTGCCACAAAAAAGGACACGGACATCATAGCTTGGCTGAAGCAGCAGTGAGGCGGGTTGGCTGTTGGCCATTGGCTATTGGCTGCCAACAGCCAACAGCCAATGGCCAACAGCCTATCGCCAACCACCAACTGCCATTTCCCCGCTTTTATCCAAAATAGGCCGCCGTTGATAGAATTATTTAAGGGATAGTTAAGCTTGCCATTAACATTGCTGCACGTTTTTCAAAACAATCAAGACTTATGAAGTTGAGAACTTCCACCTTTCGCTTTCAAGCGATTTCCTTTGCTTTGTTGCTGGCCATTTTTTTCCAAATAAACTGCTTAACGGCACAAGAAACTTGGTCGCTGCAGCGCTGCATCGAATATGCTCGTGACAATAGCATTTCTTTGAAACAGGCGGAGAACAGCATCCAATTAGCTGCCTTAACGGCCAAACAAAACCAGCTTTCGAGGCTGCCAAATGTCAGTGCCAACTCCAATTTTGGCTGGCAGTTTGGCCGGACGATTGACCCGGTATCCAACACCTTCGAAAACCAAACCATCAACTACCACAGTATGGGATTGAGCGCCGGCGCCACGGTGTACTCTGGTGGCCGCATCAACAACACCATCAAACAGGGCCAAATCAACCTGCAAGCTGCGCAAAAAGACGCCGCCACCAGTTTCAACAACATCGCCCTGAGCATTGCCAATGCCTATTTGACCACCCTATTGTCAGAGGAGCAATTAGAAAACGCCAACAGGCGCAGGGAACTTTCGCAACAACAGTTGGACCAAACGGAAAAGCGCATTTCCGCAGGCACCCTCCCTGCCAATGACCGCTTGGATGTGCTGGCGCAAATCGCCAACGACGACCAAGCAATCGTTCAAGCAAAGAATTCCATTGACCTCAACTACTTGACGCTCAAGGGTTTGATGCAACTCGACCCTGCCACGAACATAAAAGTCGAACGGCCTTCGTTCGTCATACCAGTTGATGTAAATCCTGATGATTTGAATTTCCTGTCGGTATATGCGGAGGCAGTAAACTCGCAGCCGCAGGTGGCCGCTAACGAGCTAAGGGTGCAAAGCGCCGAGGTGGACGTTGACTTGGCGAGGTCGGGGTATTTTCCAACAATAACTGTATTCGGAAGCTTGAACTCGAACTGGTCCAATGTGGCAAAGCAGTTCGAAGTAGTGGATTTGGGGACAATACGAGTACCTCAAAATATTTATGTTGACCTGGGGTTTGGCCAAGGTGAGCAACTTTACACCATTGATTTTGAATCACCAAATATTCAAAGCAAGTTGCTTGATTACCCCTATTTCGACCAGCTAAAGAACAACTTTGGCCAAAGCGTTGGTGCTGGCATTAACATACCCATTTATTCCAACGGAATAAACGACATCAACGTGCAACGGGCGCAGGTGGGCATCTTGAATGCAAAACTGCAAAGCGACCAAACCAAGCAGCAATTGAAAAATGATGTGCAGCAAGCCATTGCCAGTGCAAGGGCAGCCCGGCAGACTTTGGATGCTTCGCAAAAATCCATCGAGGCCTCCAGGGTAGCTTATGAAAATGCCGAAAAGCGATTCCAGCTCGGCACCATCAACAACCTGCAACTGCTGACTGCCCGCAATACCTACGACACCGCTCAAACCAACCTCACAGTGTCGAAATACGACTATCTCTTCCGGTTGAAAATCCTCGATTTTTACCTGGGAAAACAGATAAAATTAGATTGATGAAAACCATGAAGCACCTGCTTTGCTAATTCATCATTCACAATTCATCATTCATCATTCTATATATGGCAACGACAAAAAAGAAACGGAATTGGTTGATTTTCGGCATAATTGGCCTTTTGGCTATACTCGTAATCGCTGCAGCCATCAAAAGCAAGAACAGCAAGAAAGGCGAACTCGTGGAAACCGAAAAAACCGCCCTTCGCACCATCAAGGAAACGGTGGAAGCCAGTGGTAAGGTCTTCCCAAAAACGGAAGTGAAAATCAGCTCCGACGTATCCGGTGAAATCGTGGAGCTTTATGTAAAGGAAGGCGATAGCGTTACCGTTGGGCAAGTGCTGGCAAGGGTTGACCCAGAGGCGTACAACTCCCAAGTGGAGCGGGCTGCGGCTGGCGTGAACAGTTCAAAATCGGCATTGGCCAATTCAAAATCGCAAATCGAGGCCGCAAGGGCCAACAAAGAACAATTGGAGGCGCAATTGGCGAACGCCCGTGAAATCCACAAACGCAACGAAAAGCTGTTCAAGGATGGCGTTGTTTCGCAGCAGGATTTTGATGCTTCGCAAACCAATGTGCGGCAATTGGAGTCGAACGTTAGGGCTGCCGAAGCCAATATTCGTTCAGCACAGCAAACGGCCCAGTCCTCCGAGTTTCAAATCAAGAGTGCCGAGGCTTCTTTGAGGGAGATAAACACCAGCCTGAAACGGACGACCATTTACGCTACCATGAGCGGCATTATGTCAAAACTCAATGTGGAAAAAGGTGAGCGGGTAGTCGGTACGTCCATGATGGCGGGCACGGAAATCATGCGAATAGCCGACCTCAAGCTGATGGAAGTACAGGTGGAAGTGACCGAAAACGACCTGCCCCGCATTGCCCTTGGGCAAATGACCACTATCGAAATTGATGCCTACCTCGATAGGAAGTTCACTGGCAAAGTGGTCGAAATAGCGCACACCGCCAACAACCTCGTCAGCTCCGCAACGGGTTCCGTGAACCTCACCACCGACCAGGTGACCAACTTCATCGTGACCATTGACATTGACCAATCTTCCTACAAAGACTTAGTAAAACCGGGCAAGCCCTACCCTTTCCGCCCCGGCATGTCGGCCTCCGTGGAGATACTAACCAATACGGTAAAGGATGTGGTCAGCGTGAGCATCCAAGCCGTTGGCACACGTGACAAGGAGGAGAAAAAAGACGTTCCGAAGGAAAAGAAAGTGAATGAGGAAGAAGCCGCCGCCGAAGCTTCCGTTGCCGGGTTTGACGACCTCCTGGAAGTGGTTTTTGTGGTAATGCCGGGCGACACCGTTGCGCAGCGCACTGTGAAAACGGGCATTCAGGACAACGACTATATACAAATCCTGGAAGGCTTGAAGGAAGGCGAAGAGGTGGTCATTGGGCCTTATGCCGCCGTTTCCAGGAAATTGGAGTCGGGGTCAAAAATCCAAGTGGAGACCAAGGACGAAAAGGACAAGAAAAAGAAAAAAGACAAAGAAGGAGAGGCGAAGGTAGAGGCGGAAGTGGATTAGAAATTGGAAATTGGAAATTGAGAAATTGCACGAATTGCTCACACAATTTCTCAATTTCCAATTTCTCAATTTCCGGTCATTCATTCCCAAATAGATACCACCTTCGTGAAGTAGTTAATGGAAAACTTGCCAGCCTTGAAAAAAGGGAAGCCGAGCAGTCCATCCACGCCGTTGTCATTCAGGTTTTGGAGGTGTGAAATATCGGAAAACACGAAGCGCATGTTCCAGAAGTTCAGCCCGCCAATGGTCGTTTCGACCACGTCACCAGCATAAGTCAAGTGGGAATCGCCAGCGATGCCAAGCACGCCAGCATTGTTCACAGGCGTAATTAGTTCCGGGTCTATTTCATGCGACTGCGTTAGACTGAGCATATTGGTATTGGCCCCAGTGTCGAGGCCGAAGCGGAGTTTTTTGTTGCCAATCTGCGCCTCGATGACAGGCAGATGGCCCGCCATCGTGAAAGGGATTTGCGATTTCAGCAACCAGCCTTCCAGCTTTGCGCTTTTGCCTTGTGGTACCAGCGTAATCAAGTGGTTTTCAAAGTCCATCAGCAGTTCATAGTCCTCCAGGAACTCGTAGCCAATCAGCCCAGCGATGGGTCGGTTCGTCACGTACTCCAAAGCACCAATATCGGTAGTGAGCGCAGGCATGTCGAATTTGCGCACGCCTGCCCACGAGAACATGTTGATGGTCTTCCATTCCCCGGCCATTCCGCCCTGCAAACTGTTGGCCTGCAATGTGGCAGTTTCGCCCATTTTTTCGTTCAAAATCATCATTGGCGAGCCAGTATCGAGGATGAAATTGGCCATTTGCCCATTCAACTCCGCTTGTACAACGACCATGCCTCGCACCAGTTCAAAGGGTGTGACGGTGGGAAACTCGTCGCCTTTATAGGCGAAAATCGAGGTGCTGCCAAGCAGCAAAAACAGTACGTTGATGAGTATGAAAGCCTTTATTCTCATGTTATTCATTGTTTAAAACAGGGTGATGGGGGCGTATATTTATCTCATTTGCAAAAGGTCGTTACCCATCAAGAGCAACAGCAGCGGCAAAGCAGCGCCTTGGTCATGGTGTTTGTTCAAGCCAGATTTTTTTCGTTGGGAAACAGTGCATTGTTGCTTCACATCAATTGCGAAAGCAAGCAAAGGGATAGCCTATAAATAGTGGGAAAATAGCAGCAGTGGGGGAAGAACCAATAGCCTTACTGTTCAAGTTAGAACACGCTCATGAAAACAAAATTGTGCCGAATTCGATTTCAGCGTTCAGCCAGCTATTGTCAATAATTCATAGAGCCCGTTTTTTTCCAAAAAATAATCGCCCGAACTTTCGACTTTTACCCATTCTTTCATCCAACCAAGCATTGAGTTACTATGAAAATCAACTTGACCACTTTCCTGCTGGCCATCGCCTTCCTGACCATCACCAACCAAAGTTGCAACCCCGGAAAAAAATCGGGCCGACAAAAAGACTATCTCAATGAGTCGGAGGCAGACCGCAGCCAGCGCATGGAGTGGTGGCGGGAAGCCCGTTTCGGCATGTTCATCCACTGGGGCCTTTATGCGGTGCCTGCCGGTAAATGGGGCGACAAGGACAGCTACGGCGAGTGGATTCGCACCACCGCCCAAATCCCACTGGACACTTACGATAAGTTCCGGGAGCAGTTCAACCCTACCCAGTTCAGTGCCAAGGATTGGGTGCAAATGGCGAAGAATGCTGGCATGAAGTACATCGTCATCACCAGCAAGCACCACGATGGCTTCGCCATTTATGAAAGCAAGGCCAGCGATTTTGATGTGATGGGAACGCCGTTCAAACGGGACATCCTCAAAGAACTGGCCGACGAGTGCAAGAAGGAAGGCATCAAGCTCTGCTTCTACCACTCCATCATGGACTGGCACCACCCCGACTACCTGCCCCGCCGCAACTGGGAAACCGACCGCTCTGCCAAGGGTGCCGACTTCGACAAATACGTGACTTATATGAAAAAGCAGTTGAAGGAACTGCTGACCAACTATGGCGACGCCCCGCACGTGCTTTGGTTCGACGGCGAATGGGAGGCCACCTGGAACAACGAGCGTGGCACTGACCTCTACAACTACGTGCGAAGCCTCAAGCCCGATATCATCATCAATAACCGGGTCGGTGCCTCCCGTGACGGCATGGCTGGCTTCACCGCACCGGGCAATTTCGCTGGGGATTTTGGCACACCAGAGCAGGAGATACCCGCCACCGGGCTGCCCGGTGTGGACTGGGAAAGCTGCATGACCATGAACGGCAACTGGGGCTACAACAAGGCCGACAAGAACTTCAAATCCACCAAGGAACTGCTGCAAAACCTCGCCGAAATCGCCAGCAAGGGCGGCAACTTCCTGCTCAACGTCGGACCGACCGCAGCAGGACTTTTCCCCGACGAGAGCATCCTTCGCCTCAAGGAAATGGGCGATTGGATGAAGAAAAACGGTGAATCCATCCACGGCACCTCGGCCAGCCCGCTCGGCAGCTTCGATTGGGGCCGCATCACCATGAAGCAAAAGGACGGCAACACCATCCTCTACCTCCACGTCTTCGAGGCACCCCGTGACAACAAACTGGTACTGAACGGCGTGGCCAATACACCAATGGGAGCGAGTTTTTTAGGGTCGCCTTCGGCAAAAGCGCCCAAGGTCGAGCGGATGGACGATGGCATTGTGGTCGAATTGCCACAGGCCATGCCCGACAAAATCAACTCGGTCATCATGCTGCAATTGAAGGGCAAGCCTGACATCCACCTGTTGCCCATTGCGAAAGCACTTCATGATATTTTCATTGACAAAATGGAGGTATCGCTCACCGACGAAGGCGGCAATGTGGACATCCACTACACCACCGATGGCTCGGCACCCAGTGCTCAATCGCCAGTCTATAAAGCGCCACTGACTATTACTGAAACGACCATCCTCACCGCCCGCTCTTTCCGCAGCGGCAAGCCAATCAGCGGTACGCTGCAAAAGACGTTTTGGAAAAAAGACGCCAAGCCAAGCAGCAAAATTGGCGGGCTGGCACCGGGACTACAGTACCTTTATTTTGAGGGGGATTGGAGCAAGATGCCCGATTTTGATAGGATGAAGTCCTTGAAAACAGGCACGGTGAAAACCTTCGACCTTTCCGCCAAAAACGCCAAAGGTGAGCGCTACGGCTTCGAGTACCGAGGCTTCGTCAAGGTGCCTGAGACGGCTGTCTATTCCTTTAGCACCACCTCCGACGATGGCAGCACTCTTTTTATTGACAATGAAATAGTTGTGGACAATGACGGGCAGCACGGCTCCAAAAAAGTCAGCGGCATCGTGCCGCTCCAAGCTGGCAACCATGAAATCATCGTGCGGTATTTCCAAGGGACCGGCGGCGAGGAATTGAAGGTGAACTGGGCCTTCGACAAAACGGGCGAACAACCGATACCAGCTGCGGCATTGTTTCATGTGAAGCCAAAGTGAGGTTGTGGCCGCCCAATTGTGCTGGTCGAAAACGGCCAGCCCAATAAATTGGGCGGC
>JANPLH010000417.1:0-21278 GCA_031426435.1 Saprospiraceae bacterium | reverse complement strand
TAGCTCAGAAGCTAAGTTTGACTTAAATCATCCTGCCGTGCAGAAAGCCTTGGGTTTTGGGGCAGTCAATTATGCCTGATTCTCATTTTCTGCATGGACTATTGAATATCTGAGTACTATGTTAACCAACAATCTAAAAATCACCTTCCGCCGCCTTGCTCGGCAAAAGCTCACCACTACCCTACACGTACTCGGCCTCACGCTCGGCATGGCCGTTTGCCTGCTCATCGGTTTGTTTCTGCGGCACGAATTGAGCTACGATTCCTGGTACGCCAAAGCCGACAGAACCTACCGGGTCAATACCGTTTGGACAGATTTTGGAAAAAAAGACCCTCATTTTTCCACGCCTTTTCCTATGGCGGACGCCCTGCGCACCGATTTTCCAGAGTTTGAAAATGTGACCAATATTCATCACCCGATGGGCGATCCGATCATCGAAATCAACCCGCAAAAGCGTTTCAAGCAAGACCAAGTGATGCTGACCGACCCGGATTTTCTTGAAATATTCGACTTGGAAGTCTTGGAGGGCAACGCACACGAGGCATTGCGGCAACCGTACCAGGCATTGCTCACCGAAACGACAGCGAAAAAATTCTTTGGTAGGGAAGAACCGCTGGGCAAGACTTTCAAATACAACGACCAGTTCAACATCACGGTCGCTGGTGTCATCAAGGATTTTCCCGGCAACACACACCTGCCAGCTTCCATGCTGCTTTCCCTTTCGCTGGATGAGAAGTTTTTGCAAACCAGCACGACCCATTTCGGTTCGGTGTCAGGCGGTTCCACTTTCGTGGTGTTGCCCGAAGGACTTGACCCAAAATCCCTCGACTCCCGACTGAAAGCCATTTACGACCGAACGACGAACAATGACACCCGACAGCCGAAGGAGGTGCGTTCCGACCTCGAATTGCAGCCGCTCTCCGACGTGCATTTCAACACAAGCTACGCTGGCGGCGGCGAATGGGTCAAAGCGGTGAACCCAACGTGGCTTTGGTTTTTCGGCATCATCGGGCTGGCGGTGCTGACGCTGGCTTGCATCAATTTCGTCAACCTCTCCACGGCGCAGGCGCTCACCCGTGCCAAAGAAGTGGGGGTTCGCAAGTCGGTGGGTGCAGGCAAAGGCCAGCTCATCGGGCAGTTTTTAGGTGAGGCATGGCTGCTGGCTTTGTTTTCTGGCGTGCTGGCGGTAGCGGCAGCGCAGGCTTGCCTGCCTTGGCTCAACCAATTGATTGACAAACAAATCAGCTTTGAGTTGTTGCAGTCGCCAGGACTGATGGGGGCGCTATTGGCGGGCATCGTGCTCACGGGCTTGCTGGCAGGACTGCATCCTGCTTTTGTGATTGCCAGATTTAACCCCGTTGCCACGCTGAAAACGGGTTGGACGTCAGGTAACAAACAGTCTTCAGGACTTCGGAAAGTACTGGTGGTGACACAATTTAGCCTGTCCGCAGGCTTGCTCATCGCCCTGCTGCTCATCGGACAGCAAATGAATTTTTTGCGGAGCAAAAACCTCGGTTTTGAAAAGGACAACATTGTGATGGTGCAAATCCCTGAAGGCAGTGGTGACTTCATGGGGCAGAACGCCGTCGCTGGCAAGTTGAAGAGCGTATTTGCTGCCGAACTTTCCAAAATTCCGCAGGTGAAAGACTTTGCTTTTTCCAGCAGCCCGCCCAGCGGCGAGGGACACTGGGGCACCATCATGTGGCTCAAAGACCGCAACGACCCCGACCGGAAAGGGGTGACGACCATCTGGACGGATGAACATTATTGCGAACTGTACGGCTTCAAACTGCTTGCGGGGCGCTTTCCCGTAGCTGCCGACACGAGCGCCGCATCAGATGCCCTGCCGGAAGGACAGCGTTTCCCGAAATCGGTAGTGAACGAGACTCTCGTGAAGGCGCTTGGTTTCGCTTCGCCGGAAGCGGCACTGGGGCAACGTTTCGGGATTGGGATGAACGGCTTCCAGCCGGAAATCGTCGGCGTGGTGGCAGACTTCAATTCTACCTCTCTCCACGAAGCCGTCAAGCCTACGCTCATCACGCAGTACATGCCTTGGTGCGAAAAGGTCGGCATCAAAATCGAGGCAGGCGGCGACGTGTCCGCAGCGCTTGCCGCTATCGAGTCTTCATGGAAAAAAACTTTCCCGCAAGGCATCTTCGCCTATAATTTCCTCGACCAAAAGATTGATGATTTTTACAAGACAGAAGAGCGCCTGTTCAGCCTGTTCAAGATTTTTGCCGGGCTTGCCATGCTCATTTCCTGCCTCGGACTTTGGGGGCTTGCCACTTTCGCAGCCCAGCAGCGGATAAAGGAAATTGGCATCCGCAAAGTGCTGGGCGCTTCGGTGCAGGGCATTGTGGCGCTGCTGTCCAAAGACTTTTTGAAACTCGTCGGCATTGCCATTGTCATCGCTGCGCCTTTAGCTTGGTTCGGAATGAACAGGTGGTTGCAGGATTTTGCCTTCAGGATTGACATTGGCTGGCAGGTGTTTGCGTTGGCGGGTTTGACGGCAGTGGCAGTAGCGTTCCTGACAGTCAGTTTTCAAAGCGTGAGGGCGGCATTGGCAAACCCAGTGAAGTCTTTGCGGAGCGAGTAAGTCAGCTACTGGCTATTAGCTGTTGGCTGTTGGCACCCCTCGGGACGGCCAACAGCCAACAGCTAATAGCCAACAACTAAATAAGAAAGCCATGTTTCAAAACTATCTAAAAATCGCTTGGCGCAATATGAAGAAACACAAGGTGTTTTCTTTCATCAATGTTTTTGGCTTGTCGGCTGGGCTGGCCTCCTGCATGTTGATATGCCTTTATATTTACAATGAAATGAGCTACGACAAGCACCACGACAACGTCGAGCAATTGTACCAAGTAGGAACTGTTTTCGTGAGTGAGGATGGCGAGAAAAAAGTGCCCAATACGCCTGGTTCCTTTGCAAAAGCGGTGCGGGAAGAATTCCCAGAGGTGGTGAACACTACCAGGTTGGCGGGTTTATTTGTGGATGACAAGACGCTGTTTAAATATAATAGCAACAACGGTGTTGCCACCTTTTATGAAACCAACGGGTACTTGGCCGATACCTCATTTTTTAGTTTTTTTAATTATGATTTCATTGAAGGCAATAAGGCAAAAGCATTACGCAATCCAAAGTCTATTGTGCTGTCAGAAGAAATTGCCCAGAAAATATTCGGAGCGGAGCCTGCCCTAAACAAGGTCCTTCATGTGGAGAGCAATACGAACGGCGATGGGGACTATTTGGTGACCGGTGTTTTCAAGGCCAATTTAAAGCCTTCGCATATTGATGCCCGCTTTTTTATGTCCTATGCTGGCGGCGGGTTAGAGGAATATATTATTTCACAAACCAGCATGGCGGGCAATAACCTGTTTTTTACTTATATTCAATTAGAGGAAGGTGCAAAATCACAGCAACTGCAAGCTAAGTTCCCTTCATTTGTTGACAAATACATGGGTAAAGACCTGAAAGCCGCAGGTTTTGGAAAGAAACAATTTTTATTGCCCGTAAAAGAAATTCACCTTAAATCGGGAATGGATTATAATGTGACAGCCAGTGGAAATATGTCTTACCTGTATGTTTTAATATCCATTGCGCTGTTTATCCTTTTAATCGCTTGCATCAATTTTATGAACCTTTCTACGGCCCGCTCTTCCACAAGGACGGGCGAGGTGGGTATCCGTAAAGTGCTGGGTGCGCAGCGAAATGGCTTGATTTATCAGTATATGAGCGAGTCGCTGCTGATGACGGGCGTGGCTTTTATTTTTGCTTTATTGTTCGTTTTTATGTTATTGCCTGTGTTTGAAAATGTTTCTGAAAAAACCTTGTCATTTGCATTTCCACAATATGGTTATTTATTCGCCAGCTTTTTATTATTGAGCATATTGACTGGTTTGTTGGCGGGCAGCTATCCGGCTTTTTATTTATCTTCTTTTAACCCGATTAAAGTATTAAAAGGGCGGTTAGAGAACACTTTGTCGGCTGTTTTCCTGCGAAAAGGCTTGGTGGTTTTTCAATTCACCATTGCAGTTGTGTTGATTGCTGCTTCTATGGTGATTTATAAGCAGATGGATTTTCTGCGCTCCGCTGATATGGGCTTTGTCAAAGACCAGCAAATTGTCATCCCATTGCGAAGCGAAACAGCTAAGGGCAGCTATTCCACCTTCAAAAACATGCTGGCCAGTACCAAAGACGTACAATCGGTTGGGGCATCAGCCTATTATCCGGGCATTTTCAACCCCGAAGACGCCAATTTCTACCGGGACGGCCAAACCATGAACGACGCCAAGCATACCTACACTAACCGAGTTGATATGACTTATTTGCCCACTTTGGGCATCAAGCCTATGGCGGGCAGGATCTTCGCCGAGCAATTTGCTGACAGCAGCTCCTTCGTTTTGAACGAAACAGCCGTTCGCTTGATGGGCTTCGCTTCCGCCGCAGATGCCATTGGCAAGAAAATCTACACCGATAGAGAAGGTCAGCGGTATGATTTTACGGTAGTGGGCGTCGTCAAGGATTTTCATTTTATGGATTTAAAAAAACCGATTTCTCCCTATGGCTTCCAGCTCAATCAAGGCACCAATTACAATTATATCATTGCCCATGCCAAGGCTGCCGACATGACGAAGGTATTGGGAAGTATTGAAGGTGCTTGGAAGGCGCTCAACCCCAGCGAGCCTTTTGAGTACAGCTTCTTGGACGAGGATTTCCAAAAAAACTACAAGGCCGAGAACAGGCTTGCGACGGTCGTCGGGTATTTCACCTTGATGGCTGTGCTGATTTCCTGCCTGGGCCTTTTCGGGCTTGCTATGTTCACCGCCCAGCGCCGAGTGAAAGAGATTGGCGTGCGAAAAGTGCTTGGGGCAAGCATGGCAAGCATCGTTGGCTTGCTTTCAAAAGAGTTCTTGTCCCTGGTCGTCATTGCATTGGTCATTGCCTCGCCCTTGGCCTATTTCTTCATGAACAAATGGCTGCAAGACTTCGCTTACCGCATTGATATTCATTGGACGGTGTTCGCCTTGGCGGGATTGGCTGCGGTAGCGGTGGCGTTTTTCACCGTCAGTTTTCAAAGCATAAAAGCGGCACTGGCGAACCCGGTGAAGTCATTGCGAAGCGAATAAAATTGATATTGGGTGATTGGGATATTGAGGTATTCCAATCACCCAATATCGCAATATCTCAATCACCCAATATCGCAATATCATGTTTCAAAACTATCTAAAAATCGCCCTGCGCAACCTTGTCCAGCACAAGGCATTCTCGTTCATCAACATATTTGGGCTGGCGCTCTCGATGAGCGTTTGCCTCGTGGTCATTTGCATCATCAAAGATGCTTACAGCTACGACCTGTTCCATCCGCAAAGCGGACGCACTTACCGGATACTGACCGAAGTAGAGCGAAAGGACGGTGGCTTGGAATCCTATGCCTCTTCGCCCTTCATGGTGGCAAAAAAGCTCACCGAGGACTATGCTCAGGTAGAACTTTGGACGCCCATGCTGCTGTCGTTCAACGGAGAACCAAGGATGGATGGCAGGCCATTGCCAAGCATACAGGGCATGTACAGCGATGCCTCTTTTTTCAAAATGTTCGGCTTCGAGCTGGCAATCGGAGACCCTGCCACCGCCCTGAACGAACCCTTCAGCATGGTGCTGACCGACGAAACGGCAAAGAAATTTTTCCCCAACGACAATGCGGTGGGCAAGGAAATCGAAATGCCCGGTTTGGGTACTTTCAAAGTGACGGGCGTGTTGAAAAAAGCCCCGGGGAAGTCGCACTTGGAATTCGAGGCGCTCGGCTCGCTTGCCACTCAATTGGCGCTGGAAAAACTACCCGACGCCTGGAACGTCACCAGCGACTGGCTCAATATCTATGGCGGCTACCAATACGTGCGCCTCCAACCGGGTGCGGACGTGAAAACGGCGGAACTCGCCTTGGCGCAAATTGCCAAAACCCACTATGCCGACCTCGAATTGGAAAGCCGGGATGGCAGTTACCGCTTTGAATTGCAGCCGCTCGATGGGATCACTCCTGGCAGGATGCTGTCGCAAACGAGCAGTTTCACCATCCCGACAGCCGGGCTTTGGTTCTTATCGGGGCTGGCGCTGATCATCATGTTGGCAGCTGCTTTCAACTATACGAACCTGACCATCGCCCGCTCGCTGCTGCGCACCAAAGAAGTGGGCGTCCGAAAGGTCATGGGTGCCACACGTGGGCAGGTGTTTTGGCAATTGACGAGCGAGGCAGTGGTGACTTCCTTGCTGGCGCTGATGTTGTCGTACCTGCTTTTTAAGCTGGGCAAAGTGCTGCTAAACCAAGGTGCTACTGCTGAAATATTGAATTTTATGGGCGAAGAAGACTTGGCAATGGGCGGCTTGTTTTTGCTGTTTGCATTGGGGGTTGGCTTGTTTGCGGGTGCTTTGCCCGCCACGGTCTTGTCCAAAACCTCGCCTTTGCAGGTGTTGCAGAAACTTCAGAACGTGAAGTTCATCCAGAAATTTGGGCTTCGCAAAGCGCTGCTCGGCTTCCAGTTTACCATCACGCTGGTTTTCCTGTTTTCACTCACCATTATGCACCGGCAAGCCAACTTCGCCATCCACCAAAACTTCGGCTCCGACAAGCCGCAAACCTTGCTGGTGGAGATGCAGGGAACTCCCTACGACAAACTTTCGGCTGCATTTTTCAGGGTAAAAGGCGTGGAAACCATCAGCGCCATCTCGCACCCGATGGGCACTTTTTCTGACATGTCGGAGGACGTGCGCAGCGATTCTGTTCGTGAAAAAACAGGCATCCGCTTCTATTACGTTGACCCCAACTACCTGGAACACTTTGGGCTGACCTTGCTTGCCGGGGAAAATTTCCCCGAAAACCCCTCGCAAGAGCGGGAGCTTTTTGCGTTGGTGAACGAGTCGTTTTGCGAGCGCTTCAAACTCGGCGCACCCGCCGAAGCGGTCGGTAAGCCGCTCACCATCGGCGACAGCCTGCAATTGGTGGTGAAGGGTGTCCTGAAAAACTTCCCCTTCAAGCCCGCCTTCTACTCCCCCGGCGAACCGATGTTCCTGCGCAACCGACCTGCTCAACTGAACGTGATGAACCTCGAACTGGCTGGCACGGACCTCACCACCACTATGTTGGAGCTGGAGCGCTCCTGGAAGCAAATCCAGCCGGACAGGCATTTTGAAGCGGATTTTTTTGACCAGCGGATTCGGAGTAACTATGCGGAGATGGTAAGTTTTGCATGGGCGATAGGCTTCCTGGGGCTGCTCGGCATGGTGATAGCCTGCATGGGTTTGCTCGGCATGACAATGTACACGGTGGAAACAAAAGCGAAAGAAATCAGCCTCCGCAAAATCCTGGGCGCCTCGGTGAGCGACCTGACCCTGTTGCTATCGAAAACCTATTTCCTCGTATTGGGCATTGCAGTGCTGATTGCCACGGCCCTCACTTGGGTGGTCGGCAGCCAAATGCTACAGGAGTTTGAACAGCGGATATCCATGTCCCCATGGTTGTTTTTGCCGGGCATTTTGGTGCTGGCTTTGATTGCGGGTCTGACGGTTGGTTCGCAAACGGTGAAGGCGGCGCTGGGGAAGCCAGGAAAAAGCTTGCGAAGCGAGTAATTTGTGTCGGGGAAATATTGCCCTTGTCATCAAGTCAATATTTAAAGTAGGGAGCAGATAATCAGCATATTGTGATTTAATTTGTCAAGCATATTTTTTAGAAAGACTTGTTCGGCAACAGGTTGAAGATTTTCATTTTCACCAACTGGGTAATCAAGGCTGCCTATCGGTTGCCTCAAAAATCAAACTATGCTAAACCATAAATAGCGTTTTCATAGTTAGCCTCCCCATGTTAGCTCAGCAACAAGTTTATTGAAAATTCAGTCAGAAGTCTAAAAAGCCACATGTTTGCCTACTTTTACCCCCAACAAAAACAGCAATATATGTCCATGTCAGACTACAAAAACCCGCACCTCCTCCTTGAAACCGCCGACCTTGAATCCGGTGAAATCACTTGGCGTAGCCCATCCAACCTGGCCATCGTGAAGTACTGGGGCAAATACGGTCAGCAATTGCCCAAAAATCCCTCGCTGAGCTTGACCCTTAGCAGCAGCTTCACGGAGACGCTGCTCGAATACCGCCCACGGGAGACCAGCGAGGCGGGCATCTCCCTCGAATTTTTCTTCCACGAGGAGCCGAATGAACCGTTCCGGGAGAAACTGGTGAAGTACCTCGAAAGCGTGACGGACATCTTTCCGTTCCTGCGGCAATTGGATTTGACCATCTACAGTGGGAACTCGTTTCCGCACTCGGCGGGCATTGCCTCCTCTGCCTCGGCGATGAGTGCACTGGGGCTTTGCCTCTGCTCGCTGGAGCACGAGCTGTTCGAGACACTGGATGACGACGCTGCTTTTGACCGGAAGGCGAGCTATGTGTCGAGGCTGGGTTCTGGCAGTGCTTGCCGCTCCATCTTCCCCACGGCAGCGCTCTGGGGCGAAATGGGCGAGGTGAAAGGCTCCTCCGACCTGTTCGCTGTGTCAATGGGAGATGAGGTACATACTGTTTTCACCAATTTCCACGACGATATTCTGATAGCCAGCACGGCAGCAAAAAGTGTGAGCAGCCGGGCAGGCCACCGTTTGATGGAGGGCCACCCCTTTGCCGAGGCCCGATACGCCGATGCGAAGCGCAACCTGAACCGCCTTATTTCCGCCATGCGTAGTGGCGATTTGGAAGAGTTTGGTAGCATCGCCGAGAATGAGGCGCTGACCCTCCACGGACTGATGATGAGCAGCAACCCATCGTTCATGCTCCTGAAACCTAACACGTTGGAAATGATTGAGCGGCTGCGCCAATACCGGGAAGAGACCAAGCACCCGGTTTACTTCAGCTTGGACGCCGGGCCGAATCTGCACGTGCTTTACCCGGAGGACATTATTTCTGATGTTCGGGGCTTTATTGAGGAAGAATTGAAGCCACTTTGTGAAGACGAGACGTATTTGCAGGATTGGGTGGGGAACGGGCCAGAGCAGGTGTGAGGCTTATCGCACATGCATTGGCTCCACCTTATTGCGCAGCAAACCACCTTGCCTATTGCTTAAAACAGTTTTTATCTCTGATAAAATTGCCAGCGCAATCTCCTCCGAAGTCTCTGCCCCGATGTCCAACCCGGCTGGGTTGAAAATAGTATCCAATTGCTCAGCAGAAAGCGGCCTGCCTTCATCTTCGAACTCATCCAGCATCCTGACAAGTTTTTTCCTTGGCCCCAGCATGGCAATGTAGCGGGCGCCTTGTCGGCAAAGCGCATGAAGCATGGCCTTGTCGTAGTTGTAGTTGTGGGTCATCAGGGCGAACACGGTATGGTCGTCGAGGGGGATGTGCTCAAGCACTTGCTCCGGCTTGGCGACCAGTACTTGGCAAGCCCTTGCGAACCGCTCTGGCTTGGCGTAGTTGGCCCTGCCGTCTGCCACTTTTGTTTCCCATCCGAGTATGTCGGCCATGTCCACGAGGGGCATCACGTCGTTGCCAGCGCCCACGATGACCAGCGTCACGGCGGGCGGCAGCAGTTCATAAAATACGGTTGTTTCGCCATCGGGCGTCGGGTAGTCCAGCCAGCGACTGGTGCCGGATTGTAGCGCTGCTTGGGCATCCGAGCGCCATTGCTCCGCAAGTGTTGGGATGGGGCAGGCTCCGTAGGTTTCGCCGTTTTGACCCAAAAAAAGCCTTGTGCCTGGCTGTGCATGTCGGCGGTCTTTTAACGTAAAAAAAGTAGCCAACACAGAGGTCTGGCGGCGGTCGTTCGCTTTTTTGAGCAGTGCAATGGGGTTGTGCGGGTCATCGGAAAGGATGGGTTCTATCAGCACTTGGATGATGCCGTTGCAGCCGAGGCCAATGCCCAGCGTGGCGTCGTCGTCGTCCATCGTATCGTAGGTGACAAGGGCCGGGCGCTGCTCATTGATGACGTGGAACGCCTTTCGCATGGCATCGCCTTCGAGGCAGCCGCCGCTGATGGCCCCGGTCAGTTGCCCCTCCTCCGTGATGAGCATACGGGCGCCAGGGCGGCGATATGAAGAGCCTTGCACGTGCACCACCGTGGCGAGCGCCGACCGTTTTCCTGTTGTTTGCAGCGCATCATAGAAGCGGATAATTTCACGGATTTCTTTCATAATGGATTGTCGTTCAATGCTTTAGTTTTTTTTGACAGCATGAGGAAGGCCCATCCCTATTTTTTGAAAATGAAAAAAACGGCCAGTACCAAGCAGCCGAAGCCCGCCAAATGGTTCCATTTGAAGGTCTCTGTTTTGAACAAAACGAGTGAAAAAACAGTGAACACCACCAAGGTGATAACCTCTTGAATCACTTTCAATTCCACCAATGAAAATGGGCCACCGTTCATCTTGTAGCCGATGCGGTTGGCGGGCACCATGAGGCAATACTCGAAGAAGGCAATGCCCCAACTGATGAGGATGATAGCCAGCAGGCCGAGGTGCTCGGTGAGCTTCATTTCCTTAAATTTCAGGTGGCCGTACCAGGCAAAGGTCATAAAGGTATTGGAGAGCACGAGCAAGAAAATTGTCTGTAAAGCTTTCATTGGAACCAGTTTTGCAAGGGTGCAAAAGTATGCTTTCAAGCCCTCCATCAGCCAACGCTGCGCAACAATTAGTGCAGATTGTAAGATTTACAATATCTTCGCCCCCGTTTTTTGCTTCGCAACTATTGGTAATTCACGAAACTTGATAGAAAGGGAGATGGGAATTGTTACTGCACATACTGTTGGCATTGCCATCGCCTGAACTTTTTTTTATCGAAAACAAATTTTGATGAGTCAGTTTACGCCTTTTAAGCATCCATACCCCACCGACAAGAAATATGCTCAGCGGGTGGCCTACTTCAGCATGGAGTTCGCCATTGACCAAGCGCTGAAAATCTACTCCGGTGGCCTCGGCTATCTTGCAGGGTCGCACATGCGCAGTGCATTCGACCTAAAGCAAAACCTAATAGGGGTCGGCATCCTCTGGAAATATGGCTACTACGACCAAGTGCGCAACGGCAACGGCGAAATGGACGTGCTCTTCTTGGAGCGCCAGTACAATTTCCTCGTGGACACGGGCATAGAGTTCAAGATTCAGGTGAACAAGCACGACATTACAGTAAAGGCTTGGTACCTGCCCCCACATGTATTTGGCTCAGCGCCGCTGTTCCTGCTGTCCACTATCCACCCCGACAACGACTATTTGGCGCAGACCATTTGCCACCGTCTTTACTCCAACAACACAGAGGCTAAGGTGGCGCAGTCCATCCTGCTCGGCATGGGCGGTGCCAAGCTGCTCGATATTCTCGGCTACGATGCCGATGTTTATCACCTCAACGAGGCCCATGCCTTGCCGGCGGCATTTCACCTATATGATAAATTCGGTGTGTTGGACGAGGTTCGCAAGCACTTGGTGTTCACTACGCACACACCCGTAGATGCTGGCAACGAAAAGCATGACATTCACCTACTGGAGCGCATGAGCTTCTTCGGAAACGTGACCCTGAGCGAGGTGCGCCGAATCACCGGCATCTCCGACGATGTGTTTAGCCACTCGCTGGCGGCGCTCCGCTTGGCCCGCATGGCCAATGGCGTCTCGAAAATACACGGCGAAGTATCTCGTGAAATGTGGAGCGGCTACGACAATATCTGCCCCATTACCCATGTGACCAATGCACAAAACCACTTGTACTGGCACGACCCTGCATTGGACGCCGCCCTCGAAAACGGTGACGACGATGCGCTCGAAGCCCGCAAGACGGAGTTGAAATGCCGCCTATTCGATGTGGTGGCCGACCAAACAGGCAAGATTTTCCAGCCTGACGTGCTCACGCTCGTATGGGCAAGGCGCTATGCCGGGTACAAGCGGGCCGACCTCATCATTCGTGATATTGATGCTTTTGAAAAATTGTTGAACAACACGGAGTACCCCATCCAAATCATCTGGGCGGGCAAGCCCTACCCGATGGACTACGATGCCATTGGCACCTTCAACAAGCTGGAGCATATTTCCAAGAAATACCCGAACGTGGCCGTCATCACGGGCTACGAGCTTGCCTTGTCGAAAATTATGAAACAAGGTAGCGACATCTGGCTGAACAACCCCCGCATCCCACGGGAAGCATCGGGCACCAGCGGCATGACCGCCGCCATGAACGCCTGCGTGAACCTTTCTACTTGGGATGGTTGGATACCGGAATTCGCCAGCCACGGCCACAACTGCTTCGTGACGGAGCGAGCTGACCAAGCTTGGCCGGACGGCGTCCAAGACGAATTCGACCGCCGCAACATTATGTCCATACTTGAAAACGAGATACTGCCACTGTATTATAAGAAGCGCAAAAAATGGCTCGCCATCGTGAAGAACAGCATGAAAGAAGTGGTCACGTTCTTCGACTCAGACCGTATGGCCGACGAGTATTACAAGAAGATGTACAAAGTGGGAGCGAAAAAGCTAGAGCTTGTGTGAGGTATAAAGTTATGTGAGGGAATGTTCAGAAATGTCTGTCAAGCCAATTCGGTTAAGAAATAATTACCTATCCTCAAAGGTCCTTCCCGCACCGTTTTCCACATTTCAATGGCACGGCGCAAAAAGCCGAAGGCAATTTTTGAGCGCCCAAGGCTGTTGAAATTGTGGTAAACGGTTCCACGGCCCCTACAGGTGCTTCGTGAACCGCTCCCCGAAGCGCTCGCACAGCTCCCGGCTGATGGCGTTCCAGTTCAAACCTTGCGGTTCCAACCGCCCCTGCCGTACGTCAATATCAGGTACAGCTGCTTGAGCAGGGCCTTGTCGTTCACCAACGAGCCCTTCGACTTCGTCACCTTGCGCAGCTGCCTTTGCAGCATGGTCGGTTTATTCCGTTTCTAATCAAAACATGCGACGTTTCCTGAATACTGCCAAGAAACACACCCACCCCTTTTTCCCCATACCTTTGCCGCTTACGCTGGCCTATCACACCTACCAGCGCAGGTAATGAGGAGAAATATTTACATCAACTTCCTATTGCAATATGTCTGCTGGCTGCTGTTCTTCCAAGTCACCCGCTTGGTATTTGCGCTATGGAATGCATCAGATTTGGCCAAACTGCCCGCTGCCGAGTTGGTAGCGCTGCCCTTCAAAGCGGTGTACTTAGACTCGGCGATGAGTTGCTATTTTATGGGCCTTCCTTACTTGTTGTTTGCTGGCGCAATATTGACGGAGCGACGCTGGTTCCTTCGCATCAATCGGGCCTACATGGCAGGCATGGTGGTGGTGGTAAGCGCCCTGACCATTGCAGAGCTGCCCATCTACGACGAGTGGAAGTCCAAACTGAACTACAAGGCTATTGGCATTTTGCTTTCCTCTCCCTCGGAGGTGGTGCGGTCGGCCACCACGGCACAACTGCTTTTCGGCTGCTTCGCAATAGCGCTTTTGGGGTGGTTGGGGATTTGGTTGTTTGATAAAATAGCGCCCATCAAGGACGTACAGCCTCGGCGCAGGCCCTTTTGGCAAAGCCTGTCTTTCATCTTGCTGACGCCAGTATTGATTATCGTCGGGCTGCGTGGTGGCCTCCAACAGATACCCATTCAGGTCAGCGATGCCTACTATTCCAAGCATAATCTGCTCAATACAGTGGCGACCAATTCCGTCTTCCACCTTATGAACAGTTGCATCCACAGCAGAAATGCGGGTAAGCCCTACCACCTCATGCCCGATGCCGATGCCGAGGCGCTTTTTGACAAAATGGCGAAGGTGGAACAGGACTCCACTGCCCCCATTTTTTCCATCGCAAAACCGAACATCGTGCTGGTCATACTCGAAAGCTGGACGGCGGACGTGGTGGAGGCTTGCGGCGGCTACCCCGGCATTACACCAACCGTAAACCAACTGGCGAAGGAAGGCATTCTGTTCAATAACTGCTACGCAAGCGGACAGCGATCGGACGAGGGTATGGCGGCCATTTTCTCTGCCTTCCCGGCGCAGCCCCGCACTACCATCATTCGGATGCCCAACAAGTACGAGCGTTTGCCTTGCATCAACAACCAACTGAAAAACCTCGGTTATTCGAGTTCCTTTTTGTTTGGTGGGCAATTGAGCTACGGCAATATCCGCTCCTACTTATATTTCAACGGTTTCGACCGAATTTTGGAGGACAAGGATTTTGACCGCTCCATCCCACGTTGCAAGCTGGGCGTCGCCGATGAGTACCTGTTCGAGCGGCAGTTGGCGGAGCTATCGAAAGAAAAAGAACCGTTCTTCGCCGCCATGTTCACTCTCAGTTCGCACTCGCCTTATGATATGCCAATGGAGGAGGTGCTACACTGGGGCGGTAAGGACAAGCCGTTCCTCAACTCGATATTTTACGCCGACCGTTGCATCGGCAATTTCATGGAAAAGGCTCGTGCCACCGATTGGTACAAGAACACCGTCTTCGTTTTCATTGCCGACCATAGCCGCCCCTCGCCGAAGAGCTGGCATCCGTTGCAGCCGGAGAGCCGGCATATTCCGCTGTTGTTTTATGGAGAACCCATAAAGCCACAGTACCGGGGAACTACCGATACCTTGCCCGCCTCGCAGACCGATTTGGCAGCGACCTTGCTGGCGCAATTGGGCCTTCCAACTCAGCCGTACAAGTACAGCACCGACCTTTTCAACCCATACAGCATACGCAAGGCGTTCTATAGTTTTGACGAGGGCTGTTGTTTGGTGAAAAAGGATGGGCAAGTGTGTTGGCACAAAGTGGACGGTCGAACGGAGTTTGTAAAACCAAGCGATTCTTCCCTGACCCGGCATATAAAAAAAGAAGGTAAGGCTTATTTACAGGTGCTGATGCGGGACTATTTTGAGTTTTAACCTCACCCCGAATTGTCATCCACCCGCCCATTCGTCGAAGTAAAACCACTATTGGACAACCGCTGTGAGGCAAACATGTCCATTGGTGTATCTTCACACCGTTTTTCCGTTTTTTTTTGAGACTTGTAGAAAATAGACATTAGACATAGACCTGTCAAGGCAGTTAACAAAGCGCTATTTAATGTCTAAAGTCTATTATCTAACATCTCAATACATTCACAAATAAAATTCATCATGAATCGAAAAAGCACTTTATCCCAGCTGGCCATGCTCTTTCTGGCCACCTGCCTCACCCTTCCTATGTGGGCGCAAAACGCTGCCCCGAAGGAACTCAAACTACCCGACGGCGTCGAAAAAGTGACGACCGTGGAAGGCATCACTGAGTACAAGCTGACAAGCAACGGACTGCACTTCCTGCTGTTCCCCGATGCTTCCAAGCCGACCATCACCGTCAACATCACCTATATGGTGGGCAGCCGCCACGAAGGTTATGGTGAAACCGGCATGGCGCACTTGTTGGAGCACCTCGTTTTCAAGGGGACGCCCGGCCACCCGAACATCCCGCAGGAGCTGACCGAGCACGGTGCCCGGCCCAACGGCACCACTTGGTACGACCGCACCAACTACTTCGAGACCTTCAACGCCACCGAGGACAACCTGCGCTGGGCACTCGACATGGAGAGCGACCGCATGGTGAACTCCTTCATTGCGAAGAAAGACCTCGAAAGCGAGATGACCGTCGTGCGCAACGAGTTTGAGATGGGCGAGAACGACCCGTCGAGCATCCTCATGGAGCGGGTGCTCAGCACGGCCTACCTCTGGCACAACTATGGCAACTCGACCATTGGTGCCCGTGCCGACCTGGAGAACGTGCCCATCGAGCGGCTGCAGGCATTTTACAAAAGGAACTACCAGCCCGACAATGCCATGCTCGTCGTTGCTGGCAAAATAGAGCCGGAGAAGACGCTGGCACTCGTGAAGGAGTATTTTGGTAAAATACCAGCGCCGACCCGTGAACTCATCCCCACCTATACCAAAGACCCCACGCAGGACGGTGAGCGCAGCGTGACCCTCCGCCGCACGGGCGACGTGCAGGTGGCTTCCTGCCTCTACCATACCCCACCGGGTGCCCACCCAGAGTACGCCGCCTTGGCTGTTTTGGATGAAATACTGACGAACGAGCCCGCCGGACGACTTTACAAGGCGTTGGTGGAAACAAAGAAAGCCGCCACGGTCTGGTCGTTTGCGCCAGCACTAAAAGAAGGTGGCTTCATCTACATCAACGCCGACGTGCGGCAGGAAAGCTCCCTTTCCGACGCACAGACCACCATGCTAAAGGTTTTGGATGAACTGACCTCAACGCCGCCCACAGCCGAAGAGGTTGACCGGGCAAAAAAACGCGTACTGAAGGATTGGGAACTGGGCTTCAAAAGCTCTTCCACAGTGGGCCTGCGGGCCAGCGAGTACATCGCCATGGGCGACTGGCGGTTGGCCTTCCTCTTCCGTGACTTCGTGGAGGGCGTAAAGGCGGAGGATGTCGTTGCCGTAGCAAAAAAATACTTCAAGCCGAGCAACCGCACCAATGGGCTTTTCATGCCGGACAAGAACCCCGAACGTGCTGAGATACCCGATGCACCAAACCTTGCTACTTTACTGAACAATTACAAAGGCAAGGCAGCCATCGCTGAAGGCGAAAACTTTGACCCGGCACCGGATAACATCGAGAAGCGCACCACCCGTGGCGAGGCTGCGGACAAGGGCATCGAGTTTGCCTTTTTACCGAAGGAAACCCGTGGCAACAGCGTGTCCGCCCGAATGACGATGCGCTTTGGCGACGAAAAAAGCTTGATGAATCAAGATGCCGCCGCTTCCTTCACCGCCATGATGCTTGATAAAGGCACCAAGACCAAGACCCGCCAGCAAATACAAGATGAGCTCGACCGATTGAAGGCCCGTGTTCAGATTTTTGGCGGCGGAGCCACGGCCAGCGTGAACGTGGAAACGGAGCACGACAACCTCGTGGAAGTAATGAAGCTCGTGGGCGATATGCTGAAAAACCCGACGTTCAGCCAAGAGGAGTTTGAAAAATTGAAAGAGGAGCAGTTGGCCGCCATCGAATCGCAGCGCAGCGACCCACAAGCATTGGCTTTTACCAATTTCATGCGCACGATGAACCCTTATCCAAAGGGCGACATCCGCTACGTGATGACACTTGACGAAGAAGCCGAGGCCATCAAAAACTTGAAATTGGACGATGTAAAAGCTTTTTACAAAAAGTTCTACGGCACCTCTGACGCAACTGTGGCAGTCGTTGGCGACTTCGACCAAGCCGCCTTGAAAAAGGTTACGCTCGACCAATTCAGTAACTGGAAAAGCCCCAGTGGTTATACCCGTCCCCCTCAGCCATTTAAAGAAGTGAAGGCCAACAGCGAGAACATCAATACGCCAGACAAGGCCAATGCCGTGTTCATTGCCGGTATGCCGCTCAATATCAGCGACACTGACCCAGACTATCCGGCACTCGTCATGGGCAATTTCATGCTCGGCGGCGGCTTCCTCAACAGCCGTCTCGCCGTTCGCATTCGCCAAAAAGAGGGCCTGAGCTACGGTGTCGGTTCCAGCGTGAACGCCAGCAGCTACGAGAAGTCGGGCATGTTCCAGACCTTCGCCATCTGCGCTCCTGAGAACGCCGCCAAAGTAGAGGTCGCTTTCAAGGATGAGATTGAAAAAATGCGCAACGAAGGCTTTACCGCCGAGGAACTGGAGGCTGCCAAATCGGGCTACCTGCAAAACCGGGGCATGAACCGCTCCGACGATCGGGGCCTATCCGGCACGCTGAACAACTACCTGCAACTCGACCGCACGATGCTCTGGGATGCAGAAATGGAGAAGAAAATTATGGCGCTGACGCCAGCACAAATCAACACCGCCATGAAGAAATACGTGGACCCCTCGAAGTTCGTCTATGTGAAGGCGGGTGATTTTGAGAAGGTGGGCAAGCCATAAAAACGGTTTAGTAAGGTTTAGCGGGTTTAGAAGGTTTAGAAGGTTTAGTTTAAACTATACTCGTTTTCAAACAAAAAGCCTGGCGACGATGTCGCTGGGCTTTTTGCATAAATGTCCAATTCTAACGAATATTTAAGCCCCAACCCCCAACCTACGAGCCGCTCCAGCCTGTACCTTTACCAAAAAGAAAAATCACCATGATTAGAAAAACTACCCTTATTGCGTTCATGGTTTTAGTTTTGGGACAAATGCAGGCCCAACACTCCGTCGCCCGCAAATGGAACGAAATGGTGCTGACGGCCATCAGCGGCGACCTCGCCCGGCCCACGGTGCATGCCCGAAACCTCTTCCATACCAGCATGGCTATGTACGATGCCTGGGCTGTTTACAGCAGCACGGCAGAGCCGTTTTTCATCGGCAAAGAGCATTATGGCTTCAAGGCCGAACTGGTCAGCGTACCGCATTACAGCGATGTAAAAGCAGCGCAGGAAGAGGCTATCAGCTACGCCGTTTATCGGCTTTTGAAACACCGCTTCGCTGGTTCGCCCCGTGCCGACCTGACCTTTCTCGAAATGGAGACGCTCATGCAATCGCTCGGCTACGACTCCAATTTCACCTCCACAGAATACACTTGCAGCCCGGCGGGCATGGGCAACTATATTGCGCAAGCCATCATAGATTACGGCCTACAGGATGGCTCCAATGAAGCGAACAAATACAAGAACCAGTTCTACCAGCCCGTCAATCAACCCCTTAAAGTATCCGTGCCCGGCACTTCTGGCGTGCTTGACATCAACCGCTGGCAGCCCCTGCAGATGGACCAAATCATTGACCAGAGCGGTAACCCCATCCCTGGCAATACGCAGACCGCCCTTTCCACGGAATGGGGGCAGGTATTACCATTTGCTTTGCAGCCCAGTGACGCCACGCTCTATACCCGTGAGGGGTATCCTTACGTTGTCTATCATGATCCCGGCGCTCCCGCCCAGCACAGCATGACCGGCCCCGGCGGCATTGATGCTGAGTTTCAATGGAACCACTCACTGGTGGCCACTTGGTCGTCGCACCTCGACCCTACCGATGGGGTACTTTGGGACATCTCGCCAGGCGCCATCGGGAACGTTGCAGCTTACCCGACCGACTTTGCCGGGATGCGCCAATTCTATGATTTGGAAAATGGTGGCGACGCCAGCCCCGGCCATACCGTGAACCCCAAAACTGGGCAACCTTACGCTCCGCAAATCGTGCACCGGGGCGACTATGCAAGGGTGTTGGCAGAATTTTGGGCCGATGGCCCAGCCTCCACCACGCCTCCCGGCCACTGGTTCGAAGTCATGAACTATGTGAACGACCAACCCAGCCTCGTGCGCAAATGGCGTGGCCAAGGTTCCGAACTTGACGCACTGGAATGGGACGTGAAATCCTATTTCACCTTGGGTGGCGCCATGCACGACGCCGCCATTACGGCCTGGGGAATAAAAGGCTGGTACGATAGCAGCCGACCCATCACAGCATTACGGGGCATGGCCGAACTTGGCCAAAGCTCCGACTCAAACCTGCCAAACTACCATCCCGGCGGGCTGCCGCTCATACCCGGTTTTATTGAACTCATTCAAGCAGGCGACTCGCTGCAAGGCCAGCAGGGAGAGTATATCGGTGAGGTAAAACTGAAGGCATGGAGAGGCCCAAATTATATTGACAGCCCCGCCACCGACGTGGCAGGCGTGGCATGGATTCGAGCAAAGTTCTGGTGGTCGTACCAGCGGCCTACCTTCGTGACACCGCCGTTCCCCGGTTTTATTTCTGGCCACAGCACCTATAGCCGCACGGCTGCCGAGGTGATGACGGCCATCACGGGCGACCCCTTTTTCCCCGGCGGGATGGGCGAGTTTCATTGCGAAAAAAACCTCTACCTCGTCTTCGAGGATGGGCCCAGCGAAGACATTACACTCCAATGGGCCACCTACCGGGATGCCTCCGACCAATGCAGCCTATCCCGCATCTGGGGCGGCATCCACCCACCAATGGACGATATGCCTGGCCGTCATATCGGCATGGTGCTCGGCCCAGCAGCGGTGTTGTTTGCGGAGCAATATTTTACCAAAACTGCTCCGCCGCCGCCCGTTGCGGATGGCTTGAAAGTGTTCCCGAACCCGACCAATTGTGCAGTGCAATTAGAGTACCCGCACGAGGGCAGTTTACCGATATTGATCACCGCCACCGATGGCCGATTGATCAGGTCTGTCACTGCTACTTTTACTGACAACCGAACCACAGTTGACTTCTCGGACTTGCCGCCCGGCATGTACATTTTGACGGGGGTGACAGGCAAGGAGGGGCAGATTGGGTTTCGGGAGGAGGTTTTAAGATATTGATTTTGAAGGTATCAAAAGCCCCGGCAGGTTGCACTTGCGGGGGCTTTTTGGTTTTGGGAAAACAGGGTATCTTTGTCAAAAATATAAGCCATGGTTGATACCTTAGTTCAACAAAAACGACATAGCTTGGAAGAATACTTTGCCTTGGAAGAAAAGGCAGAAGAGAAACACGAATACCACAACGGAAAAATCATCACTATTCCAGGCGGCACTATTCCACACAACAAGATTGCTGTCAACATCATGATAGCTTTAGGTAATTGGATTGATGACAACAATCTGCCCTACATCGTCTTGAACAGCGACACCAAACTCCGCATTGAGCAGTTCAACCGGATAGTTTACCCCGACGTGCTGATAGTCTGCGAAAAACTGCAATATTGGAAAGGACGCAAAGACATCATACTAAATCCGAGGGTCGTTTTCGAGGTAGCTTCCGAAAGTACGGAGGATTACGACCGGGGCGGCAAGTTCAATTTGTACCGCTCATTGCCCTCCTTCCAAGAGTACGTGATGGTCAGCCAGTACCGCCCTTGGGTAGAAAGCCATTTTCTGCACTCCGAAGCGGAGAGCCTTTGGAAAATCACCACGGCAAATGGGTTGGATGCTTCTCTTCATCTCAAGTCTATTGGCTTCGATTTACCGTTGGCAAAAGTTTACAAACAAGTGCCGGAATTGCAGGGGGAAGATTGGGAGGGTTGAATTTTTCCCTTACCTTCGCCCCGCAAAACAGCAAAACTCAATGTTACCATCTTCCATTATAATCAGCATTATCATTCCCACGTTGCCCGGCAACTTGTGAGGCGCTGATTCTTTGGAGAATGACGAAAAGCCCCGGCAGGTTGAACTTGCTGGGGCTTTTGATTTTGTATCTTTGGCTAATAAACTTGAATATCATGAATGAAAAACAGCAGCTATTGCTTCAGCGCATCACGGTAAACCCAAAGATTTGCCATGGGAAACCTACCATTCGGGGGCTTCGTTACCCCGTCGTTAATCTGCTCGAACTGATGGCCTCCGGCATGACGAA
>JANPLH010000416.1:0-8163 GCA_031426435.1 Saprospiraceae bacterium | reverse complement strand
CTTATTGCGATTCCCTTCGGGTGAAACTGATTGACCGCTTTACTTGCGACAACGGAGCCATTTCCGACAGGCCATTGAGCACGGCAAACGGCGTTTTTGTGCTGCTCGACATCAACGACAACGTAATCAGTACCAATAGCTCTGGTCTTTTCTTCGTGCCTGATTCTGGGACTTACAAGGTTACCTTGAACATACCAAACTGTGGCACTTATGAAGCAACGACGGACGTTGGCTTTTGGCAAGCTGTTGACCCGGTGATGCAAACCTATATTTACAATACCGTGGATGGCGGCCAATGCAAAACGGTCTATCAATTGGTGATTGACCCTTTGAATGGGCCTTTCCTACTTATAGGCGGCCCAAACAATATTTCCATGTTGCTTGATGCAAACGACCTGACTTCCACATGCCAGCTTTACAGCGTGGCTGGGCTTTTGCCCGGCGACTATCAATTGGCAGAAACCGACCATTGTGGCGTTAAAATCCTGCACCTGCCAGCTCCAGAATTCAACTTGCAGGCAGTGCCCTTCGGCAATTGCCCGGGCAGCGGAACAATAACGGTGACGGGAGCACAAAGCCTTGTTGAATGGCAAGCTTGGGGCGCTGCGAACAACGCCACCATCAATTGGGCAGGCAGCATCACTGACAATTACGCACTTGATACCGATTCAAAAGGCGCACTGACCACCCAGGCAGGCTCGCCCTATACCTTCGTCAATGTTGAGGCTGGCGAGCATACCCTTTACCTTTATACACTGAACTCGCAATGCCCGGTGGATACGGTGACCGTTTTCGTGCCAGAAGCTGATACCTTGGCTTTTGAAGTGTCGAGCGGTTTGCTTTGCGATGGTGCAGCCACGACCTCCCTCGGCTTTGAAGTGTTGAGCGGCAAGCCACCCTATACCATCGAGCGGGTTGACTGCAACGACCCCGCACAGGTATTGGCCACCTACAACGTAAATAGCAACTTGCTGTCCTTGCCGGGATTTGGCACAGGCGACTACTGCTTTCGATTGGTGGACAGTTGCATCACCAGCCTCGACCACCAGTTTTCGGTGCAATATTTTCAGGATGATATTGAACTGGTATTCAATTGCGACAATACTTATACCCTCAGCGTGGACAGCTTGAATGCGATTTATACTTGGCTGGATGCCAACGGCAATACGGTCGGCAACTCGCAAAAACTCATTTTGCCAAACTCCAACATTGCAGCCACTTATACGGTAAAAGTGGATATTGGGCAGTGCGTCATACAGCGCAGCATCACGGTGCCAGCCACTGAAATCATACCGACCGTGCAGATTCTTGGCGAGCCTTATTTTTGTGAAAACGACAGCGTCACGCTGACGCTCGCCACGTTGGCAAACACCTATATTTGGAGCAACGGCTCGCAAGCATCCTCCATCACAACTGGCTTACCGGGAGAATATTTGGTCACAGTCACCAATGCTTTTGGCTGCACCTCCACGGCTAATTTTAACCTGATATTAGACATCCCCGAAATAGCAATCGAAATCCTCAGCGGCGGCTCTGGCTTTGGCCTGAACTGCTTTCAGGACAGCAATGGCATCCTGACTGCCAACCCGACGGTGGGAGTAGCTCCTTTTGTCTTTCAATGGTCGAATCAGGCAACGTCTCAGTCCATTACGAACTTGAAAACAGGTGATTTCAGTGTCACTGCCACTGATGCCATTGGCTGCATTGACTCGGCCATTATATCGTTAACCGAACCCGAACTGTTTGTGCCAACGCTTACCTACGCCCCACCAAGATGCTTCGGCATTGATGATGGCACCATTGAGGTGCCGACCTGGAGCGGTGGGGCTGGTGGAGTGAAAGCGAGCTTGCAAGGGGCTTTGCCCAAATTGGTACCCGTTGTTTTCGACAATTTGCCGCCCGGCGATTATTTCATCGAAATCAGCGATGCCAATGGCTGCACGGTGGATTCCAGCTTCAGTTTTGAAGAGCCACAGCAGCGCTTCCTGGAACTTGGTGAAGACCTTGCGCTGGAATTGGGAGACAGCACCTTCCTCAACCCGCAGGTCAGCTTCGCCCCCGTTGATTCCTTTCTTTGGAAATCCAACGACCCTCGCCCATTGACGGAGCTTTCAGTTTGGGTGCAACCCATCGAAACCTCCTATTATTCACTCACAGTTTATGATGAAAAAGGCTGCCCCGTGGAGGACAAAATGAACATCCTCGTCAACAAAGAAGTAGATGTTTACGCACCAAATGCCTTCTCGCCCAACGGCGACGGCTTCAATGACCGCTTCACCATCTATGCCCGTAAGTCTTCCGTGCGCAGCATCCTTCGCTTGCAGTTGTTCGACCGCTTTGGCGAAAAAGTCTTTGAACAAATGCGGTTCAACCCCAACGACGAGCCAATGGGTTGGGACGGCACCTTAGACGGCCAGCCAATGAACCCCGCCGTCTTTGTGTGGAAAGTCGAAATCGAGTTCATTGATGGCCGGGTAGAGCAGTTGTATGGGGATGTGACACTCGTGAGGTAATGATGAATGATGAATGATGAATGATGGAATGATGAATATTTTACTACAAACAAAAAGGCGACCTTATGCAGGTCGCCTTTTTTATTGTCCAATGAATTGGTATCGGTGCAACATTCATCATTCCACCATTCATCATTTATCATTAAAATCACATATTGGCAATCATCTCGTCGCCGAATTCCGAGCATTTAAGCAGGGTGGCATCTTTCATCAAGCGGTGGAAGTCGTAAGTGACCCGCTTCTTGGTGATGGCCCGCTTCATGCTTTTGAGGATGAGGTCGGCAGCTTTCGTCCAGCCAAGGAAGCGGAACATCATCTCGCCGGAAAGGATGACGGAAGATGGGTTCACCTTGTCCAAGCCAGCGTACTTAGGCGCTGTGCCGTGCGTAGCCTCGAAGATGGCGTGGCCGGATATGTAGTTGATGTTTGCGCCTGGCGCAATGCCGATGCCACCTACTTGCGCAGCAAGGGCATCAGAGATGTAGTCGCCATTGAGGTTTAGCGTTGCAATGACTGAGTACTCAGCTGGGCGGAGTAGGATTTGCTGGAGAAAGGCGTCTGCAATTACGTCCTTCACGATGATTTTGCCTGCTTTCACCGCCTCGCTTTGCGCAGCATTGGCAGCAGCCTCACCTTTTGCATCCTTGATGCGGTCGTACTGTGCCCAAGTGAACACCTTGTCGCCAAACTCCCGCTCGGCCAGTTCATAGCCCCACTCCTTGAATTTACCTTCTGTAAATTTCATGATATTGCCCTTGTGGACAATGGTCAATGAAGGTTTTTTCTCCGCAATGGTGTACAAGAGTGCACTGCGAACCAACCGCTCTGTACCTTCTTTCGACACTGGTTTGATGCCGAAGGAGGAAGTTTTCGGAAAGCGCAGCTTCTTGACGCCCATTTCGTTCTGGAGGAAATTGAGCATTTTCTCCGCCTCTGGCGTCCCTTGCAGGAACTCGATGCCAGCGTAGATGTCTTCGGTATTCTCCCGGAAAATCACCATGTCAACGAGGTGCGGCTCCTTCACAGGCGATGGAACGCCCTTGAAATACTGTACCGGGCGCACGCAGGCGTAAAGGTCAAGCTCTTGGCGCAGCGCCACGTTCAGTGAACGGATTCCGCCGCCAACTGGGGTCGTCAATGGGCCTTTGATGGCCACGAGGTGCTCCCGGATAACGTCGAGCGTTTCATTGGGAAGCCAGTTGCCCGTTTTGTTGAAAGCTTTTTCTCCGGCCAATACTTCTTTCCAAACGATTTTTTTCTTGCCTTTGTACGCCTTTTCAACGGCGGCGTCGAGCACCCGCACGGAGGCGGCCCAAATATCGGCACCCGTGCCATCGCCCTCGATGAAGGGGATAATCGGGTCATTCGGTACTTTTAATTTACCTTTGACAATCTTTACTTTTGTTCCGGTCATCTTGTGAAGTTTTTAAGGATTGAACAGTTGAAGGATTGAAGGATTGAATCAGTGGCACTGCCCTAAAGATTCAACCCTTCAATCCTTCAATCCTTCAATCCTTACTTAAAAAGAGGCGCAAAGGTAAACATTGGGGTATTTTAAACCATCTAATTTTTAGTGAATTTCAACATGCGTTTCTTACTTTTTTTGGCAGTGTTGAGCCTCATCGTTGCTTGCAAATCCCAGCAGCCCGCCACTATCGCTGGCACCTGCCTCACCATCGGCACCGTTGTTGACTTCGACGGGTTGGATGGCTGCGGCTACCTCATCGAAATCAAAGGCGATAAACTACTGAACCCCGTTGTCATACCCGAAGGGTTCCGTTTCAGAAAAGGCCAAACCGTCCGCTTTGACTACCAGGTGCTGCACGACATGGCCAGCATCTGCATGGCGGAAAGTGAAATGGTGCAAATCACCTGCATCATGGACGCCAAGTTCAATAACGAACCCATCGAATGCAGTAAAATCACCAATCCCTTCGCCGTGGAGTGGATGGACAGGGCCATTGACCGCCACAACCCTGTCCGCATCATCAAATACCAAAAAGGCAGCACATGGGTCTTCGCCTTCAAGGCCGAACCCAGCAGCACTTTCCTCTACGATTGCGACGGCAACCAAATCTGCGAATCAACTGGCAACGAAAACGACGACTGCCACCGCCAACACCTCTACTTTTTGAACAAAGGCGTGACCATTTGGCAAGGGGAAGGGGTTTGGGATTGATTCATGGTTTAATGGCTTCACGGTCTCATGGTTTCATTGTTTACCCGCATAACGACGACCATGTGGCAATCAAGCCATGAAGCCATGAATCAATGAATCAATGAAGCCATGAATCAATGTTAAACCCGAATTTAGACGCATCCGGCTCGGCACAGACCAACGACGAGCAACAGGTGGAGAAGGCGCTCCGACCGAAGGAATTGGACGATTTCAGCGGCCAGCCGCAAATCGTGGCAAACCTGCGCATTTTCATCGCTGCCGCAAACCAAAGGGGCGAAGCGCTTGACCATGTACTGTTGCATGGCCCCCCCGGCCTTGGCAAGACCACCCTTTCGCATATCATCTCGACGGAATTGGGCGCTTCGCTCAAAATGACCTCCGGCCCCGTCCTCGAAAAACCGGGCGATTTGGCTGGCCTTTTGACCAATCTGGAGAACGGCGACGTGCTGTTCATTGACGAAATACACCGACTGAACACGGTCGTGGAGGAGTACCTGTACTCGGCCATGGAGGACTACCGGATTGACATCATGATAGACTCCGGCCCCAATGCCCGCAGCATACAGATAGCGCTAAACAATTTCACGTTGGTGGGTGCTACTACCCGCATGGGACTGCTTACGGCACCCATGCGCTCTCGTTTTGGCATCACCTGCCATTTGGATTATTACGATGTTGAGACCCTCAAGCGCATTATTTATCGCTCCGCAAACTTGTTGAAAGTGCCCATCACCGAGGAGGGCGCTTATGAAATCGCCCGCAGAAGCCGGGGGACACCACGCATCGCCAACCTGCTGCTGCGGCGCATCCGTGACTTCGCACAGGTGAAAGGAACGGGTACCATTGACCTCGAAATCGCCAAAATCGGCCTCAACGCCCTCAACGTGGACGAAGGCGGACTCAACGAGATGGACAACAAAATCCTCGACGCCATCATCAACAAGTTCAAAGGTGGCCCCGTTGGTTTGACGACCATTGCCACAGCGGTTGGTGAGGAACCTGGCACCATTGAGGAGGTGCACGAGCCATTCCTTATCATGGAGGGCTATTTGCAGCGCACCCCTCGTGGTCGGGAGGCAACGGAGAAGGCATTCAAGCATATTGGGGTAGTGCCGAAGGGACGGGCGGGGACCTTGTTTGAGTTTTGAAGCACAATATTTTGATGTAGTTTTTTTAAATTATCCATGGAAACAGCACTGGTTCTTACCAATGGTTTATTGCAAACCAATAATGCAAAAACAGCCCACGGACTTATCCGTGGTACAGACAGGTTCGATATCATTGGCATACTCGACAATGACGAAAACGCTGGCAAAGACGCTGGTGAACTATTGGACGGAAAGTACCGGGGCATCCCCGTTTTCAGCAATTTGCAGTCAGCTTTGACGGAATTACCAAAAGTAAAATACCTGATAATCGGTGTGGCAACCGCAGGGGGTGCCTTGCCACCTGAAATGCTGGACCAGGTAAAACAAGCCATGCAGAAAGGACTTTCTATCGTCAACGGCCTACACGAATACCTGACAGAGAAGCCTGACATGGTGGCTCTTGCCGCTGGTAACAACGTTGATTTGATTGACATCCGAAAGCCCAAGTTGCGCAAGGACCTGCACTTCTGGACGGGCGAAATATTCCAGGTAACCACCCCTATCATCGCAGTCATGGGCATGGACTGCGCCCTCGGAAAACGCACGACCGCCCGCCTGATAAAGCAAGCCTGCCAAGCCGAGGGCATCAATGCACAGATGATTTACACCGGTCAAACAGGCTGGCTGCAAGGTGGCGAATATGGGTTCATCTTCGACTCCACCTTGAACGATTTCGTCTCCGGTGAATTGGAAGACGCCATACTCCGCTGCTGGAAGGAGACCCAGGCCAAGGTCATTTTGCTGGAAGGCCAGTCATCGCTGCGCAATCCTAGCGGCCCTTGCGGGCTGGAGTTTTTGATTTCCGGTAATGCAAGGCATGTCGTCCTCGTCCATGCTCCCAAGCGCAAATATTTTGACGATGAACCACATTGGGGCGAGATTCCTTCCGTTCAATCGGAAATTGAGTTGATTGAAAAATTAGGGTCGAAAGTAATAGCCTTGGCATTAAATACGGAGGGCTGCACGGAGGTCGAATATCGGGCATTTCAGCAGCAATATGGGCAGGATTTAAATATTCCGGTTTTATTGCCCATACAGGAGGGCGTTGGCAATTTAATACCCAACATTAAAAAACTGATTTAACCATGAAAATTATCGCCATCCGCACCTACCTCAAAAAACTGCCACTGACCAAGCCATACACCATCGCCTATGGCACGTTTTCCGATGTGGAATTGGTTTTTTTGGAAATCGAATTGGCCAATGGCATCATCGGCCTTGGCTCGGCCAGCCCAGCCGAGGACGTAGTGGGGGAAACGCCGCAGCAGACGCTCACCAACCTACAAAGCTCTTATTTTCAATCACTTATCGGCAGGGATGTTCGGCATTTCCGGCAAATCATCTTTGAGGTTTCGCAACAATTCCCGCACCTCCCGGGCACTTTAGCGGCAGTTGACATTGCATTGCATGATGCATTTGGAAAATTCCTCGGTATTCCTGTTGTGGACTTTTATGGGAGAAAAATCAAGTCTTTGCCCACATCAGTGACCATTGGTATAAAGGGTATTTCAGAGTCCTTGCAAGAAGCAAAAGAATACCATGATTTAGGCTTTAAAGTCATTAAGGTTAAAACTGGATTAAACCTTGAAGAAGATATTGAACGGATAATTAAATTAGATGAAATATACCGACATAAACTGACCATCCGGGTGGATGCCAATCAAGGTTATAATCTACAGGATTTAAAAACCTTTATTGCAAAAACACAAGCGATAAATATTGAATTAATCGAACAGCCATTGCCCGTAGGGCTTGAAAATAAATTATTGGAATTAGACCCATTTCACCGAAAGCTATTGGCTGCCGACGAATGTTTACACGACGCAAAAGCTGCACTATCATTGAGTTGCAACCCGAAACCCTTCGGTATTTTCAATGTTAAAATGATGAAATGTGGCGGTTTATTGGGCGCTTTTGAAATCGCCAATATTGCGCAGCAATCGGACATAAAACTCTTTTGGGGATGCAATGACGAAAGCGTTGTCAGCATCACCGCTGCCCTCCATGCCGCTTTTGCCTGCCCAAATACACGCTATATTGACCTCGACGGCAGCTTTGACTTGGCGGAGGATTTGGTGACTGGCGGCTTTATTTTGGAAAATGGGGAAATGAGCATCGGAGTTAGTGCGGGATTTGGGTATTCGCAGTTGAAAAACTGAGTACATTTACTTTGTTTGGTCAGGGAACAAACGCTCCATCCAGCCCACCAGCCGCTGCTTCGTCCGTCGTTCCTTTCTTTCAACTGGGATTTTTTGAAAATCATACTCCTCCATTTTACCCAAAACCCCTTTAAAATCGAGCCCATCCAAGAGGCATTCCGTGA
>JANPLH010000415.1:0-10686 GCA_031426435.1 Saprospiraceae bacterium | reverse complement strand
CGATGAAATCCGCGCCCCAGTCATCGAAATCGCAGAAACAGAAATCTGTGTCGTAGCAGGTGATGTAGTTGAGTTCGTGGTGACGGGTACCGACCCCAACCCAGGCGACAAGGTCAAGCTCTCGGCAGTGGGCGAACCCTTTCTTTTGGACATCAGCCCAGCAGATAACATAGAAGATTGGCGGCCATACCCAGCACCTTCCGCTGTGCATGAAACACAACCTGCCACCAAGACCTTCCGTTGGCAAACCACTTGTGAGCATATTTCCGACCTGCCCTATACCGTGGTTTTTAAGGCAGAGGACGATTATTTCTTTGTAAATCAGAACGACCTTACCACTGGCCTTGCTACGCAAAAAGCTGTGCGCATAAAAGTGGTTGGTCCACCACCAGCGGATGTCCGGGTCGAACCTACTTCTGACAAATTCTCTGTTTCTTGGGCTAAACCTTATGTATGCGAGAACGCAGCCAATGAGTATTTCTTTGCCTTTTCTGTTTGGCGGAGGGAAAGCCCGAACCCCTTTACGCCCAACTGCGAAGACCCAGGCCTGGAGGGAAAAGGGTATGTAAAGATTGCAAACACCCTCGACATGGCCAATAATCGCTACTCGTACAAAGACGAAGACGTTGAAAGAGGCCGCATCTATTGTTACCGTGTGCTTGGCATTTTTGCGAAGCGAACCGATTCCGACCACCCCTACAACTTGGTGGAAAGCCTCGCTTCTGTCGAAGTCTGCATCCAACTACTCGATGTGCCGCTCATCACCAACGTAAGCGTCGTCGAGACCAGCAACACCAATGGCATTATTGACGTGCGCTGGGTGAAGCCCGTAGCCCAAGACCTCGACACGCTGCTCAACCCCGGCCCATATCGCTATGTGCTTAAACGGGCGGAAGGCATTGGTGGCACCAACTTTACCACTATTTCAGATTTCACCAGCCCTACTTTTTGGCAGCTTACGCAATCGCAGTTCATAGACCAAGCCCCCGGCCTGGATACCAAAGGGAAGCCATATACCTACAAAATCGAGTTTTATGTGAACGGTGAAAACGCTCCCTTTGCCGATTCTCCAACTGCTTCCTCCGTGTACCTTCAAGTTGAGCCGACGGACAATCGCAACATCCTGACCTGGCCTTACGAGGTGCCTTGGACGAACACCAATTTCGTGATTTTCCGGCAGAACGGAGCACAATGGGACTCCATTGGCGTCACCACTGATAGCTTCTACGTGGACTTGGGCTTGCAGAATGGCCGTGAATATTGCTATTATGTGCGCACAGAGGGCACTTATAACTTCGTGGGGATACCCTCCCCGCTCATCAATCTTTCGCAGGAAGCTTGTGCGGTTCCTTATGACAACGTGGCACCCTGTCCGCCCATTTTGGAGGTCAGCAATATCTGCAACTCTGGGGAATCATGCTTGGAAGTAACCGACCTTGGCAACGACCTCAAATGGAACAACCCCATGACCATTTGTGAAGAAACGGATGACGTAGTGAGCTATCGGGTGTACTACAAACCTTTTGAAACGGGTGATTTTGAGTTGCTCTACGAAGTGAATTCTTCGGGCGACACCACCTATTTCCATGATAGAACAAAGGCGCAAGGGCTGGTGGGCTGCTACGCCATCACGGCATTGGATACTTTCTTGAACGAGAGCGAACTGAGCAATGTCATCTGCACCGACAACTGCCCGTTCTACACCCTCCCCAATGCCTTCACGCCGAACGACGATGGAAAGAACGAGCTGTTCATCCCCTACCCTTACTGCTTCATTGAAAGCATTGACTTGAAAGTCTTCAACCGCTGGGGCGAGCTCGTTTTCACTTCCAATGACCCCAATATCAATTGGGACGGCAAGAACATGAACGGTAAAATGCTGGCAGCGGGCACTTATTACTATACTTGCAAGGTTTTGGAGCAACGAGTGACTGGCACGGTGCCAGCACCGGATTTGCTGCGAGGGTATATTGACATTATTCGATGAAAAAAAGGCGCTGACCTCAATCAGCGCCTTTTTTTATACTGCCTCATCCACGCCTCGTTTTTCAACTCGCCCACAATTTCCTTCAATCTCTCTGCCTATCAGCAGGTAGGTTATTTTCCAATTTCTAATTTACTAATTTCTCAATTTCCAATACCTACCTTTGCTTCCAGCATGAAAGCAAATATCCTCATCATAGACGACGAAAACGACATCCGAACCCTCCTCAGCCGCATTATCCGGCTGGAGGGCTACGAGGTATTCCAGGCGGAGACCGGGGCAAAGGGATTGAAGGTTTTGCAACAGGAAAAAATCCACGCCATTATCTGCGACGTGAAGCTGCCCGATGCCAATGGGGTGGAAATGGTGTCAAAAATCAAGGCCCTCAGCCCACAGAGCGAGGTAATTCTGCTCACAGCCTTTGGAGCCATACCGGACAGCGTGACGGCCATCAAGGCCGGGGCCTTTGATTATATCACCAAGGGGGACGACAACAACAAAATCATCCCACTCCTCAGCCGGGCAGTGGACAAGGCATTGCAGCAGTTCGAGACCAAGGAAATGGCGGCCAGCGCCAATGGGCAGCGGCATAGTTTCAGCAAGGTGGTGGGGCAGTCCAAGCCGATGCAGCAGGCGATGGAAATGGCAAAAAAAGTGGCCGCCACCAGCACCACCGTACTGCTCACGGGCGAAACGGGAACGGGCAAGGAGGTGTTTGCGCAAGCCATCCACGGTGCCAGCGGGCGCAGCACAAAGCCGTTTGTGGCCATCAATTGCAGCGCACTCGGCAAAGAACTGCTCGAAAGCGAAATGTTCGGCCACAAGGCAGGCTCGTTCACCGGGGCGATAAAGGACAAAATCGGCCTCTTTGAAGAGGCCAATGGCGGCACCATTTTTCTGGATGAAATCGGGGAGATGGACCACGTGCTGCAAGCCAAGCTGCTGCGGGTGTTAGAGACTGGCACCTTTATGAAAGTTGGTGAAACCAAAGAAACAAAGGTGGACGTGCGCATCATCGCCGCCACCAACCGTGACCTGCAAATCGAGAGCGAAAAGGGCAATTTCAGGCTCGACCTCTTCTACCGCCTTTCTGTCTTCAACATCCGGCTACCGTCGTTGGCCGAGCGCCAAAGCGACATCCAATTGCTGGCCGGGCATTTCATCCGAATGTTCAGCGCCAAAATGAACCACTCGCCGCTAGGCATGGACGAGGCGTTCTCCAAGGCCCTCAACAATCATCCCTGGAAGGGCAATATCCGGGAGCTAAAGAACATTATCGAGCGGGCGGTCATCCTCGCCTCTGGCCCCGACCTCACGCTCGACTGCCTGCCCTACGACTTCCAATACACGGAGTCGGGCAACCAATTGGACTTGATGAAATTGGCGGAAATCGAGAAACTGCATATCCGCAAGGTGTTGGCCCATACAAAGGGCAACAAGACTAAGACCGCCGAATTGCTCGGCATTGGGCTGGCGACGTTGTACCGGAAATTGGAAGAGTATGGGTTTTGAAGCACGTTAAAACACCCCAAATTTCAAGCCCACAAACACCGTCCTTGGCCTTGCCGGACCGTAGATATAGTTGCTGTCACGGTATTTCCCCAAGTCAAAATCCGATTGGTAGGCATTGAAAATATTCTGAACGCCCACCGAAAACTCAAGGTCGGTCTCTATGCTGTGCAGGTGTATCCGATGGTTCAGCTTTGCGTTCAGTTCCATGAAACTAGGCGAGTTGAACAGCACATCCTGTCCGATGCCTGGCGCTCCCCCAAAATGCGGCACCTTCATACTGCCTGTGTAAACTCCTGACAGTGAACCGTTTGATTTGCTTTCTGGTAAAAAAAGCAGCGTAAAAAAGCCGTAGCGGTTGGGCGTCCGCAAAAAGTCCTTGGTACCGGGCACCTCCGCCGACCATGCTACGGGGCTATCGAAGCAGGCGGTTTGAAGCGTGAAGCCTGTTTCCAACTGTACTTTTTGGTCATAATTGAACCGCCCCTCCACGGTTAGTCCCTGCACGGAGGAGCTACCGCCATTTTTGCGGAGCAATAAAATATTGCCTTTGGCATCCGTGCCGTTTTCCACAAGCACAAAAGCATCGAAAAGCCTTGTGCGGAAGGCATCCAGCGTGAAGCCATAGACATATTTAGCCGTAAATCGGTTGAAGTCAAGTGAAAGGGCAAAACTGTTGGAGGTTTCTTGCACCAGTTCGGGCGATACCTGAATCACCGAAACGCCCCCACCCGCAAAGGCGATGTGCATGTCCGTCTCGAAAGCCTGCGGGGCTTTAAAGCCTTGTGCCCAAGACGCCCGTATTTGCAGGTTTTCCAGCGGTTTTAGCAGTGCACAAATCCGGGGTGTGGCCACGATATTTTCCAAGAAGTTATGCTTGTTGAGCCGTAGCCCTGACAACAAGGTGAGCTTCGGGGTGAGGTCCCAGTCGCTTTGAAGGAAAAGCCCCGTGAGGTTGGTCACTTGGTCAATCAGGTAATTGTAGGCAGCAATTTCATCAAAAGTATCGTCGTGCTGATGCTCGATGCCGAAGGTGAGCGAATTGGTGCCGCCCCAGTAGTCGAGCTTTCTATTGGCTTGCAGGCCGCCCGTCCATGTCTTGCTATCGGAATTGCCCCAGCCCTCGGCCTGGTCAATGCCCGTGTAGTGGCGTCGGTCCGTTTTTTGGGCAGAGAGGTAAGCATTTAGGTTGGTTTTGGCATTTTTTGGGGTAAAATGATAGTCTGCCCCACCCACCCAGACCTGCTGGCTGCGTTCCTCCGACTGGTCGGCACGGTCGGCGGGAAGGTCGAAGGCATTGCCGCCCCGCCTAAACTCGTTGATGCTCCAGCCATTCAGTTGCAGTTTGTGCTGTGCATTTGGTTTCAAATAGGTCTTGAAGCCGAGCGAATTGTTGCGCAGCACAGGCATCTCCGAGAAGCCGTCGCCATTGGCATCGTACTGCTCCCGGCTGCGGTGTGAGGTGAACAAGCTGATGCCCGCCGTTTTCTCCTCGTTGATGATGGAGGCATTGCCGTTGAAAAAATGGTCCAGCGATTGACCGTCAATCAGCGCCGAGTTGGCTGCCACTGACCACTCGTTTTTAGTAGGCATTTTCGTCAGTACATTCACCGTGCCAGCGATGGCATTGGCACCGTACAGCACCGAGCCGCCACCCTTCACCACCTCCACCCGCTCGATTTGCGAAGCGGGAATCTGCTCCAAACTGTAAAGGCTCATCAAAGGGGTGAAAACAGGGCGATTGTCAATCAATATCTGGCTATAGCTACCACCTAACCCATTCATTCTCAATTGGGTATAGTTGCAAGTCTGGCAGTCCGTTTCCATGCGCAAGCCCGGCTGGAAGCAAAGCCCCTCCGATAGCGTATTGGATTGCGTGACCTGAAAACTGGTGCTGGTCATCACGTTTACCGCCACTGGGCTATCCAAGCGGCGGCGGTCGGTTCGGGTACCGGAAACGACGACGGCATTGAGGGAAAATGGCGCTTCTTCCAATTCGATGACCAAGGTTTTGGCCTCCCCGCTTGCAATATACAATAGCGCTGCCTGGGGCAAAAAACCGAGGCTCGTAACCTCAAGCTCGTAATGCCCTTCCTGTGGAACTTGCAGCTGGAAATGGCCATGCTCGTCGGCAATGGCAGCTATCTTCCAATCAACAACGGCGCAATAGGCATAAGGCACAGGCTTGCCTCCGCTCACAACGCTGCCCACGAGGTTGGCAGTTTGGGCTTTTAAAATAAGAATGGGAAAAAGGACAAGGGTCGCAAAGGTTAGGGTATATTTCATTAAGCTGTTTTTTTTACAGCCGCAAAAATATGATTTTTCGTCTGCTAATAATATATTTTTAGACTCACCTAAAAATTAATTCCACTTGTGCTCTCAAATTTTAGTTCCAAAGACAACGGCGACAACGTTCAAAGTGCAGCATCCCATGCCGCCAACTGCCAATGAGCTTGCTTGTGCAACGGTTTTTGGCGTAGGTATTTCAGCAGGTAATAGCTGGTATTGCGGAGCAGGTAAAGCTGATAAAGTTCCTCGAAAGTACTCCCCTGCCCTGCCAGCATCTGCTGCACCACTTCCTTTTTTTTCATCGAAAAAACTGCCGTTTGGATGCCGTTGTATGGCTGCCGTTTCACCAAAACACCGGATTGGAAAATGAAGTGAAAAACATCGTAGAGCAAGGGCAGCCGCTCCGAAAGCTCCCAATCATAAACATGCAACTGGCCGTGGCCGATGTACATGTTCCAGGGAGTGAAGTCGCCGTGGGCAAGGGTGGTAGGCACCTTTTTTTTAGGGTCTATTTTGCTGCGCAATGCCAGCAGCTTCGCAATGACCCGGTGGACGGTATAGGGGGGCAGGTCATTGAGAATGGGCTGATTTTGTAGGGCTTTCAGGTGCTCGTTCATCTCCTTCCAAAAAGGCAGGTCACCAAGTCTTAGCTGTTGTAGCATCCATTGCGCAAGCTCCGCAACTGCCTCAAAATGAGCGGGTTGAAGTTCAAAACTATTGCTGGCTGCTGTTGGCTTCACGTCTGATACCATCAGGCCTGACCCATAAGGTTTGGCGGTTGGAATGACTATTTTTTGAAAATCGTACTGCGACAATTCAGCCAAAACACTTGCCTCGTTCTGCGTGAGTTTTTCTGCCGCTTTGGTCAGTGGCTGTTTGTAAAACCAGTGACGACCTTGCTGGTCTTCCAATGCTGCGACGGCCTTTCGGTTCTCGCCGACCGTGCCCGTAAAGATGGCCATATTGCCCGAAGGGCAAAACGATAACAAGCCGCCGAGCGGGAGTGGATTTTTGTAATAAACATGCAAGATGCCCGACCTCGCCAACCGCTCCCTGCCTGACCGAAAAGCCAAGCTGAACAATTTTTTGAACAAGCTGCTGCGCCAACCGGAACCGTTGTAGAGCTTAAGAAAATAAGGACGCTTGCTGCCAATTGGGTACAGCCAGCGGATGCTGCCGTCAGGGTTATTGATGTAGCCAAAACTCAAGCACTGCCAGCCGGGCTGTTCCCTTTCATTGCCGAAGGCAAGCAAGCAAGTACTTCCGCTGGACGGTGCATCAAAGTCCTGGAGAAGTTGGACATTTTTTTGGCCGGGAAAGAAGATATTGGCCAAAATAGCGGCTTCGTCGTTGCCTGATTTCATGCCATCGCCGTTTTGGGTAGGCCGTAGCGCACGGGCGGCGCATAGGTGACAGGTACGGTTTTTATCACAAAAAGCAAGATGAGCAACTGGTAAAACTGGATGCCATAGTTGGATTCGCCGAAGATGCCAAACTCGGTGAAGGAGTTGATGAGGATGGGGATGAGCATCATCCAGGCCAGCCCACGGTTGTTGGCATGGCCACAGGTGCCATGGCCACTGTTCCCAATGGCAAAAAACGTGGCCAACATTTGCAGAATGCAAATAAAAATACCGGCAAGACCGAGGTTGAGCAGCACCTGCACGAAGGTGTTGTGGGTCATTTTGGCAGCGTAGGAGTGTATGCTCTGGAAGTATTCGCCGTCGGCCACGCACATGAAACCGAAGCCGAAAAGGGGACGCTTGGTGAAACCGTCGGCGAGCAGGTCACGCCAAAAGGGAAGCCGCCCGGTCATGCTCATCACCTCTTCCATGTTGCCCTGTTTGAGGATGATGGACTGGAAAAGAAAGGGCAGCACCAGCACCACCCCGATGATGGACAAGGTGATGATTCGGATATTTTGCAAACGAATAACGAAAATCGCCGAAACCAGCAGGAAGGCCAGCAACGAAGAGCGAGATTGCGTAAGCAGCAGCACCATCACACTGACGGCCAGCAGGAGCAAGTTGAGGTATTTTGAGCGCTTGTCCAACAGCTCGTTAAAGCCCATGACGCCGCCCAGCACCGCCAACATGCCCAGCTCGTTGGGGTTGATGATGATGCCGCCAAGCCTGGCCACTTCGCCCTTGTGGGTCATGCGGGCGAAGGTTTCGGGGTCAAGGTACCAGCCAGCGATAAAGCCGATGCCAATGAACAACGCCGCCCGCCCAAAGACGAGGGAAAACCGGGCATGGTGGTCGCTTAGGGCATTGTAGTAGGTGACGAGTTGCGTGAAAAACCAAGCAAATGCAAGGGCTTCTGCAATCATGCTCCATTGCAGCAAGGCATATTGTGGCAGAGCCGCCCAGCCAACCGACATCAGGCCCAAGAGCAGGTATGCCCCATAAAGCAGCAGTGGCGTGAGGTTGTCGTAGGAAAAGGAAAAGGCCCGGTGCTTGTCCCGTAGGGATTTCAGCATGAAAAAGGCGGTGATGGTGAGCAGCACACGAAGCCCTGTTTTGGTGACCTGCGTCAAGAAAACCGAATCGGGGAACAGGGTGAAATAGCTCAAAATCCTCAGCGTGAGCAAGAGGATGATATTGTTGAGCATGGCATTGCTGCGGTACATGAGCGGGTGTGTTTCATTATCACTAGCACAGGGTGTGTATAGCGACGGTGCCGCCAATAAACACCAAGCTGTTCTTTTCAACGATAAAAATGCCAATAAATCAAAAAAGGCCAACCCGTTGAAAATCAACGAGTTGGCCATTAATTATCGTTTTTGTGTTTACTTGTTGCGGTAAATGATTCCCAATTTGGGAATGCAGGGTTTAATCCTTTCCACTTTTTACGCAGGAAGCTATAATGGGCGTACCCAACTCACTCCTTCATCAGCACGAGCTTTCCATAATAACCCCTGCCTTTACTGTCCAATGCCTTTACGTGGTAGGTGCCGGAGGTCAGATGGTGTAGGTAAAGCTCTTGGCGTTGGTTGGCCACCACTTGTGATTCGTAGGCTTGCCTGCCTAACTGGTCAAAAACCCTGATTTCAACGAAGAAAGCATCCGGCTCCAAGCTCATGTCGAACGACTGCACCAGCACCTTGCCCGAAGTCGGGTTGGGCTGTATTTGCAGCGGTTTTGCCAATGCTTTTGATTCTTTTGCTATCTCGTCTGTCAGCACGTTCTCAACCGTGTTCGTGATAACTGGCTCAAGGTTGTCGAAATAAATGGCTGCACGGTTCAGCATTCGATCGCCAATGGATAAGCCATCTTTCGGCTTGATTCTGAAAGTGATGAAGCCGTGGCTTTCTTTCTCGTTGCTCAAGCTGTCGGCGAGGTTGATGTTTGGGAAGGTCCAAACCAACTGACGACCATTGGCCTGGAACTTATAGGTATGGCTCGCCCTCCCAAGTTCAATCGTGGAGAGGTCGAGGCCCTCTGGCAGTTCGTCCTCTACCCGTACCTGTGCAGCAGGTATGTTGCCCACGTTTTGGAACCTGATTTTGTACTGCAGCCACTCCCCTTTTTTGACGTAACGGGTAGGGCTGACGGCAATATCGTTCGGGTCATAAGAAGCCACCGCTGGTGAAATATCTGCAGAGGCGTTATTTGAATTGTTGAAGTCAATATTCCCGCTGGAAATTTTGGAAGCAACGTTCAATACCTTTCCAACGGGCGTACTCAAGTTTACGGTGTAGGATATGTACACGATGCCCTTCGCATTGGGCGGAAGCGTACCAAGGTCAAATGACACGCTATTCGCCTTTGCCGGTAACTGTGGCAAGGACGTCAGCAGCACCTCTATCTCGGAAGGTAGGGTCACTTCCAAAATGGAGGATGTGGCATCCACGGCCCCGATGTTTTCATAGTTGACAACGATAAGGTTGTTTGCACCAATCCGATGCGCCGCTATGAATATCTCGGTGAAAAGATCGGGCTGCGATACCAGTGCTCGGTTGCCGAAGTCGTTGCCGCAGTAGGTGCCACCGAGGGAGGCAGCGTTGACCGTCCTGGTGCCAAGTGCATTTGGACAGTTTGGTGCCCAGATAGCACTTGGAATCTCTTGCAGGGTGTAAATGCCCGGCCTTACGAATACCGCATAATCGCCATCGGCATCGGAATAAGCTGTGATGCCGCCTGGGTTTAATACAACTGCAACCCCAGAGATACCATATTCTCCCACTTCCTGCACGCAGTTCATGTTCATATCGTTGAAAACGGTGCCGCATATTTCAGCGCCATCCACTTCCGTAAATTGCAAAAATTGGTTCATTGGCTGGTTTGTCACCACCTGCTGGTAGCCGGATGGCCACTCGATGGTGATGTTGCTAATCGAGGTGGCATTGCCCAATCCAAAGGAAAGGGCAAGGTCGTTTTGGCCGCCCGTGCCGCCGCCTGTTTGGGCACTAACTTCCCGCATTTGAGTAACCACATTCCCATTGATGGTGGCGGTGACATAGACCCTTGCGCCAATAGCCGATTTATTAGAATTGGTACCAATCAGTTTGATACTCGCCCAGTTGTTGCAGGTGCCCCTGGTGTTTTTATAAAAGAAATTGCCGGTGCCAAGTCGGTTGGCCACGAAGAGGTCGAGGTCGCCGTCACGGTCGTAATCGGCCCAGGCACTGCCGAAGGATAGGCCGCCGCCCGTGGTCATGGCGTTGCTGATGCTGGTAAAAACATCACCACCATCGTTGCGGTACAGGCTGTTGTTGCGGCCATCCCTTGCCACGAAGAGGTCGAGGTCGCCGTCGTTGTCCCAATCGGCCCAGGCACTGCCGTGCGCATCGCCCCTGTCGGTGGCAACGGTACCGCTGGTTATTTTAGTAAAAGTACCGTCCCCGTTGTTCTTGTAAAGGTAATTAGGCTCGTTCCCGGCATTGGTCACGAAGAGGTCGAGGT
>JANPLH010000414.1:0-4563 GCA_031426435.1 Saprospiraceae bacterium | reverse complement strand
TTTTTCCTCACCGCACCAACGCCACATCCCCCTTATACAACACCACCCGACCATCCACAAACTCCACTTCGGCGAACCAGATGAACACAGCGGGGTCCAGTACATCGCCACGGTGCTTACCGTCCCAACCATAGGCGGGTTGGTTTGGTTGGAAATTATAGTATTCATACATGATTTCTCCCCAGCGGTCGAACAGGAGGAAGGACTTGACCTTGGTCACCGTGCTGCCGCCAAAAATAGTGAGCAGGTCGTTGATGCCGTCGTCGTTGGGCGAGAAGACGTTTGGCACATAAACCGGGCGATCAATCTTAACGATGACCGTCACCTGGTCGGTGGCCGAGCAGCCATTGGCGTCAGCCACCGTGAGCGAGTAGGTGGTCGTCACGAGGGGTGCCACGGAGAGCGTCAGGCAGTTAAGGCAGCTGGAGTCAATGCCAATAGGCGTCCAAACAATGCTGGACAAGCTGCTGGCAAGCACGCTCACGTTCCCTTGCAGTTCCACGCTTTCGCCAAGTGAAAGCACCTCAGCTTGCAGGTCGGTTTCCAAGGAAAGGGTCACTTCCTCTGGGGCGGTCAGTGTCGCCTCCGTCTGGAAGGTGCAGCCCGTTGCATCGGAAATGGTCAGCGTATAGGTCGCTGGCGGCAGGTTCGGAAAACTATTGGTGGTCCCCAACGGGCTATTGTTCAACGAATAAAGGAATGGCGGTGTACCGCCGCTCACGTCGCCTATTAGGATGGAGCCGTTCACGTCGCCAAAGCACGAAGGCTGGTTCACGGTCAGGTCAGCGCCGTTGGGGGTGGCATCGCTCAGGGCCACGACGACGTTCGCTACATCCGTGCAGCCATTCGCCCCGGTGACGGTGAGGGTATAGGTGCCAGCGGCGTCCACGGTGGGCGTCAGGGTGTTTTCGCCATTGACGAAATTGCCGCCCGTGGTCGTCCAGACAAAGCTGATGCCCGCCCCAGTGCTGCTGCCCGTACCGTCCAAGCTGGTATTGGGCGTGATGCAATCCAATTGGTCGGCTGGCGCAACGGAGGCCGTGGGTGCCGCCGTATCATCTGCTACCACCGCTTGTGCCGTGGAGGAGCAGCCCGCCGTGGTCGTCACCGTCAGCACATAATTGCCTGCTTGCGAGATACTTGGGCTTTGCTCCGAAGAGGTGAAGCCACCCGGCCCCGTCCATGCCCATGTGATGCCCGATGTGATGTTCGATGTTCCCGCCAATTGCACCGAAGCCACCAAACAAGTAAGGGTTCCGCCCGTGGCCGTCACGATGGGAATGCCGGCATCGGCGGTAACAGTGGCAGTGGCAGTGGCGGTACAGCCATTGACGCCAGTCACCGTGAGCGTATAAGTGCCGCCCTGCGTCACAGCAGGGTTCTGCTGATTGCTGGTAAAACCATTTGGCCCTGTCCATGCGTAGCTGGCCCCTTGTGTGGTGGAGCTGCCCTGTAGGTTCATGGTCGGGTTGGCACAGGTGATATTGCCGCCATTGGCCGAAACGTTGGGCGGTGTCAGGTTCTGCACCACGTTCAGGTTCATCGTTGCGGAGCAACCATTGGGAGCCGTGACGGTGAAGGTATAGGCACCCGGCAAGGTGGCCGTTGGGTCAGAAAGCGTGGAGGTGAAGCCGCCCGGCCCCGTCCATGCGTAGGTGACATTGGGCGTGGAGGAGCCACCGTTGAGTACCACCGAAAGCGTATTGCAATCCAATACGGGCGCTGTGGCCGTGATGTTTGGCAGGTTTGAATCATTGTTGACCGTGGCATTCGCAGTGGCGGTGCAGCCGTTGGTAGCAGTGACGGTCAGGGTATAAGTGCCAGCCGTCGAAACCGTCGGGTTCTGTTGCGTGGAAGTGAAGCCGCCCGGCCCCGTCCAGGCGTAGGTGACGCCCTGCGTGGAGGAATTGCCCGCAAGGGCGATGCCAGTGCTGGTGCAGGTGAGGGTACCGCCCGTGGCCGTTGCGTTGGGGATGCCGCTGTCTGCGGCAACGATGGTCGTTGCGGTGCCTTGGCAGCCATTACCAGCCGTAATGGTCAAAGTATAATTGCCCGGAGCCGTGACATTGGGATTCTGCTGATTGGAGGTGAAGCCGCCCGGCCCTGTCCAGGCCCAAGTGACCCCAAGCACGGAGGAGGAGCCCATCAATTGCAAGCTGGTTTGCGAGCAAGACAAGGTGCCGCCAGTGGCCGTAGCCGTTGGTGCATTGGCGTCCTGTGCCACGATGGCATTGTCGGCAGCGGTGCAGCCATTTGGAGCGGTGACGGTCAGCACGTAGGTACCCGGCACCGAAGCGCTTGGGTTTTGCTGCGTGGAAGTGAAGCCGCCAGGGCCTGTCCATGACCAGGTGACACCCGCCGTTTGCGAGTTGCCCATGAGTATTATTGCGGCAGTGCCGCAACTGAGTATGCCCCCGTCCGCCTGTGCCGTGGGTGCTTGGGTGTCAGCGGCGGAGACGACCACCTGCTGCGTTGCGGAGCAGCCATTTGGCGAAGCCACCACCAACAAATAAGTGCCTGCAAGGGTGGTAGTTGTGTCTGCTTGCTGCGCAATGAAGCCGCCCGGCCCTGTCCATTCATAACTAACGCCCGTGGAGGTGGAGCCCCCATTCAGGATGGCCACTGTTTGGGTGCAATTGAGGTTGCCGCCCGTGGCGGAAATATCGGGCGTATTGGCATCGGCATCCACGGTGACGGTCTGTGCGGCGGTACAGCCGTTTGGTGCCGTCACGGTGAGTTCGTAAAGCCCTGCGGAAGAAACCGATATGTCCTCCGTGTTGCCAGCGGGAACGCTGCCGGGCAGGCTTGCCCATGCGTAGCTGACGCCGGGCGTTGTGCTTTCGCCATCCAAAACAACGCTGGTCGCTGCGCAAGTGAGTTCCCCGCCAGTGGCCTGAATGTCCGGCTGGGCATCATCCAAAATCACGGTTGCCAAGGCTTGTGCCGTGCAGCTGTTGGTACTGGTTGCGGTCAGTATATAGGCACCCGGGGTGCTCACCATCGGGTTCAAATCGGTGGAGGTAAAGCCACCCGGCCCCGTCCAAACCAAGGTTACGCCCGCCGTCGTCGAGCCGCCGGAAAGCGTTACCGTATTGATATTGCAATCGAGGGGGCCGCTAACGCTGGCCGACACATTGGGCAGTCCAGCGTCCTGCTGCACGGAGGCGGATGCGCTTGCGGTGCAACCGTTGGCAGCAGTGACGGTCAGCACGTAGGTGCCTGCCGTGGTGACGGTCGGGTTTTGCGAAGCAGAAGTATAACCGCCAGGGCCAGTCCAACCGTAGGTGATACCAAATGAAGTGGAGTTGCCCGCAAGGGCGACACTGCCACTGGTGCAGGTGAGTATGCCGCCCGTGGCAGTGGCATTTGGCTGCGCAACGTCTTGCCCAACGGTGGCAGAAGCACTGGCAGTACAGCCGTTGGCAGCGGTCACGGTCAGCACATAAGTCCCTGATGTTGAAACGTTTGGGTCTTCCAAAGGAGATGTGAAGCCGCCCGGACCCGTCCATGCGAAGCTGACGCCCGTGGTCGTTGAGCCGCCATTAATGGCAAGGGATGGGTTGGTGCAGTTGAGCGTTGCGCCCGTTGCGGTAGCATTGGGAATGCCTTGGTTGGCCGTCACAATTTCGCTGTCGGTTGCGGTGCAACCATTGATGCCAGTGACGGTCAGCACGTAGGTACCTGCTGCGTTCACGGTCGGGTTTTGCAGCGCAGAAGTATAGCCACCTGGCCCCGTCCAAGCATAGGTCACACTGGCGGTGGTGGAACTGCCTTGCAAGTTGATGGAGCCAGCGGTACAGGTAAGTGCACCGCCACCAGCAGCATTGGCATTGGGGGCGGTATTGTCTTGACTGACGAGCGCCGAAGCTTGTGTGGAGCAACCATTGGCGGCAGTGACGGTCAGTATGTAAGTGCCGGGGGTGCCGACGTTGGTTGGGTTTTGAAGGTTGGAGGTATAGCCGCCAGGGCCCGTCCAAGCGTAGGTGACGCCAGGTGTGGTGGAATTGCCCTGCAGGGTGAGGGTCGGCGTGTCGCAGTCCACCGTACCGCCCGTGGCGGAAGCATTGGGCAAGCTGGAATTGCCATTGACCACTGCCGAAGCCGTAGCCGTGCAGCCGCTGGAACTGGTGACGGTAAGCACATAAGTGCCAATCACCGAGACGCTTGGGTTTTGCAGGTTGGAGGTATAGCCGCCCGGTCCAGTCCAACCATACGTGACGCCCGAAGTGGTGGAATTGCCATTGATGGTAATCGAAGAAGCTGAACACGATAAGGTGCCACCGGTAGCGGATGCGTTGGGTGGCGTCGTAGCGGTTACGACAATGGATTCCTGGTCGGTGCAGATGCTGGTGCCAGCCGTGCTACTGATGGTGAGGGTATAGGTGCCCGCAGCAGTGACTGCCACGTCGGCTTGTGTGCCAATGACCTGCCCACTTTGGTTCGTCCAACTAAAGGTCATATTGGAACCCCCAGCCGATGAGCCACCGCTGAGGATGGTGGAGCCAGTGGAGCAGGAAATGCTGTTGTCCCCGGTGATGATGGCGTTGTTGGGCGTCACTATCA
>JANPLH010000413.1:0-16722 GCA_031426435.1 Saprospiraceae bacterium | reverse complement strand
CACACCCATGCAGTTATGTTTTTTCATGGTAAAGGTATCACACCTTCCGCTTCATCAAATATTCCCCAGAAGGGTCTTTCTGCTTCATGGCAGTGGCTTTTCCGTTTTCCATCACAAATTCAATGGTCATGTCAGAAAACTCTTTGGCCTTAAACACCCTGGATTTGTAGGGAATTAAATGGGTGGCGGGAGCACCCGGAAAGGATACTGTCAATTCATTATTTTTGAGCGCAACCGTGAGGACGGAGCCGGCTATTTCGTAATTCCCTGTATAAGATTCAAGCGTTGCGGGGTCGCTGAGCGAGGCATCGGGCCTGCGCTTGAATATGGCTTCGCTTTCATCTACCGAAACCGTCAATCCGCCAATATCGCCTTGTGGGTTGGTGGTAAAATTGAGGGAGAAAAGCCCCAATCGCTGGTCATCCGGCGTATCAAAACGGTCATAATGGAAATGGCTCAACGGCAACTGGATTTTGTTCAGCGCAAACTGCATGTCCTCGCCCTTCTTCGTGATTTTAATAATGCCATAAGCCGGATGTTCGTACTCACCCATATAATCGTCTATTAGATGAGAAGGTTTTGTGCCAGCAATACGACCTTCGCTCGCTTTCTGTCTCGCCTCCCTGCGTATTTTCTTGCCTTCGAGGTACTCCTTCAACCGGCGTTCTTTCCACGGCGTTTGGTCAAGGCCAAGCAGGCGTTCAAATACATTGAAATTGACAATTTCAATTAATGGCCGGCAATGGTCGCCAATAGCAAAAACAATGACACCAATACTATCCTGTGGCATAAAGGAAACCTGCGAATAAATACCGTCCAATGCGCCACCATGTTCTGTGTATAAATGCCCCCTGTATGATGAAACACTTCGGCCCATGCCATACGTCGTATTTTGCTTTTCCTTGTACTTGGCGGTCATGCTATTCCCATTCGGAATACTGGGTTGCAGCGTGGCTTGAAGCACTGCAGATGGTATCACCTGTTTACCATTGTAATTGCCGTCGTTCATCAATGCAATCAGCCAATGCGACATATCATTGATATTGGAAATAACCGCACCGGCAGGGCCTACGCCTCCCTGCTCTTCGTACCAAGGAATTGGGTACAAAATATTCGTGTCCCGTTTTTCATCATAAGGGGTAAAATAATCACTGCTTTTCTTCATATCGGCTATGGTGAACACCGTGCTTTTCATGTCAAGCGGGTTGAGTATATTGACCTGCAAATATTCCTCCCAAGTTTTGCCCGTCAGTAATTCAATGGAATAACCCGCAGCGGTGTACATTAGGTTATTGTATAAAAAACCCTGACGCAAAGGCTGGCTGGGTTCAAGGTATTTTAATTTATCAAATAATTGCTTGCGGCTGAATTCGGATTTAAACCAAATCAAATCGTGACGTGATATGCCCGTCCGGTGCGATAGCATGTCACGCATGGTCACGTTATTATTCAAGTCTTCATTATAAAACTCGATGGACGAAACAAATTTCTTGATGGGTTTGTCCCATTCCAATTTGCCATTTTCCACCTCCATACCGACAGCTACCGCCGTGAACAGTTTGGAATTGGAAGCAATTTGGAACAACGTATTGCCCGTGATGGGCGTTTTTTTGTCATAATCCCGGTAGCCGTAGCCCTTGACAAAGACCAGTTTGCCCTTTACCACAATGCCGACACCAACGCCCGGAGCGTTCCAGTCTTTGAGAAGTTGTTCCATATATTGGTCAAAACCCGCCAATTTGGTTAGCGGGTCTTTTTGCTGGGCAAAAGCAAGGTTGGCCAATAGGCCAAGGACGAGGAATAAGAACGATTTTTTCATTTTATAGGAAATAATATTGTTGAATAGTTGAAGATTAATTCACGGTCAATTGAGGTTTTATAAGGCATTTATCGCACCTTCGAATCATGGTTGTAAATCTCCCGTATGACCTGCCACCTGCCCTTGCGCTTTTCCCAAATCTGAATGTACTTCTCGGTATAGGCCACTTTGCCAGTGGCGTCCCTCGCTATCACTGTTCCGGTTTCCGTTACCCTGTTTTCGTCGCCGAACACATCCACTGTTTCATACGTGAAGGTTTTTGAGTTTTTCCTATTCGCAAAGTCTGCTTCGATGTCCTTTTTGATGGCAGCTTTGCCAACCAGTGCTGGTGCATCATCGGGCATACTGATGGCATCGTCAGCATATAAATCCAAGATGGTGGCGGCATCCTTGGCATTGGCGGCATTGGCCCAAGCCGTATTCATGGCTTGTATTTCCGCTTTTATTTTCGACATATCGGATGGGGTGAGCCATGATTTGGATATTTTCCATTCGCCGTCCTTTTTTTGCATCGCATTGGCATAGCTGCCCACAATGTCAATCGGGATGTCATACACGATGGTTTTGCCATATACCTCGTAGTTGCCTTTGGCTACCCAGGCGTGCTCGGCATCCGACCAGTTGATGCCGATATGTTTTAAAAGCAGCGTGGCATTATTATTCCGGAATTGCTCCGCAAAAAAATTGGCGATGTTTTCAGCACCATTTATTTGTTTGCCCTCTTGGTCAATGCGCACGGCATCGTCGGTGTACATTTTCCGAATGGCTTCATGGTCTTGTGCATTATATGCGGCCATAAAACGGCGGGTAAAGGCTTGCAATTCAAGCTCGTCGTTGACGGATTGGGCTTGTAGGCTGCTGCCAGTGAGGCAGAGCAGGGCTGTGATAAAAAGGAAATTTTTCATTAGTTGAAATTAGTTTGAATGAAATAGCAAGATAGAGGAAAGTGTTGGCATGACTCGTAGCCACGCCGACACTAAACTATTTATTTCTCCTTCGCATCATCGTTGCTTATGTCCCGGATGCACAGCCATTGGCCGTTGCGTTTTTCCCATATCGCCATATATTTTCCGGTAGAGACCACCTTGCCAGCAGCGTCTTTTGTGGTGCCTTTGCCTATCTCGGCCACCCTGTTTTCATCGCCAAATACCTCGATAGTTTCAAAATTCGTAGTGTTACCCGGTTTCCTTTTGGCATAAGACTCCTCCAAGTCTTTCAAAATAGCAGCCTTACCCATCGTTGCTGGCATATCGTCACCCATGGTCACTGCATCATCTGAATAGAAAGCTGCCACTGCCGCTGCATCTCCTGCGGTATGTGCCACGGCATAAGCTGTTGTCAAGCCCTGGATTTCAGCTTTAATAGCCGCCATATCGGGCGGTGCAGGGGTTTCCACCGTTGCAGCAGCCACGGGGGCTTCAGGCGTTTGTTGGCAGGAAAAAATTGAGAAAAGGCATATTGCCAATAGGGAATAAAAAAGGTTGTTTTTCATTTTTAATGAATTTATGGTTGAGAAAATGGATGAGTTGCTAAAAAATGCAGCTCCGGCTTTCACCGAAGCTGCGGTCTTCATTAGGTTTTTGTTTTTGGCTCGAACTATTGCCTGCATTTGTAGCAAAATGGATAGTATTCCTCTCGCATGGAATATATCGAAGTCCCGGACATGCTACCAACAAAACTTGGCCTATTCGGGCGATGTTGGCAGTAACTTCCGGGATGATTGTCGCCCGCCCCAGATGGCGTTGTGGCACTTTCGCCGTGCGACCATTGCGCCAATTGATACGCCGAGCAACTGCTCAACAAAAACATGCTGCATAAGAGCATAAGGCATGGAAAAATCCTTGCTGTTTTCATGATAGGATGGTTTTAGAAATCCGGTTAAAAAGGCGGGTTACTGCTCCATGCCCCATTTGGGCATTTCGTTCCGAAAGAAAGACTGCTCCTCTTCGCCCATCATGTTAAAGTTGATGGAGCCGCCATTGGTAAAAGCGGTCATAAGGTTGAGGTAGAAAGTGAAAGGAAGTTTCGGGGACTCAACGGCAACAGCTGCGGGTTCCGCCGACAACTCCTGAGAAACCGGCATTTGGCTGGCGGAAGCGGCAGTTGTTCCCGTCTCCTTGGTTGAACTTGACAGCATGGTTCCTGTCAGGGCAAGGCCTATGACTGCGGTGAAAAGACTTGTTTTAATTTGTTTTTTCATGACTAAAGGATTTTGTTGTTTAAGGGCTTCTCCAGCGAATGGTTATTTGTCCTCATTTACGAGAATGGCTATCATTCGTACGGAAATTCAGCGCCGCCTCGCCAGCGTGTCCATGCCAGCGGAAGGGCTTACGACGATACCGTTGCCATGTACTTGCTTCAAAAAGGCAGTGCTCATGTTCACGGCTTCGCCGATTTCAAGCGCGCCATTGTTCTCGATTTGACCAAGGACGGTGACGCCATTGAAAATGCCTGTTTCGCCGAGGATGGCGAGCCTTGCGCCGTCTTGGATGGTAAGCGAGGTGCCGGCTTCCATCAGCAGGGCGTCAATGGGTGTTGGGGCGAATTGGATGACAGGGTAGCTGTTGGCACCACTGGGGATGATGACCTGCGTGAACTCGTCGGGCACCCGGCCCTCGCTCCAGTTGGCGGGGCAGTTCCAGTCGGTGGTGCGGCCCGGCTTGCCACCCTGCCAAACAGCGGTGGTTTGAGCGGAGAGCGAAAAGCTGAAGCCAAGGAAAAGGATTAGGGCGATGGAAATGGTTGTTGCTTTCATTTGATGCTTTTTTGATGCTGCGTTTTGAGTGGTTGATTGCATTTGATTTTTCATGACTGAAGGATTTTGTTGTTTGTGGGCTTCTCCAGCGAATGGTTATTTGTCCTGAATTGCAAGATTGGTTACCACCTCCTCGGCATTTATTTTTCGATATAAATCAAGTGGCTGCAAACCTGCCTTTCAGGAATGATACAAAGGTGTGGGCGGGCGGCGGCAAAGCCCTACCTCTTATCGGTCAAAGACTACTTGGCAGGTTGCAGGGCAAGATTTTTCTTTACTTGCTATGTTGCAAAGGAAACGGCGAGGAATTCCTAACTAACTGATAATGAGGGAGAAAGATGTTGCATGACAGGTTCAACCCCTTACCGACGTCGGTCTTTCCCCAAATTCTTCCATGAACGCATCGGAGAAATTATTCAGGGCAGAATAGCCCACTTGGTAAGCAATTTCTGAAAAGGTGAGGCTCGTCGTTTGGAGCAAATGCCTCCCGTGGTGCAGGCGGATGGAACGGATGAACAGGCTTGGCGACTTGCCCGTGAGCGCCTTCACCTTGCGGAAAATCTGGCTGCGGCTCATCGCCAGCGCCCGCTCCAGTTGCGGCATTTCAAATTCCGTGTCGGACAGGTTCGCCTCCACGATGGAGCGGAATTTTTGCAAGAAAACGTCTTCTAAATTTAGTTCGCCAGTTGGCAGCAGGTCGTCGGTTACCTGTCGTTGACTGCCATCCCGAATTGACGGGACAGGACCTGCCAACTGCCAACTGGCGAACTTTTCTTGCAACTTCCTCCGCTGTTCCAGCAAATTGGCCACCGTCACCAACAACTCTTCCTGGTGAAACGGCTTGGAGAGGTAGGCATCCGCCCCACGCCGCAGCCCGGTCAGGCGGCTTTGCACATCGGCTTTTGCGGTCAGTAAAATGATGGGGATATGGCTCGTGCGCTCGTCGTTCTTTAGGGCCTCCACCACCTCAAAGCCGTCTTTTTCAGGCATCATCACGTCGCTCACGATGAGGTCGGGGATGGTTTCCAGCGCCTTTTCGATGCCAGCCCTGCCATTGTAGGCGAAGTCCAACTGGTAATTTTCACTGAGGCAGGCGGCGAGGTATTCCACCACGTCGGGGTTGTCTTCGATGACGAGGACTTGCGGCAGCAACGAATCGGCATTTGGTGGGTTCGAGGGCGGACGGGTTTGCCGGTTTTCAAGGGAGGTATTCCAGTTTTCCAGTCCGGTGTTTGCCCATTTTTCCATGAAAACTGCGCGGTTCGTCACCGGCAATTTCACCAAAAAGGTGCTGCCCACACCGACGGTGCTTTCCACCGAGATTTCACCGCCGAGGGTTTTGACCAATTCTTTGGTCAGCGAAAGCCCGATGCCCGTGCCGCCCGCTTTGGCGTGCTCCTGATTATTTGCCTGAAAAAACCGTTCGAACAAGTGCGGCAACTCGTCTGCTGGAATGCCCGCCCCGGAATCGGAAACCGTCAAATGCAGCCATTTTCCCTTTAAATCTGCCCGTAATAACACTTTCCCGCCAGAGTGCGTGAACTTGATGGCGTTCGACAAAAGGTTGTGGACGATTTGCAAAATCCGTTCTGGGTCGTAGTCCATGACGATGCTTAACTGGTTGCTTTCCACCCGCATCAACAAGTTTTGGGCATTGGCGAGCGAGTGGAGGCTTTCGACGATGTATTTCAAAAAAGGCAGCAAGTCACCCTGTACGTAATTGATTTTCAGGGTGTTGGATTCCAGTTTGGCGAGGTCGAGGATTTGGTTGACGAGGCGAAGCAGGTTCTCGCCGTTGCGTTTGACCAATCCCAGTTTAGAAATTAGAAATTGGAAATTAGAAATTGAACTACCGTCATGCTCCGGCTTCAATTTCCCAATTTCCAATTTCTCAATTTCGGTTTTGGCCTGCTCACTCATGCCTAAAATCACGGTCAGCGGCGTCCTGAACTCGTGGGTGATATTGGTGAAAAAGCGGTTTTTAGCTTCATCTAATTGGCGCAAGGCAAGGCTCTGTTCTTCGATGATATGATTTTGCTGTTCCAATTTTGCCTTACTGCGTCTTTCCCTTAAAAATATAAAAACGAATAAACCCAATAACATTAAGGCAATCAGAGTCACACCCAGCAACAAATTGCGCTCGGCATTTTTTTGAATCAATTCTTTTTCCTGCTGTAATACATTGAGTTGCAATTCACTTTCTCTCAAGTTTTTATCCGACCGTTCTTCTCTCAAAGCCATCATTTTTTTGTAATATTCATCCTTAAACGCAATAGCTTTTTTCAAATCGCCTTTTTCTTCGGACATATTGCTCATGTGCGTCAGATAAGTCAGTTCACTTCGGGGATTTTTCTGTTCTAAACTGATGTCACGGGCTTGTGTAAAATAAGCTTCAGCTTGTGCCCATTGCTTTTTTTTGTAAGCAATATATCCCAAAAGATTTAGATTAAATGGATACCTCCTGTCAAATTCCAAATGATATTTATCAATTATTCTAAGACTTTGCTGAATCAAATCTGTGGCTGCTTCATATTGTCCCCTGCGGAGCAAGACATTGGCCCGTTGAGCGTAGTACCAGTTTTCAAAAATGGGGTCGTTGAGCTGTGGCAATAACGCATTCATTTTTGAAAAGTAATAATCACAGGAATCGGCAATAGCCTGAGACTTATCCTGTCCCCATTTGACATTATAATACCACATTAATTTTTCATAAATCTCGAATAGAAACTCGGTATTTGTTTTATCTGAATTTTCATAGTATCGGGCACTCTGTAGCAGGGCATTCAACCCTTTGGGACTTGTCTCACTTATTCCACCATAGTATTTAGTGTAAAAAATCCCTGTATTTTTTAACAACAATGCCTGAATTTCAGGACGTGTATCCTGTTGCAATAAAAGCACCGCCTGATTGAAAAAATCAAGCCCTCCTTTGGTATCCTCTTCTACCAATTCAGCATAAGCAATATTCCATAAAATATGGTAATGCAGCAGTTTATCAATTTTCGATGGCGGTATTTTATTCAAGTAAGACAGTGCCTGTTTGCCCATTTCGAGCGCAATGGAATTCTCTGACCTTTTTATCCTGTATTCGCACAAATTCTTGTAGAGTTCAGCTAAAAGGTCATTGGGGATAGGTTTGGCATTTTCGAGCAGCGCAACTGCTTTGTCAAAATAAAAAATGGTGCTGTCATTATTGAACTGCGGTGTTTTCAAAAACCAATTTGCTTGTTCCTGATAGGCTTTATTCAAAGTGGAGACAAGCGAAGGTGTTGGCGAAGATTGGTATTGGGTTTCCAACGCTTTGATATCCATTCTTTGAGCGAATGAGCAAGAAAGTGACAAAAAGTATAGGATTCCGCAATACAATGATTTTTTCATAGAAAATGGAACTTCATTTTGGTAAATGCTCGATTAATCCTGCACTGGTATCCCCCCTTACCGCCGTTGGCCTTTCCCCAAATTCTTCCATAAACGCATCCGAGAAGTTATTCAGGGCAGCATAGCCCACCTGGTAGGCAATTTCGGATACGGTGAGCGTGGTCGTTAGCAGCAAATGCCTCCCGTGGTGCAGCCGAATGGAGCGGATAAACAGGCTCGGCGACTTGCCCGTTAGCGCCTTCACCTTGCGGAAAATCTGGCTGCGGCTCATCGCCAGTGCCCGCTCCAGTTGCGGCATCTCGAATTCGGTGTCAGACAGGTTTGCCTCCACGATGGAGCGGAATTTTTGGAGGAAAACGTCCTCGATCTCGGATTGCGGATTTTCGATTTCGGATTGGGGCAGTACCGAATCCGCAATCCGTAATCCGTAATCCGCAATCGAAGCGTATTTGGCTTGCAGCTTCTTCCGCATTTCCAGCAGGTTCTCCAGCGTCACCAGCAGTTCCTCTTGGTGAAATGGTTTGGACAAATAGGCATCGGCACCCCGTCGCAAGCCCTTGATGCGGCTCTCCACGTCGGCTTTTGCGGTCAGCAAAATGATGGGGATATGGCTCGTGCGCTCGTCGTTCTTCAGGGCTTCCACCACCTCGAAGCCGTCCTTTTCGGGCATCATCACGTCGCTCACGATGAGGTCGGGGATGGTTTCCAGTGCCTTTTCGATGCCCGCCCGGCCGTTGTAGGCGAAGTCGAGCGCAAATTGCCCTTGCAGGCAGGCGGCTAGGTACTCCACCACGTCGGGGTTGTCCTCGATGAGCAGGAGATGGGTGCCCTCGTGACTTAGACCTTGCCCGGCTATTTGCTTCGCAAGCAAACCCAGCCCTAAAGGGGAACCTAATTCATCAAGCACTGCTGTATTTTCAAATTTTGGAATTGCCAATAAACCTCCCGTTATAGGTTCCCCTTTAGGGGTCAGGGGCGATTGAAGCACAGGTAATCTCACCGAGAAAACCGTCCCCTTCCCCACCTCGCTTTCAACCCCAATTTCACCGCACATCGCCTGCACCAGTTCCTTCGTCAATGCCAGCCCGATGCCAGTGCCGCCAGCCTTCGCTTTTTCCAAATTATTGGCTTGGAAAAAACGGTCGAAGATGTTCGGTAGGTCGTCTGCGGGGATGCCTGCGCCAGTGTCTGTGACGGTAAGGATTACAACGTCGGAAGGGTTTTGAACCCTTCCGACGTTCAAAACGACCCTGCCGCCCGAGGGCGTAAACTTGATGGCATTCGACAGCAGGTTATAGACGATTTGTAACAGCCGCTCCGGGTCGTAGTCCATGACTATTTCGTTCTCCTTGCTTTCCACCCGCAGCATCACATTTTGGGCGTTGGCGAGGGAGTGCAGGCTCTCGCTGATGTAGCGTAGGTAGGGCAGCACATCGCCGTGTACGTAATTGATTTTCAAGGACTTGGATTCCAATTTCGCCAAGTCCAGGATTTGGTTGATGAGGCGCAGCAGGTTCTCCCCGTTGCGTTTTACCAAGCTCAGTTTACCCTTTGCATCTTCCTCCGTCAACCGTCCGCCGTCAGCCGTCAGCCGTTCGGTCATGCCCAAAATCACCGTCAGCGGCGTCCTGAACTCATGGGTTATATTGGTGAAGAAGCGCCCCTTGAACTCGTCCATTTCCCGAAGGCGCAAGGCTTCCTGGTGTTCGATTTTTTGGCGAAGCCGATTGCGGTAAATAAACCAAACAGTTGCTGATGCCATTGCCAAATATATCAGGTAAGCCCACCATGAGTTCCACCACGGCGGGCGGATGGTGAAGCGCAGTTCGGCGGGCGCCTCGCTCCATGTGCCGTCATTATTGCTTCCCTCCACCCAGAAGGTGTAGTCGCCGGGGGCCAGGTTGGCGAACTGGATGCTGTTCTTGTTGCCCAGAGAAACCCAATCCTCATTGCCCACCCCAAGTAGTTGGTAGCGGTACAGGTTTTGGGAAGGGTTGGTGAATTCGAGGGCGGCAAACTCGAAGGTGAGCAGGTTTTGGTCGTGGGAGAGAACGATTGCGGATTTGGCACCGGGCAAATCCGCAATCCGCAATCCCAAATCCGCAATCGGTCGGTTGTTGACAGAAATCCCGACGATTTGGATTTGCGGCACATTTTTATTGAAACGCAGGCTGTCGGGGTGGAACATGGACAACCCATTTACGCCGCCGAAAATCATTGCGCCATCCCGCAGTTTCAGGTAACTGGAGCTATTAAACTCATTGCTCTGCAATCCGTCAGCAGCCGTGAAATTTTTGGTCGTTTCTTCCCGAACATGGAAGCGGCAAAGCCCCTTGTTGGTGCTCAGCCAGATGTAGGGCGCCTTGTTTTCTGCCAAAACGCCATACACCACATTGTCAGGGAGGCCGTCAGTCGTTTTAAACTGCTTGAACTTCCCCGTTTGTTTGTCGAGGCGGTTCAGCCCGCCGCCTTTCGTGCCGACCCAAAGGAAACGGGCGGGTTCGAGCGGGTCGTCGGCGACGCTCAGGACAAAATCGGAGGAAAGCGAAGTACGGTCTTTTGGGTTGTTTTTGAAATATTCGAAGCGGTATCCTCCGGCGTTTGGTACGGCTTTGGTCAAACCCTCAAACCCGAAAATCCAAACGGCTCCGTCCACATCCTCGAACAAAAAATGGGAAAAAGTGGCGGTTATTTTCTGCGGTTTATCAAATGGGAACACTGTGCTTGTTTCCGTTTTGGGCTCAAATTTCAAAAAACCTTTTTCGCTGGCGCCAAACAATGCACCAGAGCGGCTCACAATCAAGCCATGCCCTTTCTGCCATGTAAACGATTTCACGGATTTTGTCCGTGCATCCGTACGATAGAGTTTATCCAAATTATTGTCGCTCGACCAACCATTGCCTGCTGCATCGAAACAGGCATGGAAAGTCCCCCAATCATTGGTAGTGTAAGTTGCAAAGCGGTTGACGAAATCGTTGTGGGCTATTGTAGCCTGGAAGGATTTTGAAGGGTATTTTTCACCGAACCTGAACAAGCTATAAATTCCGCCATCCGGGGCTTCTAAGAGCTGACGTTGCGAAAATTTGGGCAAATAGCTTTTGAAATGCTTTGCCTTCTCATTGATTTTGAACAGGCCATATCCATCTGAGCCCACCCACATCACGCCACTTTTGTCGAACATGATTTTGGTGCAGCCCCCTACGTTCCCCAAAATTGAATCTGTTTTTACCTCAATTTCTGGCAAGCCTTGGTTAAAAAAGGCAGATAACTTCCATTTTTGGAGACGCCCCTTCCTGTAAGCCCACAAAAACCCATCCCGGCTAAATTTAAAATTGCTGGACCAAACAGACCGCTGCTCTGTCAAGTTTTGAGTTCCATTGGCGTTAATTAACGTCCATTTAATTTGAAAAGAAGTGTCATAACCCAGCGCCAATATGTTGCCTTCGTTATCTGCTGAAAGCACTCCATAATTCCAGCCGCTTGTTGCCGGTTCAGGTGAAAATTTCTCTGTCGCCAGGTCAAGCCAATACAACCCATCAGTTGTTGCTATCAGCAACCTGTTCTTTGCGTACAAAAGTTGGGATTCCCCCTTTGCCGCCCATTGCTTGACGGGCGGCTTGGGAATCATTTTGCAGGGCAGTTCAATCGCAGCATCCTCTCTTTTTCCCGCCTTTTCCAACAAGTCGTTTGGGGCACTGATTTTCCAAATCCCGTCTTCGCCCCAGAGCCATAAAGCTCCATCCGGCGTCTGTTCCATGGATGGTATCCAGCTAGCCTGCCCACCATTGCCAAAATTTTTATTACCCTCGTGTAAAACATGGTAAAAACGTCCGCTTGACGGGTCGAAAATGTCCAATTCCGCTTGAAACGCCACCCAAATCCAACCACGGCTGTCCTCGAAAATGGAGCGCACTTCGCTGTTTGCAATGGAAAATGGGTCGAACGGGTCGGGTGAGAAGACCTCGAAGCGAGAGCCGTCATAGCGGTTCAGTCCGTCCTTGGTGGCTATCCAGATGAAGCCGTCCCTGCTCTGCAAGAGGTCGAAAATCATCCCCTGCGAGAGGCCGTCGTTGACGGTGAGCATGGTGACTGTGGCCTCCGTTTGCGAGGCGAGGCGGCAGGCGCAGAGTAAAAACAGAAATGCGGCGACAGTTTTCTTCATTCAAATGCACGGGTAAACTGGGTGCAAGTTAGCTGTTTTTGCTTGGGATGGTACAGCGAAAAAAAAACGGCGACACCCCCAAAAAGATGCCGCCGTTTCCCCAAATTTCCCAATTTCCCAATTTCCCAATTTCGCCTCACCCCTTCGGTCTCCTTACCCTCACCGGATCCTTCGGCTGCGGCAGCAATTTCACCTCCTGCGTCTTCAATAGTTCCAGTGCTTGTTTCATCCCTTCTTCGAGCTGCGGGTCGTGGCCTTGGTTCACGAGTTTCGGGGTCATGTCCACCTCCACATCGGGGGCGACGCCCTTGTTCTCCACGTCCCATTCGCCGTCGAGGTTGTAAAAGCCGCCACGGGGGGGCGTCATGCCGCCGCCGTCCACCAGGCCGGGCACGTCCCAGATGCCGACGAGGCCGCTCCAGGTCTTCTTGCCGACCAGCGGGCCTATTTTCTTGAAGCGGAACATGTACGGCAGCATGTCGCCGCCGCTGCCCGCCATCTCGTTGATGAGCATGACCTTCGGGCCGTGGATGGCGGCGTCCTGCGAGAGCATCGGCTGCTTGTCGCCCACGGGGTTGTTGAAGTAGCCGAAGTGCGTCCTCGACAGCACCTCAATGATATTGTCGGCGATGTAGCCGCCTTGGTTGAAGCGCAAATCCTGCTCACCAAATACTGGCCAGAGCGCATCCAACTACTGGCCTCCGTTACCTTGTGGTAAGCGGGTCATAAGTCAATAAAATAATACAGGCTGTACCGTGTATTATGAAAGGTTAAAATACTATCATTTCCCTTTCAATCAACTTGATACAGCCTGTTATTGTCCACTTTTCAGTGTCTTTGAATATTGAAGCTAAACAATTACCTGCCCATTTCCTCCAAGACTTCCACTAGGTAATTCTCATCGTTCAGAAGCCTTTTAGTTTGCTCATAACGGTTGTAATCAACGCCTCGCTTGTCCAAATTGGCTTTGGCGTCTGCCATTACTTGCTTCAAAAGGTCTGGATTGTCTTTCATCAGACTGGATATCCGGTTCGGCGATGTAACTGAAAAGGTTCCAGTAGCTTCAGATGGTGCCAAAGCCAAGGGTTCCTGGGCTGGCTGTGCAGATACATTGAACATAGCGGCATCGAAGGCAGGATCTTTTGCCTTCAAATAGCTGGCGATGCTATTCATGCTACTTTTAAGCGCTTCAATTTCCTGCTGTTGCCTGATAATCTGGGCAACCGCATCGTTGGTATTGATGCCTACCGCTACATTTACCATCGTACCCCCTATTTCTATTTTAGAGGCTGACCAGGCTACCCCAACAATCTTTTTGTATTGGTCCAAGGTCATTTTTGCTGGGTTCACTCCCTTGCCAAAGCCATCATTTAGGTCGGAAGGAATGATATAATCGCCAATTTCGACCTTACCCCTGACCTTTACGGGTACTTGCCCCATGAAAGCGACTTTTTCCGATAAATCTTCTTTTCCAGCCATTGGCATATTTCCCAAAACAATGGGGCTTTTGGACACCACCATATAGTTATCGGGGTTGGCCATTGATTTGGATATTTTGCCGCCTTTTACGCCTACGATATCACCATAACTGAATACTTCAGCAGGTGATTTTTTTTCCAGCCATTCCGCATAGTCCCCGCTGCCAGATTCATAGACTATCCCTAATTTATCCTCTTTTTCGTCTTCCCAAGTTGCATAATGTGCTATTAAGGTGGCACCTTGAAGTCCACCCACAGCAGCTTCCGCAACATCGGGAGGAATAGAAAATGCTGCGGCTGCGGCTTCGGCAAGTGTCAGTGCCTCATCTAAAGCAAAAAATGTTGTCTGAAAGATAAAGTCAAATGAAGTAGTCCAATCATTATAATTCTGGCCTTCAATGCGACCCACGGTACCTCCGCTACTGTTCTTGAAAGTAATGAAATTGTTAACATTGTTAGGAGTTGCATTTGCCACCTTGATGCTGATGCCATTCGCATTGGTGCTGTTCACAAAATTAGCAATATAGCTGCCACCGCCATTTACGTTGAGGGTATTATTAAGCGTAGTGACGCCGGTTACACCCAATGTGCTGCTCAATGTTGTAGCTCCGGTGACACCCAATGTGCTGCTCAATGTTGTAGCACCAGTAACCCCTAAAGTACTGCTTAATGAAGTTGCACCAGTAACCCCTAAAGTACTGCTCAATGAAGTTGCACCAGTAACCCCCAATGTGCTGCTCAATGTTGTAGCTCCGCTAACCCCTAAAGTGCTTCCGAGCGTAGTAGCTCCTGTGACGCCCAAGGTGGTGTTCAGGGTAGTAGCTTTAGCCACATTCAGGGTACCGGTCAGGTTGGTAGCACTCATGTTGGCAACCGTCAAAGGGCCATTCACCGTGGTCGAACCACCTGTCGTATTGAGATAGACGTTCTGCTTAACGACTAAGTCTTTACCTACGCTGAGGCTGCTTTTGATATCAATATCCCCGGCGCAGGAAATTCTCAGGCGCTCCTGGTTGTCAGTGATGATGACGAGGTCGGCACAATCAACCGTACCCAGCTTGTCCACTGCGGGGTTGGATTCGCAGTTGCCTTTCAAGGACCAGACATTGGCAGGTACACCGCCCGTACCACTGCACCCGGCCCGGTCGCCATCCGATGGGAAGACAAGTTCACTGGCCGTTCCGGCATGGAAAGCGTAGGGCACCGTCAGCAACCGGCTGGTATAAATGGTCACAAAATCGTTGCCGCCCCGCTGGTCAAGGGCCATTTGCATCCAGATATCTTGCCTGTCCCATGGCACTGTTGATAGGCCCCCTTCGAGTACGTTTCCATCACCGACGGTCAAATCAAAAAGCCCAAGTTGATTGGTTTTTACATAATGGGTTTCAGAAAAATAAATTTCCCGTCCTGATTCGTCTATCAGGCTGATTTTTAGGCTGATAGGTTGATTAGCAATAATCGTCCCATCAACATTTCGGGCCACAGCCTGGTATTTCATGCCCTGAGGTACGGTTTGAGCTAAGAGGCCAAGCGTAAAAAACATCAAAAAAGTTGAAAGTAAGGTAAGTTTTCTCATGTTGGATTAATTGTAGAAGTTTTAGATAGTGGATGTTATATCTTGGAGACTTTATAAGTCTTGATATAGCTTCCATTCTGTTTGCGAATTTGAAGGAAGTAAATGCCAGAAGCCAGGTCTTCCAACTGCATTTGAAGCTGTTTTTCAGGCAACAGCATGGTCTCTCTACGAAGCCTCCTCCCAGAAGCGTCCAGTAGTTCAACCTTTACGATTTCTTCGGATGCACCTTCAACCCTAATGTGCAACACGGATGCTACTGGATTGGGCTGGATAAAAACCTGATAAGCGGCTGCCTCTTCAATTTCCTGCGCAAACGGTGCAGACTCCACGACTTCCACCTTTAGCGTGGGTTGGTGAAATCCTTCGGTGAACAGCATATCGGTGTCGTTGATGCTTTGAACGGCCATCTCTCCGAGCGTCCACTCAAGCATCGTGTATTCTCCTGTAGCAATGCCTCCGCCGGAAGAAAGCATAGAAGGAGTAAGGGATTGAGCATGGAGGCCCATCCCGAGGGTGAAGTACCCCAGTGCAAAAAGAATTCTTCTAATCATGATAACAATGATTTTTAATTGTTGAAAAAATAAGAATATAGCATAAAAACCTAGTGCGTATGTTCGTATGACATACGCACAGATATGCCCTTAGTCATATCTGATTGACCAATTGATTTGTAATGATGAATCTCATCCTAAGTCACATTAGGGCGAAAATCAGTATTTATACGCTAAGAATGGGTAAGTATTGGAGAGATGTATGTATAGAAGCAACATACTTTGGAGAACATTATTGACGAAGGTATTAAAAAGTAATCTGAATTTCATAAAGTTGGCAAAAAAAACATAAATTTATTAATAGTATTTTAAACTTAAATTATTGCATGAATCTTTAAATATCCACAGGAACATTCCAAGATATCTCAAATCTTAAATTGTTACCCTTCCCTTTCATCTTCGACGAAGGCAAACGTAGGTTACACTTGTTCCTGGCAAGGAGGAAAAACAGAAATGCGGCAAGGGTTCTCTTCATCAAAATGCACGGGTAAACAGGGCGCAAGTTAGTAGATTGGCTTGGGATGGTACAGCGAAAAAAAAACGGCGACACCCCCAAAAAGATGCCGCCGTTTCCCCAAATTTCCCAATTTCCCAATTTCGCCTTACCCCTTCGGCCTCATCACCCGCACAGGGTCCTTCGGCTGCGGCAGCAGCTTCACCTCCTGCGTTTTCAACATTTCCAGTGCCTGTTTCACCCCTTCTTCGAGCTGCGGGTCGTGGCCTTGGTTCACGAGTTTTGGGGTCATGTCCACCTCCACATCGGGTGCCACGCCCTTGTTCTCCACGTCCCATTCGCCGTCGAGGTTGTAAAAGCCGCCACGGGGGGCCGTCATGCCGCCGCCGTCCATCAGGCCGGGCACGTCCCAGATGCCGACGAGGCCGCCCCAGGTCTTCTTGCCGACCAGCGGGCCTATTTTCTTGAAGCGGAACATGTACGGCAGCATGTCGCCGCCGCTGCCTGCCATTTCGTTGATGAGCATGACCTTCGGGCCGTGGATGGCGG
>JANPLH010000412.1:0-11815 GCA_031426435.1 Saprospiraceae bacterium | reverse complement strand
TTTTGAAATTTAGCGACCCCTTAACAGAAAAAGTGCTGCAAAGCTAATAATTTCGTGACTGCAAACTCGGAAGAGAGAGCGTCGAAGTAATTACCAATTTAAATTATCTGAAATGAAAATGTATAAGTTGCTCTTCGCCTTAGTCGCAAGCTTTGTTCTCGGCTTGGTCAATACCAGCCAGGCACAGTACGATGATGTGTACTACGACCCTGACAAAGACTCCGACTATTACTATTCGTCGAACTCGTCATCTTCGGACAACTACACCAGTGACCGAAATAATGATGATTCAGGCTATGACGATGAGGAGTACGGTCACTACGATGAGTATGATGACTACGATTATTATTATACGTCTCGCATTCGCCGCTTTCACCGTCCTTACTACGGGTTCAATTATTTTGACCCCGTTTACGTTGACATGGCGTACTACGACCCATTCTGGTCACCTGGTGTGACATTCCTTATCTACGACAGCTACACCCCTTGGCGTCGCTGGAACCGTTTTAACCGTTGGAATAACGGCTTTAATGGATGGGGAAACAACACCTTTGTTTACAATAACTACTACGGCGGTGGCTGGGGCAATGGCTGGAATAACGGTTGGGGCAATACCTACGTGACCAACAACTACTACGGTGGTGGTTACGGCGGCTATGGCTACAACAACTACGGTGGCGGTGGTTATGGTGGTGGATATGGTGGCTACAGCAACTACTACTGCCCTCCGACTTGGGGCAATGGCTATGCGTACAACAACGTTAGCAATAACAACTACAACAATAACAACAACAACTATTCTGGTTCCCGCAGAGCTGGCAGCAGCGGCACTCCGAACAACGGCAATCGTATCAACAATGGAGCAGGCCGTCGTGGTGGTGAAAACGCTCCAGGTCAAACGGTCACCAAGCCAAATGACACGCCAAACCGGGAGTCCGAAAAAGAGGCACTGCGCCGTGAACTGAACGAAACCCGTGCCAATGACAACCGCCGTCCATCGGTGAATGACAAGCCGGATTTCAACGAACGCAGCCGCCCGGAGACTGAATCTACCCGCCCGTCGAGGTCAGGTGATTCGCCAAGGAGCGAGCGCAATGTCGAAGAAGCTCGTCCGAGCCGTGGCAATAACGAGGAAGCTCGTCCGAGCCGTGGCAACGATGACGCCCGTTCACGCACCCGTACTGACGTGGACACCGACCGCGGCAGCCGGAATAGCAGCCCTCGTGTCGACAACAATAATAGCCGCAACAGCACTCCTCGTGTGGACACTGGCCGCAGCAGCGCCCCCAGGAGCAACCCTGCTCCTGCTCCAAGGATGGACAGCGGTCGCAGCAGCGCTCCTCGCATGGACAGTGGCCGCAGCAGTGCCCCATCAGCTCCACGCAGCAGCGGTGGCGGCAACACTGGCGGCGGCGGTAAAAAGGGTAGGGGCTAATTTGCCTCAAACCTTTCCTACTGGCAACTTGTTGCTTGAAAAAGTGGGTGGATGTGATACTTCCACCCACTTTTTTATTGCCTATCTTTGGCCTGATAGTCGGAAAATGAATTCCCTGAGATATAGAAACCTATTGGGGAAATGAACTTCCAACTACAATGCACAATCACACTTAACCTGAAAAATAGCAACCATGCGATACTCCATAGTTTCATTGTTGACAATATCCTTCCTCATGCCGTCGCTGGTCAACGGCCAAACAATCCAAGACATTGTCAGGTATTCCCAATTGGAGGTGGGCGGCACGGCCCGCACGGTGGGCATAGGCGGTGGCATCGGGGCATTGGGTGCCGATTTTTCGGTATTGAGCACCAACCCAGCGGGCTTGGCCACTTTTCGGCGCTCGGAGTTCAGCTTTACGCCCATTGTTTCCAATAACAACAACGAAAGTGAACTGAAAGACGGTGAGAGCGGCGTCAATGCAACTAAAAAGTTCAATTTTGGCTTTAGCAGCTTGGGGCTGGTGCTCCCATCCCGGCCTTCGACGAGCCGAAACTGGACGAACACGGCCTTTGCCATTGGCTTCAACCGATTGGCGAGCTATCATCAAAAAGCCTACTACGAAGGCACCACACCTGGCTCCATCACCGACCGCTGGGTGAACCTGGCGCAGGGCATTCCTGCCGATGCCGATTTTTATGGTTTGGGGGAAATCGAGGCGGGATTGGCAGTCAATGCAGCAGCCCTATACAACCCCGATGAGAATGACAATACCGCTTATGCTACCGACTTCCTTGCGGGCGAGTTGGTCAATAAATCGCAAACCATCCGCCGAAAAGGCTCCTACAATGAAATGGTGGTTTCTTACGCGGGCAACTTCAAGGACCGTTTCATGATTGGGGCGACAATGGGTTTGCCATTGATGAATTTTGAAGAAAACAAGACTTATAATGAAACGGTGGCTGACCCTACCAATACCGTTTTCAACGAGCTTATTTACAAGGAAAAACTCAGCACCTCCGGCATAGGCATCAACTTGAAACTCGGCATGATTTATCGGGTCAGCCAAATGTTCCGAATTGGTGCAGCCATCCATACGCCTACGGGAATTGGCTTGAAGGACAGCTTTTCTTCCTCGCTCGTTTACAGCTACAATATAAATGGAATACCTACGCCCGGCTCCGCCAATTCGCCCGATGGCAGCTTCGAGTACCGGATTCGCACACCTTGGCGCTTGATAGGTAGTGCGGGCTTCGTGTTTGAGAAGAAGGGCTTCATCGTGGCAGAGCTGGAGTATGTGGCCTACCCAAATGCGGAATTCAATTTCAACAGTACTTCCAATCAGGGCGATTTGGACTATGAGGCCGAACTGAACCAACAGGTCACCGACCAATTGACCAACGCTTTGAACATCCGTTTGGGTGGCGAATATGCCTTAGACAAGTTCCGGTTCCGAGGCGGTTATACCATCATGCAGTCGCCCTACGCCGAGGGCTTCGACCCTACTGGCGTCCTTAGCCTTGGCGCTGGCGCATGGCTGTCGGAGTCCATTTTCCTTGATGTTGCCTACCGTGGACAAGCATCAGGGCAACAGCAGTATTCCCCTTATATCCTCAATGGCGAGCCTGGACAGGTCGTCACACAGTCCGACAACCGTACCCAGTTTTTGATGACACTTGGGTTTAAGTTTTGAGTTTGTGCCCGTTTTCCCGACAAACTGTCGGGAGGGCGGCCACAATTCCAAGTCACATCTTTTTATAAAAAATGTCAGTTCATTCCGACGAAGGTTATGTCAAGTTTCAGACGGTATGGGAGCGGGCGGAGCCGTTGCCTGCTCACCTGCTCAATAACCTTAGCCATTGGCGGGATGAGATGCACCGCCAGCACCTAATCGGCGTTTATGAAAACGGCATTGGTTTCGGCAATATTAGCCAGCGGTACCTGGGTGACCAGTTCATTATCACAGGCACGGCTACGGGGCATCTGCCGATGCTTTCTCCTTCGGATTTTACCATAGTAACCGATTTTTTTGTGGAGAAAAACACGGTGCATTGCTGTGGCCCCGTCCTTGCCTCTTCCGAGGCCATGAGCCATGCCGTTATTTATCGGGAATGCTCAGAAGTGCAGGGCGTTATCCATGTTCACCATGCCCAACTTTGGGAACACCTATTAGATAGGGTACCCACCACTGAATTGGGAGCCACCTACGGCTCGCCAGAAATGGCCTTTTCCATTGTCAACTTATTGAAAAACAGCAATTTGAGCCAGCAAAAGATATTTGTGATGCGGAGCCATCCGGAGGGGATTTTTACATTTGGAGAGACTTTGGAACAAGCAGCCAGCGTCTTGGATTACTGGTTGGACACCTTGTAACATCAAAACCGATGAAGCTGCTTCAAACGCCTTCCTTTTTACTTGAAGTAAGCCTTTGGTGTGGAAAACTATTTTTTTAAAAAAAAAATCTAAACGTTTGGCCATGTCGTGCAAATGAAGCTACCTTTGACATGTGCTTTAAAAGCATAATATGGCAGTATTGACAAACATTTTACAGCCATTTTGAACAAACCCATCCTTATACTTCCCCGAACATTTAACGACAGTTTCCCAAAACTGATATCTCTGAAAAGTAAATGTCCATTGTAGCTTTTCCTACCTGATTGAGGTAGGTGCTACAATATCTTCCCGATGCGCTGTGACCTCACACATGGGTTGCAGTGTCCATCGGGGGCAACGTGTATATGGTAATGATTAACCCTTTTCTTTTTTAGGCCCACTCGGGGCACCCACACACTATTTTCCCATGTCCCTCACACTATGGGTGACACTCCGGCATGTGCGCAAGTGCATGCCGGTTTTTTTGGGGAAATGGGTTAAAATGGTTGAATAAGGAGCAGGCCTCCAAATAAGTTCGAATTAGGCTCAGACTCTTTCCCTTCGCCCACTGTCCACTGCCCACTGTTACTCTTCTTCATCGTCAGCATAGAAAAGCTGCCTACCTTCCTCTGGTTCGTTCATGGTTTGCCACAGTACGTCCTTTAGCTCGTCCAATCCTTGTTCTGCCACGGCTGAGATGAACACGACTGGCAGCCCTTTCGGCACAACTTCTTGCCGCAGCATTTCGATGATATCGGCGTCAATCAGGTCGCATTTGGTGATGGCGAGCACCCGTGGCTTGTCCAATAGCTCTGGGTTGAACTGCTTGATTTCGTTGAGCAAAATCCTGTACTCCTTCTTTATGTCCTCTGTGGTGCAAGGCACCATGAACAGCAGTGTTGAATTGCGTTCTATATGCCGCAGGAAGCGCAGCCCAAGCCCTTTGCCCCGGTGCGCCCCTTCGATGATACCCGGTATATCGGCGATGACGAAGGACTGGTGCCCCCGGTACGCCACCATGCCAAGGTGTGGCACGAGCGTGGTAAAAGGGTAGTCGGCAATCTCAGGTTTGGCTGCTGACAGCGACGAAACCAGCGTTGACTTGCCCGCATTGGGGAACCCAACAAGGCCCACATCGGCAAGCACTTTCAGCTCCAAAATCTTCCATTCTTCCCGGCCCGGTTCGCCCGGTTGGGCATATTCGGGCGCCTGGTTGGTGGACGTTTTGAAATGGTCGTTGCCGAGGCCGCCCCTGCCGCCATACGTCAGAATTATCTTCTGCTCGTGTTCCGTTATTTCGAAGTGAACCTCGCCCGTTTCGGCGTCCTTGGCCACGGTGCCGAGTGGAACGTCGAGAATCACATCTTCGCCATAGCCGCCAGTGCTGGTGCTGCCCCCGCCCGGCTTGCCATCTCCAGCGATGACGTGCTTGCGGTACTTGAGGTGCAGCAGCGTCCAAGTATTGCGGTTACCCCGCAGGATGATATGGCCGCCACGTCCGCCATCGCCCCCGTCTGGACCGCCACGGGAATTGAAGCGGTCACGGAGGAAATGCGCACTACCTGCCCCGCCCTTGCCGGAACGGCAGCAGATTTTTACGTAGTCAACGAAGTTTTGGTCAGCCATCAACAGTGGGAATTAGTTGAATTGGTTGAATTGATTGAATTAGTCGGGGCCTCTACCCAATTCAACTAATTCAACTAATTTCCCCAATTCAACCATTTTAACTAAGCGCATCAATCGCTGCGCAAAGCCGCCCGAAGATGTCTTCGATGCTGCCTATGCCATTGATTTTCAGCGATTTGCCCGATTGGGCGTAATAGTCGAAAACGGGTGTCGTCTCATTTTTATAAACCTCAATGCGCTTGCGCACAATGGCCTCGTCGTTGTCGTCGGAGCGGCCAGAGGTTTGGCCCCGTAGCAGGATGCGCTGGGTGATTTCATCATCGGAAACTTCGAGGGCGATGAGGCCGCTGATGCGTGTGCCCATTTCGGCGAGCAACTGGTCGAGCGCCTCGGCCTGTGCCACGGTGCGGGGAAAGCCGTCGAAAATGATGCCTGCCACGCCGGGGTTGTCTTCCACCCGTTTGCGGAGCATGGCGATGGTCACGCTGTCCGGTACAAGCTGGCCTTGGTTCATGTAGCTCTTGGCGAGTTGGCCAAGTTCGGTGCTGTTGCCGATTTCATAGCGGAACATATCGCCTGTGCTGATGTGCAGCAGTTGATATTTTTCCACCAAATGAGCCGCCTGTGTGCCCTTGCCAGAACCGGGAGGGCCAAAAAGTATAAGGTTTAGCATGATGAAAATAGGATATTAGAAATGCGGGATTGCTAATCGCAAAAGGTTAGTTTTTTATAAAGCGGTGCGAAAATAGGCAAATGCACTCACATCTTCACATTGAGCAGACCGGCCAGGTCCTTCACCTCCCGGATGGTCTCTTGCGCCCGCTTGCGGATGACTGCGGAAGAATCCTTAATTTGCTCCTTCACCAGCTTTTTGTTGGCGTTCAGTTCGGCTTTGTTTTCCCGGAAAATGGTGCTCTTTTCGGCCAGCGCCTCGGCAACAACCTCTTTGAGCGGGGCGTATTTCAAGGCCCCGGCTTGGTAGTCATCCATCAGGGAATTGTAGGCGTCCAATTTGCCGCAGGCTTTCAAAAGTTCAAACAGGTTGGCCACACCAGCGCTCATCTCTCCGGAGGGGGTGTCGCCCGTGTCCGTTACAGCGCTTTTGATTTGCTTGCGCAATGCGGCGTCCTCGGCGAACACGTTGATATAGTGCTTCTCCCCGGCGCTTTTGCTCATCTTCTTTGAGGGGTCGGCGGTGGATTTGACGCTCGGTGTCTCAGTATAAAGCGACTCCGGCAGCACGAAATACTCTTTGCCCACTTGGTTATTGAATCGCTGCGCAATATTGCGGCTGAGTTCAAGGTGCTGTTCCTGGTCTTTGCCGACAGGTACATAGTCAGCCCTATAAATGAGGATGTCTGCGGCTTGCAGCACGGGGTAGTCGAACAAACCTACGGAAATGAATCCCTCGGCTTTCTCCTCGCTCTGGGAGCTTTTGTCCTTGAACTGCGTCATACGGCTCACGTTGCCGAAGGAGGCAAAACAGTTGAAAATCCAGCCCAGTTCCACATGCTCCGGCACCAGCGATTGGATGAAAAGATTTTCCCGTTCCACGCCCACAGCCATCAGGTTGATGATTAAGTCCCATACGTTTTCCCGGAGCTTCTTGGGGTCGTAGGGCATGGTCATGGCATGGTAGTCCACCACGCCGTAATAGCAGGTGTATTTTTCCTGGAGGTCAACCCAATTCTTTACGGCCCCGAAGTAGTTGCCATAGTGCATGTCGCCAGTGGGTTGGATGCAGGATAGGACTGTTTTTTTCATTGTCATGTACTTTATACGTCAGTGTATTTTCAATGGTTCCCAGTCTTATTTTTTAGCAGCTTCACCAATCCTATCAAGCTCGCCACCGTCCATACCGCCTCCAACACAACAAACGGCACCGAACCAATCAGTGCCGCCCCGATTGTGGCCAGTATGCCGCCGCCAAGGTTCAGCAGCCAGTAGGCGAGGCTTTGCTGCGCAATGAACTTGAACGACGAGCCGAGGAAGCCCAGCAAAATCAAGCTGACGCCGAGGGCGCTGAACAGGGTCGCTTGGCTCATCATTTTTGTGGTATCGCCGCAATGACCGAGATTTCGATATTGACGAACTTGGGCAGGTTGGCCACTTCCACGGTCTCCCGTGCGGGTGCCCAAGCAGGCTCGAAGTACTCGGCATACACGGCGTTGATGCGGGCAAACTGGTGCATGTCCTTGATGAAAACAGTGGACTTTAGCACATCCTGATAGGTGCAGCCTGCCGCTTCGAGTATGCCACCGATGTTCTTGAGCACACGGTGGGTCTCTTCCTCGATGCTGCCTTCGATGACCTGGCCCGTGGCGGGGTCAATGGCGATTTGGCCGGAGGCGTAGAGGATGCCGTTATAGATAACGGCTTGGTTGTACGGGCCGATGGCGCCGGGTGCATTGGGGGTGGAGATGATTTGCTTCACGGTTTGCTGATTTTTATCGCTGGAAAGCTGCTTGCCCTGCCCGCAGGCAGTGAAAATCGCAACTGCCCAAAAACAGAGAAAGCCCCATTTCCAACTTTCGGTGGAATGGAGCTTTATAGATTTTAGATGCTTCACGGTCAGTGATTGGTAATTGGTAATTCGTGACTGGTGGCTTGGGCCTTCGCCAAATCACCAATCACTGTTCACCAATCACTATTCAGCTTCCTCTTTGGCCTTCACCAAAATCTTGCCTTTGTAGCGCATGTTGCCCTCGCTGTCTGTGTAAGCGTGGTGCATAACATGAGCCTCGCCTGTGGCTTGGCACTTGGCAATAGTGGGTATGGCAGCCCGGTCGTGTGCACGGCGGGTACGGGTACGCTCCTTTGAATGTTTATTTCTAGGATTTGGCATCGCTGTTAGTTTTAGAGACGGTAGATTCGAGATATTAGCTTTTAGAAGGGCAATAATTGTTACACTGTCTAAAGTCTATTGTCTAAAATCCAAAGTCTATTGTCAAATCAATCAATTGTCATTTTGCAAGCCCTTTAGCGCATCCCAAATGAAAGTGGAGTTGCCAGGGGCTTCTTTCGCTTCTTCTTTTTGGATGTACTTGAGCATCTCCGGGTCGCATTCCTCCTCGGCATCGTCGTGCGTTTTGGCGATGGGCACTGCGAGGTTGATGAACTCGTAGATGTACTTCGCCACGTTCATCCGCTCGGTGCCTTTCAGCACATAGATGACGTCGGCTTCTTCCCATTCCTTTTCGTCGAACTTGACCACGAGCAGTTGTTCGTCTTCTAAGGGAAGGTCGAACTCCTCCAAGCAGCGGTCGCAAGTGGTCTTCACTGTGCCTTTTATTTCAAAGGTCATGGTGTAGAGGTCGGGATGCTTGTCAAAAATGAAATGCACCGCCACCTTGCCGTCCTGGATGGGGGACTCCGGGAAACACTGAAAGAACGACCCGTCTATCGAGAAATCGTACTCGTGAGGGCCATTGTGCAACCCCGAAACCGGGATTGTGAAGTGCTCTAAAGCGTCCATTTTTAAAGAACTTTTTTAAAAGGAGCGCAAAGATAGGTTTCTTTTTTTTGAAAATTAGTGCTTGGCAAGACATTTTTTTTGCAATGGAAAGGGAGCTATTCAATGGGGTACTCGCTTACAACTTAGGAGGACATGCTGGATTGCAGCGCTGTTTTACTGTAATAATGTATATTTAGGTTCGCTGACTATCCAACCAACATGAACATTGCAACTTGCAAGACTAAGCAAGTGCCCTCAGTAACATTAGTCAAACATGTTGAATTTTAAATTTTTTGACAAAAATTCCATTTTTTGTTTGGCATGGTTGTTGGATTTTAAGCTTAACCTCCCGTTGTATTGTTTTTAATTCTCCCCCCCCATCGCTGGAACTTTTGCTATTTTCATTCGTGAATGCGCCAACTACGCTTACTTGTCCAAGATAGCGCATTCTATCAATCTGCCTTGCCCAACCAACAGGAAAACGTCTCATAAGAAAATCAAACACAATTAGGTTTTCGTCGATCCTAACCAAACACTGAGAGGTTATAGCAACTATCTATCATGTTTTTTATTTTGAGTTTCCCATCGACTTTGCGTCAACATTCCTTGACGTCCCCAGCTATTGCTGCCCAGTTGAAAGGCAACGATATCAGCCTGGGACTTGCGGCAGCTAACCACTGTTTGCAGGAAGAAGGATTTTTGTCTGCCAAACGGGCGACTGGACAAACAGAAAGGCTCCACTACAGGGGGTTATTTCACCACTGCGGGTATCCCATCAACTGCTTATGAAGGGCCAACCAATTGATTTTACTAAAAAATGCACCTGGTGTGCTTTATCTAAAAAATTGATATAGCCCTAATCTGTCAAATTCTATTGCCAATTTGAAAGTGAATATGATGTTTTCAAAGCTAATTAATCTTGCCAGAAAAACTACTGCTGTGGCTTTTTGCTTAGCAGGGGCGATATCATCCTTTGGCCAACCCATTGATAATGATGGTTGCGTTGGCGGCGGTTTTGGTGTTGATGCAGGATTGTACTCTAATACCCTTGAATTTGGCAACCATGGTAGTGTACCTGCTGCGGGTACCCGAGACTGGTTTTATTCTGCAGGAACAGGGCTTGGTACCATTAATGAGACCAACGCATCTGCTATACAAACCCTGCTCCAAGGCGGTGGCAACCCTACCTATGAAAGGCGAATGTACACGGGGCTCAGTAGTATTGTCAATAACCAGATACTAATAGATGCCATCATGGTTCGGGATCAATTTGGTGGTTCGGGAGCAGTGGATGCCACAGCTTATGAAACTGCCAGCAAAAACGGCGAAGACCCCGCCATCTGGGATCCGGGGCCAATGAAGGTGTTGGGCAAAAACGATTTAATAGATGTGGCTGGGCATATGTTTCGGGATGGGACAGCCCTAGTGGGTGCTGACCCACCCTCTAGCCTTTGGTTTGTGGGTATGATCAATCGGGCGGAACCAGGAGGTTCTGCTTATATGGATTTTGAATTTTACGTAGAGGAAGTTTCCTACTCCCCATCTACGGGTTTTTCTTCTGGTGGCCCACAATTAGGCCATACGGCTTTCACATTTAACCCTGATGGCAGCATTAAAACTGTGGGGGACATGATTTTCAATGTTTCACTGGAAGCGGGAGTAACACCAGGTGTAGAGTTACGCTTGTGGGTAAGCAGGGCTGACTATGATGCCAACCTCCATCCACCAGGTTTTAATTGGGGCCCTTTGTACGATGGAGCCTTTACAGGTTCTCCATATGGTTATGCGAATGTTGTCCCAGTATCTTCGCAGGTTTGTGGCATTGTGAATGTGGAAGGACAGCACCCAGCTTGTCCACCTTGGGGCACAAAAGGGACCAAGACCAATTCCTATCAAACAACCTATTCCGATTACTCGGTGGTAGAATTGGGCATGAACATGACCACCTTCGGTGTTGACCACGCAACGCTTCAAGGAGATGACTGCGACTTTCCATTGCGCTCATTTATAGTTAAAACAAGGGCTTCAAATTCTTTTACGGCCCAACTAAAGGATTTTGCGGGGCCTTATGTGTGGGGACAGCCAAACTTTGTTCCTACAATTGTTGGCAATCCAGTTTTGGCCTGTGACAATCCTGTCGTTACGCTTACCCCTTCTCCCATCCGTCCGGATGTAATCTACTCATGGACAACAGTGGATGGGAATATCCTGGGCGATCCAAATGTTGCTACCATCCAAGCGAATGAGCCTGGCACCTACGACTTGCATGCTATTTTGCCCACGACATGCCCAGTAGCCAATGATGAGAGCGTGGTCGTGGATTATGACCCGTTAAAACCGTTTTTCAATGACCTTACTGGTGTCGGTACGGTGGCCTGTTCGGGAACCAACGGCACAATTAATCTTGATGTATCGGGCGCCACAGCTCCTTTTACGTATGAATGGGCAAAAGCCCCAAGCCCTACCATCATCTCCACCGTTCAAGATCCTATAGGTTTGACAGCTGGTACCTATTTCGTGACAGTGACCGATGCCTTGGGTTGTACGAAAATGGGAACAGGCATTACAGTGGGCACAAGAGTGCCAACAGTTATTGGCACTACTCCTACCATGGTGGATTGTTTTGGGAACAGCACTGGCTCGATTGATGCAAGTGTGACCGGCCAAACGCCATTTACCTATTTGTGGTCAACTGGTTCCACTTCAGATGAAATTTTCGGTTTGAGCGCAGGCACCTACACGCTGACGACAACTGACGCTGATGGTTGCACTGAAACGCATTCAACCGCTGTCATACAACCAACGGCGCTTTCCTTGCCATTTATTAAAACCAACGATACAGACCCAAATCCGACCGCAAACGGCACAATTGACCTAACTGTCAATGGTGGCATTTCCGGTTATTCCTACGACTGGAGCAACAATGG
>JANPLH010000411.1:0-1489 GCA_031426435.1 Saprospiraceae bacterium | reverse complement strand
GTAGATGGCAATCTGTGTATCGCCGTCGGTGATGTAGTTGGTAGAGCCACACTGGCCCGTTTCGATATTGTAGGTCTCACCATCACCAATGAAAGTGTACCAAACCGTGTTGTTAAGTTCAGGAGCTGCACCGTTGCCAGTTGGCTCGCCAAAGCACTCGTAGCCAGTGGCTGGGTCGCCTGAGCCAGTAGTATAAGCTGTATTGTCATACAAAGGTGTTGACACCACTGTGCCTACGCCACCACCGAGGTATGCGTTCAGGTCATTAGCACCAACGCAAACATCGCCAGGCGTAGCAGGAAGCTGCTCCAGCAACACGTTGTCAACATAGTACAGCACGTTGGCAGCGCCGTAGAAGTCAACGCCACCCAACTGGGTATAACCAGCAATGGCTTGTGCGCTGATGTTCCAGCTTGGTGCGTATTCTTGGATAAGCACTCCATTTATCCAAAGCTGGGCCGTGTTGTTGTCAAGGTCTATGAGCTGCTGTACGCTGAACCAGTTGTCGTAGGTATAGGTGAAAGTACTGGAGTTGGTACCACCAGCGTTCACGGCACCTGCACCGTTAGCGTTGAAATAAACTTCCATCATATAGTCAGCTGTGGCAGCATTCGGTAACAAAGAAGCATCTTTTTGCACGTTGAAATAAGCCAAAGAGCCGGTTGGGATGTACATGTCCCAGCTGAGCAAGTAGTTGCCATCTGGGCGATCGCCGAGCAAGAGGATGATGTCATCAGAGTTGGCGGCAGGAGTGGCAGCGGATACTTTCAGTGCTTGTTCGCAGCTGAGGTACTGAACGCTGGTAATCTCACCATCATCAGGACCACCATCCGTATTGGACCAACCGGTCCACCAAGGAGATTGTGGGCCAACTAAGCCAGCATCGTAAGCGTCGAAGCCGTCGCAGATAAGTGCGTTGGCTGGGCAAGCTTCCACTTGCTTCATCGTCACATCGTCAACATAGTACAAAACGCCTGTGTTGCCAAAGAAGTCAATACCACCCAATTGGGAAATACCAGTTGTTGAACCAGCCTGGTAAGTGGTTGGATGCTCTACGACGAGTACGCCATCATACCATACCCGGTTGATTTGGTTGTCCATGTCCATGTCGTGAACGACCGTGAACCACTCATCGTGAGGGTAGGAGAATGCAATATCAGCGCCCCCAACGTTGTAAACACCTGTACCGTTAATATTGAACGTCACCTCGTTGGCAAAAGCATCGCCCGTACCGGGGGTGTCTTGGTTCTTCTGCATGTTGTAGTATGCAGCGCTACCAGTTGGCACATACATTTTCCACCTTAGGATAAAATGACCGGAAGTCCTGTTGCCCAAGTTGAGCATTTGGTCGTCTGCGCCGCCAGCAGCTGCAATTTTCAGCGACTGCGTGCCACTCAGAGCCTGCTCATTGACAACGTTTGCATTTTCGTTGGGGCTGGTAGGCTGCGTCCAGGTATCCCAAACATCAGACTGATCACTGATGCCACCC
>JANPLH010000410.1:0-5474 GCA_031426435.1 Saprospiraceae bacterium | reverse complement strand
GAACAGGCAGGTGTGGGGTTCGATAAACCTGCCTCTCAAAAAGTGCAAGGGTTTTGGCGCTACCAGTGCATTAATTCATGTGCGAATATCAATAATGGTGGCTGGCCAACGCAGTCTTGAAACAAAGCCTACACCTTCCAGAACCTAAGCAGCAACACCTCTACCGCCAAAGCCAACAAGGCGATTATCACGCACCACTTCCATAGCAGCACGCCCTTGCTTCGGTCGCTGACGACGGAACCAAGATTGGCTTCCGCATTTTTTGAAAGTACGCTGATATTATTTGATGCCTTGCCTTCCAATTCTTCTACCGTTGAATAGCTTAAGTCAGACTCTCTGCGGTCATAGTTGAAAGATAGCTTGGATAGCGTTGTATCTGCATTGAGGAACAAATCATAATGCCCAGCCTCAAAAATCTGGTTTTGCAAACCAATGAAAACCTTGGAAGCCACAATTCTTTGCTGCGGAATGAACTCTTCGGAAACTTGACCTTCAGCTGCCCCTCCCCGCATTTTATAGACACTTTCACCACCCTTTACGAGGTTGTCCGATTCAATGGTTTCATCCCTGCCGATGGTATAGGCGACTGGACGCTTGCGGGCGCTGGAAATGGCCATTTTATAAAGCATCGGTATAAAAATCTCGCCGCTATTGGCCAAGTTGTTCAACTCTGTATTCAATGGTGCTGCGCAAAGGTATAGGATGCCCTGCCCCGCCTTGTACTTACCCAGGAAAGTGCTGCCGTCCCGATAAGTAAGCAGCTTCTCCTCACCACGACTGGCAGCACTGCCCCGCTTGAAATTGCCCTTCGTGATGGGCAGTTTGAGGTTGGCTGATTTGTTTTCAAAAACATCCTTGAAGATAAATTCTTCGGTGTTCACGTCCGCTACGCTGCGCTCCTGCTGCTCAAAGGCCTGCAATTCGTTGGCGGGTATGGAGCTTAGGAAAGTATTGTAGGTTCCAATATTGGCAGTGGCGGCCGGGAAGACCATCACATTGCCGCCGTTGTTGACGTATTGCCGAAGCTCTTGCGCCAAACCGCTCGAAATGCTGTTGACGCCGTTCACTACAATCAATTGATATTGCGGGAATTCAGAGTAAGTGATTTGGCCAGCCGGCTGGTTTTTTACCTTGAAAAAAGTAAGGCCCTTGAAAGCCGCCTCCAAGTAGGGGCTTGGCGTCAATTCATTGATAACCAGCACGTTAATCAATTCAGCCACATTGTAGGAGAAATAATAATGGTCGTCGAACTGCACCGGATAATCCGTTAGCGCCAGTTCTGCTTCGTGCCATCCCGGTTTCTGAATGGAGACTACCAAGGTGTCCAAAGCAGTGGAATTGCCGGGGATGTTCATCTCCCCCACCGGCTTGGTTTCGCCGTCGTATTTTATGGTAAGGCGGATGTTCTCGGCGGGTTCAGCACTCCAATTTCGCACTTTAACAACGAGCGGGTTCGGCTGGCTCAGCATCTGTACGGGTGCCTCGAACCAAGCACTGTCAATACTGACATTTTTCTCCTGTACGGCCTGGAGCGGAACGAGGTTGACTTCTGTCAACGTGTCCTTGAAGTTTTCGAGGTCACAGATGTTTTTTTGAAAATCGGAAATGACGTAGCTCACCTTATTGGCCACCTTGCCGCTGCCAAGGGCTTGCTGCTGCCTTGTCAGCACCTGCGAGAGCGACCTGACCGCTGGCGATACTTTGATTTCTTCCACCAATCCTATCGCTTCCTCCTTGCTCACCAAACGCTGGTGCTTGCCATCAAAATCATTGGTCAACACCTGAAACCGGTCTTCCACGGCGTAGGCATTGATGATTTCCTTGGCTTTTTGCTTTGCCTTCTCCAACAAAGGCGACTCCTCACTCAAAGCACTCATGCTGAACGAGTTGTCCACGAAAACACTGACGGCATTCTCACCTTGTTTTACTTTTACATCCTGCGGAATGAAGGGCTGTGCAAAGGCAAAAACCAGCATGGCCACAGCCAAACAGCGGGCCAGCAGCACAAGCAAGTTGCGCAGCTTTCGGCGGGAGCTGGTCTCGTCTTTTACCTCTTTGAGGAATCTAACATTGGTAAAATAGACCTTCTTGAACCGCCTGAAATAAAACAGGTGGATAATGATGGGAATGGCCAATGCGGCCAGTGCGAAGAGAAATCCGGGATATAGAAACTGCATTTCTGGTATTTGATTCAGCGCTGTAAATTGGCTGCGATAATTACGCTCACTTCGCTGAAAAGTTGTGTCTATGCGGTTGTTCGTCCATTTTTGTGGAGAACAAAAAAATGAAGGCGCAAAGTTATGATTATCAGGCCTTAATAGTTAGATTGGCGGTTCTTTATCAGCTTAACCAAACCATTTACTATGAAAAATCCATTTACCTTTCTGTCAATGATTGTCATTTTGTTTTTGGTAGCCTGCACACCTGCCAAAAGGCTCGAATTAGAGGTTGAGAACAAGGAGACCATTCGTTTATGGTATGAAGAAGGTTGGAACAAAGGCGATAACGAAAGACTGATTCCAAGGGTTTTTCATCCAGAATGGAGCGATGGCAATCCAATCAGGCCCGAATCGGAGGGATTGGAGGGGATGTACGAATTGGTTAAATTCTATAAGGAGGCCTTCCCAGATGCCCATTTCGTCATCACACACCTTTTTGCGGATGCAAACAGTGCCGCCGTGCGTTATGAAGTGACGGCGACCCACAAAGGCGATGCATTTGGCATCAAAGCAACAGGTAAAAAATTTACTTCAACAGGAATTGTATTGTACGAAATGCGAGAAGGGAAGATTTACCGCAGTTGGCAGGAACTGGACTTGATGGGCATCGTAAACCAGCTAAATGATTAGTGTATTTCTAATAACTGCTTTTGGAAAACATGACCCTCAACACAATCTGAAAATGGGCCAAGAGATTAGGCCACAGGCCAAAATGTTTTTTCAACACCTCGTACCTATCCTTTAAAGACTGACGGTGACGTTGCTTGGAGACACCACCTGTAAGATAATTGACCAAGACCTGACCTGTATTCACTGTAAGCCTGCTTTTTTTCAAAACTTCGATGATCCAATCAATATCGGCAGCCAAGTTGCCTTCCATATAAAGCGGTGCGATTGCCCTTCGGGCAACAAAGGCTTGATGGCAAACAACCATGCCATGCCGGAGGCTTTCCCAAATCAACTTTTCTGGCAGTTTTTGCGTGGTGAGGGCGGAACGGCTGCCCAGCGGATGGCGAGTAAAGGTAACGAGCATCGTTTCCCCAAAAAATACGTCCGTTTCGGGTTTATAGTCTTGCATCATTTTTTCGATGGTATTGGCAGCCATCAGTTCATCGCCCGCATTGAGGAACCAAACAAAATCGCCGGTAGCCAAGCGAAGGCCCTTGTTCATGGCATCGTATAACCCATTGTCCCGCTCGCTGACCCATCGTAAAATCTTGGCGTTCAGCAGTTTCTCATTTTGCAGTTCCGCCAGCTTAATGGCAGTCAAGGTACGATCGGTCGAACCGCCATCCACGATAATGTACTCAATATGCGGATAGGTTTGCGCCAGTACGCTGCGGGCCGTGCCGGACAGGTAGTAGCCGCCGTTAAAAACAACGGTGATGATACTGAGCAAAGGCGGTCGTGCAATCATGCGGGCGAAGGTAGTATGTTTCCCAAAATAGAATTATCCAAAGGCGGTTAAGTATCCTTTGCTTGCTATCGAAATGGATTGATTTAAGCCAAGGATTTTGGCTTATTATTTTGTTTCCGGAATGCCAATGGGCTTTGGCCAAAGGATGCTTTAAAAGCCTTGTTGAAATAAGAAATATTGTTGAACCCACTTTCAAAGCAAATTTCCGCAACTGGTTTATCGGTCATGGAAAGCAGGTTGGCGGCATGGTTGGCTCGGAATCTGGTCAATGCCTCCACGAAAGTTTGTCGGGCAATTTTTTTGAAAAAACGACAGAAAGAAGTTGGGGTTAGGTTAGCAACTGCTGCAATGGTTTCGAGTGCTACTTCCGACCGATAGTTTTCTGATAAATAGGCATACACCATGCGAAAGCGCTCTGTTTCTTGTGTGGTCGGAGGGTATTCCATGAAATGAAAATCTATCATCTCGCATTCATCAGATTCTGCAATAATCAACAGAATATCAATAAGTTGGATTAGCTTTCGAGAGGGAGAAGGCTCTGGTTTTTGATTCATTTTTTCAGAAACCCTGTTCTTGGTTTCACCAAAAACCTTGATTCCAAATTTTGCTTTTTCCAAGAGGTTATTGACCAAGGTCATTTCTGGAATCTCCCAAAACTCGTTGCCCAAAAATGACTTTTTGAATTGGATGACCACTTGCTCTGCGGCCAATGTCCCGTTGTCAGTTTCCGCACTAATCCAGGTATGGGGCAGGTTAGAGCCAAGCAGCACCAAATCCCCTTCCACAAAATCGGAAACTTGGCGACCGACCATGCGTTTTCCTCGGCCTTTTAGGATATGTGTCAACTCTATTTCCGGGTGAAAATGGAAGGGTGCATCAAACCGTGCTTGAGCGAACCGTCGCCAGAGAAATGAAGTGTTGGCTGCGCCAGTGATTTGCTCGAATGCGGGCTTCATTGTTGATTAAAATTACCTTAGAATTGCGAACTTTCATTTAATTTCAGACAATATTACATCATTTCATGCAAAAAAAGAGGAAGTGATTTACAGAAATTGTCCTTGCCTTTGTGTAATAATTCATGAACACTGTTTCGACTTCTGATTTCAGTAAAACTTTTGACTGGGCCAAGTAAATCCACTGACAAAGAAAACAAGAAACCAGAAGATGATTGTTGTCATTTCAGGCACCTTTCTGAGCTGAAAGCCCGTTTCTCGGTTATGTTTTCTGGCATTTTCAATGTTTCGTAGATTGCCAATAACAAGATTAAACATGTTTTCGATTGATTTTATTCATCGTGACTAAGGATTGGCTTAGTGGATATTTGCAAAGTTTTTTTCATTAAAATTAGGCTTAGGCTTAGGCCTATTTTAAATACGCTAGCATAAAAAGGTTTTATTTACTCATTTCCTAACTTAAAGATTGCATGAAACTATTTATTCACAACACTTTGCTCCTCCTGGCGATGGTGATGTTGCCTGCACTGGTGAATGGTCAAAGGACCATATCCGGCACAGTCACAGACGCCAATTCCGGTGAGTCGCTAATTGGTGCCAGCATCCTCGTGGTTGGCACATCTACAGGTACGGTCTCGGACATTGACGGCACATACAGCCTTAGTGTTCCTGCCGGTGCCACCCAACTACAGTTTAGCTATACGGGCTACGAAACTTACATGGCCACTATTGGCGCTGCCAATGTGATTGATGTAAAAATGGCTGCTGGTGCATTGCTTCAAGAAGTAGTAGTCATCGGCTATGGTGAGGTCAAGAAGGAAGATGCCACAGGTGCAATTGCCGAGGTGAATTCCGAGCTCTTCAACCGAGGTGCCATCACAGCAC
>JANPLH010000409.1:0-2867 GCA_031426435.1 Saprospiraceae bacterium | reverse complement strand
ATTACGGTGCGCTGCACCTCTGAGCCGAGAATTTTGTCTTAGCTACAAAGATTACGGTGCTCCGCACCTGTTTCAACCTTTAATTTCCACAACAAAACAATCAACCTGATGAAAATGAAATCGCTTGTTTCCCAAATGGCCAGCCTCCTGTTGCTGCTGGTTTGCTTCGCAATGGCCCCCAACAACCTGGCGCTGGCGCAGTCCTTGGAGGCCAAGATTGACGCCCTCATTGCGAAGGAATACAAACCCGACGAGCCGGGCATTGTGGTGCGGGTGCAACAGAAGGGCAAGGTGCTCTTCGAAAAAGCCTACGGCATGGCCGACATGGAACTCGGCGTGAAGATGCAGCCCGACCATATCCTGCGCCTCGGCAGCATCACCAAGCAGTTCACTGCCGTAGCCGTGCTCATGCTGGTGCAGGAAGGCAAGGTTAGCCTCTCGGATGACCTGACCAAGTACCTGCCCGACTACCCCACGGGTGGCCGCAAAATCTCCGTTGCGCAGCTCCTCAACCACACTTCCGGCATTAAGAGCTATACGGGGATGGCCGACTTTCCCACCATCTTTCGCAAGGACATGACCCTCACGGAACTCATTGACCACTTCAAAAACGAGCCTTTCGACTTTGAGCCGGGCGAGAAATGGGACTACAACAACTCGGCGTACATCCTCGCCGGGGCCGTCATCGAAAAGGCATCGGGCATGAGCTATGCCGACTTCGTGGAGCAACGCATCTTCCAGCCGCTCGGCATGACGGACAGCTACTACGATGTGACCGACCGCATCATCCCCCGCCGTATACGGGGCTATGGCGAAGGTGAAAAAGAAGGTATGTTCACCAATGCGCCTTACCTGAGCATGACCCTCCCCTATGCCGCTGGTTCGCTCATGAGCACCGTGGCCGACCTCGGAAAATGGGACGAAGCCCTTTACACCGAAAAACTCGTGAAAAAGGATCTGCTGAAACAAGCGTGGGCACCCACCAAGCTCAACAACGGCGACATGACCCACTACGGCTACGGCTGGGGCTTCGACGAGGTGGACGGCCACCAGTTCGTCTATCACAGCGGGGGCATCCACGGCTTTGTGACCAATGGCATCCGGGTGCCCGATGAGCGCCTATACGTCGTAGCCCTGTCCAACAACACGACCAAAGGCCCCGCCGACCTTACCTACGATATCGTGCTGACGGTGCTGGGCGCTACCACCGACCACCCGAAGCCCATCGAAACAAGCGCCAAGACCCTCGCCGAATACGTGGGCGTCTATGAAAAGGACTCCCCGGAAGACTGGCGGCATATTACCCTTGAAGGCAACCAACTCTATTCGCAGCGTTCGGGCGGGGAGCGTTTCAAGGTGTTCCCCTACGCTGCCAACCGCTTCTATTTCGAGGACTCTCCTACCCTGCTGCATTTCGAGCGCAACAAGGCGGGAAAGGTGACGGGCCTGAAACCCGTGCAGCGCATGCCCTTCGCCACTGATGACCACTATACCCGCACCGACAAGCCATTCCCCGCCGAGAAGGCTGCCATCAGCATCCCCCAGCCCGTGCTGGACAGCTACGTGGGCTCCTACAACCTCTTCCCGAATTTCGACCTAAATATCCGCACCCGTGAGGGCCGCCTCTTCGCACAGGCCACCGGCCAGCCAGAGTTCGAGCTGTTCGCTGAAACGCAGACCCGATTTTTCCTAAAAGTCGTGGACGCCCAAGTGGATTTCGTGCCGGGCGACGGCGGCGTGGTGAAGGAACTGGTGCTGCACCAGGGGGGGCAGGATATGAAGGGGACGAGGAAGTAGCGAGGACTGGAAGTCCGTATTTATGCTTGATGGTACTTGTAGTGTGCCTGGAAGCCCTCGCCAAACAGGTTTGGATTTTAAATTATTAAAGATCCTGCCTGTAACGGATTGTAGTGATAAGTGCCTGAGTAGCGGTTATCCCCAAAATCCAAGGGGCAGCGCCCATTAAAATCTGTAACTTGCGCATACCCGAAGGTTTTGAGGGGCAGCGCCCCGGCATATAACAACCCCGATATTGCGGGGCGCTGCCCCTTGGTGCCGGGTAGCGGAAATAGCTACAAATATTACAGGGCGCTGCCCTTTTTGGGCAAAAATAGTGGCCATCTTCGTTCATCACTACAATCCGTTATAGCCAGGAAAAATAATTAGGCATCGGGCGTTGGCTCGGTGCCTTTTTTTTGCGCCTGAGTAGATACAAGTGCAGTTGGCAGTTGGCAGTTGGCGCATACAGCATATTTGCACCATTGTTGAACATAATTCCATGCTTACCTTTTAATTCTTGATGTTCAACAGTATTATTGTTGACACCCTTTAAATGTCAAATGATGAAAGCCGTTTAAAAAAGATGACTACATTTGATTTCTATTTGCCCACCGTGGTCTTGGTCCGATTAAATTATTTCCATTCAAGCGGAACAACATGATTTGTATCCGTCCAGCTAATCCCATTTACAAGAATTCGTAAAAAGCGAAAATGGAAAACAACCAAATCGTAGTTGGCATTGGTGCATCGGCAGGTGGATTAGAAGCGATCAATGAATTGTTCGACAACCTGACCAACGACACGGACATGGCATTCGTGGTGGTGCAGCACCTGTCTCCTGATTTCAAGAGCATGATGGAAGAATTATTGGCCAAACACACCACCATGCCCATCAGCGTGGTCAAGGGCATTACTCCAGTGAAACCCAACCACATCTACCTAATAAATGCCACAAGCAACCTCATCATTGAAAACAACATCCTGAAAGCCGTGGAGCGTGGCAGTGCCATGCCCAACCTGCCGATTGACGAGTTTTTCAATTCCCTTGGCAACAACAGCGCCCACAACGCCATCGGCATCGTGCTGTC
>JANPLH010000408.1:0-1592 GCA_031426435.1 Saprospiraceae bacterium | reverse complement strand
CGACTTCAATAACGACGGCGAAATTGACCTCGTGGTAACGACGGCTTGGGACTCCGAGGTGCGTGTCCTCATGGGCGATGGGCTAGGCAATTTTACCAATATGGACACCTATTTTACATCCAATGGTGTACGAGGCGTCGTGGTCGGTGACTTCAATGGCGATGGATGGGACGATATGCTCACTACCAATCGCTTGGCGGGCAATATTTCTATTTTCATGAACGACGGCGATGGAACTTTCTCGGCCAGCAACATGAACCTGCCCAACCAAGACGAAACTGCCTGTGCTTTGGTGGACGCAAACCACGACGGAATTTTGGACGTGTACTACGCCTCTTTCAATAGCCAGATATGCGGGGTGCTGCTCGGCGATGGCACAGGGGCATTCACGCTTTCGAGCCAAGTGGCCGTGCAGGGCCGTCCGTGGATGATTGGCGCTGCCGATTTAAATGGGGATGGCCATCCCGATCTCGTTTCCGCCAATTCCAACAGCAACAAGACAGCCGTGCTTTTTGGTGATGGCGCAGGAGGTTTGAGCCAGCCCACGCATTATGCCCCGCCGAACTGCCAGTTCCCATTGGCCGTTGACATTGGTGACATTGACGGCGACGGCGATATGGATTTCATCACCAGTAACTACAGCTCTGATAATTACACGGTTTTTGAAAACGATGGAACTGGGCAGTTTACTACGCCCGTTACCTTGCAAGCACCCAAGGCTTCCTCTTGTGCCATCCTGCACGACCGAGACAATGATGGAGATATTGATATCACTGGCACGGATGAGGAAGCAGATGTGATTTTGTTGTTCAAGAATCCAGGAATGCCAAACAATGATAGCGAGCAACTCATTTCTGATGAATGGCAATTACACATAAGCCCCAATCCTGTAATTGATCAAGCTCTTGTTACAATTGAACTTGAAGGCCAAAGTGAGGTGAACCTTAGGCTGACCAATATTTTTGGGCAAAATGTTTACAAAAACATTGAAAGGGGAAGTGCAGGGAACAATTTCTTTCAATTAAACTGTTTTCAAGGACTGCCAGCGGGTATTTATCACTTAGAAATTTGGAATGACACACTTCGTGCAACGGAGCGAATTTTGAAACTGAACAGGTGAAAAAAAGGCTAAAAAATATCCATTGGCAGCGAGATGATAACAATAGTGGCAGATTACTATTTTAATGGTAATACGAAACATTATTTGTTAAAACCGGTAGAAATTTGTTTTCCACCGTTCTCCACATGAACCTGTTCAAAAAAAAGATTAGCTTTTATTTGGAAAAGTCTCGCAAGTCATCCTACATTTGCGCCCGCTTTCCAAATGAGGAATAGCAAAATAAAACGTCCCAAATGGTTTATCCATAAAAAGGATGTCCTAAAGAAACTAAAAACAGTGTGCCAATCATTATCCGATAGTCTGATTTTTTTTGGACAGGAATGAAGAAAAAGCACAAAAGAGTTCATTGACACCGATGGAGGAAAGAAAAGGATAAGGAAAATCGAAAGAAACGACAGTGAGATGCGATCCGTCAACGAGAGTTGAGAAGGTAAAGCTTCTGTTGGTAAAATATCGGTCCAGCGATGGGCCA
>JANPLH010000407.1:0-3590 GCA_031426435.1 Saprospiraceae bacterium | reverse complement strand
AGTTGCGCATCATGATTCCCCGCAGTGGTGCCAGCGCTTCTATCCCGGTGAGCTGGGCGAAATAATCCTCTGCCGAGTTGCCCGCAGGGGTAAAAAACCGCTTCTCGAGTACCGCCAGCTTGAAGGCCCGGTACATCTCCCGCACGGTCGTGTCCACCTTCGCCAGCACCTCGTCCTCGAAGCCCCGGCTCTCGGTGGCGGCGAAGGTCGGCATACCGCCCGCGTTGTTCTTTTGCAGTGCCGCCAGCACGGCGGCGTTCACCGTGGCCAGCCGCTCGGTCTTGTTGCCCAAAAGCAAGGGCACCTGGCTCTGTGGGGCGGCCTCGGTGGTCACCTTGTCCTCCAGGTAGCGGTCAATCTCGCCGACCGTGACCGAGCCATCGCCGTTTTTGTCGGCGAGGCCGAAGAGCCCATCCACGAGGTGGTAGCTGAAGCAGCCACGCCCACCGCCCCACTGCTCACCTTCGAGGGAGAACTCATTGGGCTGGCAGGAGAGGATTTTCACCTCGTTGGCGTACTGCTTGGCAAGGTTGACGCTGGTCAGTTGCGCCCCGCCGATTTGGCTGCCCGCCAGTTTCCCGGCATGGCAGGCGTCGGTGATGACGGTGACCTTCGCCTTGTTCTGCACCGACAGGGTGGTGACGACCTCCTGCAAGAAGGACAGCGAGTAGGTGCCGCCGCCCATGTACACCCGGGTCGGGGCGTCCCAAGCGAGCAGGAAGCCTGGCTGGGACACGGTCTTGCGCTCCACATCGCCGTGCCCGGAGAAGTAGATGATGACCTGGTCGCCCTCCTTCGCCTGCTCCATGAGGCCGTCGAGCGCCTCGGCGATGCGCCCGGCGGTGGCCTGCTGGTTCGTCAGCACCTTGAGGTGGTCGCCATCCAGCGAGCCGCCCGCAGGCGAGCGCAGGAAGTTGGCGAACGCTTCGGCGTCCCGGTCGGCGAAGCGCAGGTCGGGGATGTCCTTGTCCTGGTAGTCGGAGATGCCGACGACGACGGCGTTGGTGGAGGTGCCGCCGAGGTCGATGGACTGGGCGGTGGTCCCTACGGGATGAAAAAGGGCGGTGATGAGGGGGATGAGGGCAAGCAGGTATTTCATTTTCGTTTTTTTAAAAAGCATCAAAGCCACCGGGTGACTGGGAGTCGCCCAGTGGCTGGGTTCAGTTTTTTATTCTTTGACCTGGTCAGGGAAGTGTTTTTTTATCAGCGCCTTCCACTCCGGCAGAGTGCGCAGTGGGGCAAGGTCTTCGTCGCTTTGCAGCACATCGAATGGCGCTCCGCCTTTCTCAATGGCTTGGGATACCCAGTCCAGCGCATCAGCGGTTTTTCCTTCGGTGAGCAGTAGCCAAGCCATGCCGAGCCGGGCCATGCGGGCCTGCGGGCTGAGTTCGATGGTTTTCAGGAACTCCCTGCGGGCATCCTCGGGGCGCTTGTTTTTGAAATAGGCCCTGCCAAGCTGGTAATGGGCCGGGGCCAGCGTGGAATCTAGGGTGAGGGCTTTTTTCAGGATGGACTCAGCATCGTCGTAGCGTTGAGCATTGACGTAAATGGCGCCAAAGTTGAGCCAGGCCTTGGCGTCCGAGGTATCTGGCACGATAGCATTTCGCATCAGGGCGTTCCAGCGCTTCTTCTGCTCACGGAGCGGGGCGAGATCGCCGTCCTGTTGTATCCAGGCGTAGTCGTTGAATCCTTTTTTGAGGGCCTGTTCCAGTGCCGCAAATGCCTGCTCCGGCTTGTTTTGAAGGCTTTGAAGACAGGACAGGTTGTACCAGACACCGGCATAGGTCGAATCGAGTTGAGTGGCTTTTTTGAAAGCGGCCTCCGCCTCGGTGATGCGTCGGGTCTCGAGGTAAACATTCCCCAGGTTGACCCAGGCATTTGCAACAGTTGAATCGATTTGAATGGCTTTTTTTAAAGCGGCCTCCGCTTCGACGTAGCCACGGGTATTGGCGTAAACAATCCCCAAGTTGACCCAGGCATAGGCAACAGTTGAATCGAGTTGAATGGCTTTTTTAAAAGCGGCCTCCGCCTCGGTGATGCGTCGGGTCTCGAGGCAAGCATTCCCCAGGTTGTACCAGGCATTGGCATAGGTCGAATCGAGTTGAATGGCTTTTTTGTAAGCGGCCTCTGCTTCACTGTACCGTCGAAGGTAGCCAAAGAGCAAGATGCCCAGGTTGCTCCAGGCTCTGGCATCAGTCGAATCAAGTTGAATGGCTTTTTTGAAAGCGGCCTCCGCCTCGGCGTAGCGACGGGTGCCTTGGTAAACAACCCCTTGGTTGCTCCAGGCTCTGACAAAGGTCGAATCGAGTTGAATGGCTTTTTTATAAGCGGCCTCCGCCTCGGCATAGCGGCGGGTGTCTAGGTAAACAATCCCCTGGCAGACCCAGGCAAAGGCGTATGTTGAATCAAGCGCAATGGCCTTCTTTAAAACCCGTTCGGCTTCAGGATAGCGGTGAGTCCGGATGTGGCATAGCCCGAGGTTGCTCCAGGCATAGATATTCGTCGAATCCAACGCAGCGGCTTTCTTTAATCGTAATTCCGCTTCGATGAAGTTCTTTTGATTAAAATAATAAATAGCCCAACTATTCAAGACCTCGTTGGAATCTATCAGATTTGCTTGCTCCAAAAATGGTCTTGCCCTATCGAATTGCCCATAACGGTAGCAAAGCAATGAAGCAGTTTCGGTGAGGGGCAATAGCCAGTTTGGGTAAATTTTCATGGCCTTCCGGGTATAACGCTCCAGCGAATCGAGTTGAGATAGGTTGAAAGCAAACACCTTGCTCATCTGCCAATAGACCTGCGGCTGTTCCGGCTGCCATTGGAGCGACTGGCGGAAGAGTGCCAAAGCCCGTTCGCCTAGTTCCTTGTTGGGGTTCAGGTTGGAATTGGCCAGCAGGTATCCCTCGAAGAAAAACTTCCTGGCCTTCAGGGCAGCGTACATGTAGTGCTTGCTCCCCAGCAGTTCCGCTGCCCGTTCGAGGCAGCGGGGGTAAGTCCTGACCTTTTCCGTGAACACCTTTTGTGGCAGGCGCTCAGTGGCAGCTGCTTCGAGGGAAACCTCCTGTTTGGTTTTCAGCCATTCGTTCAGGGTCTGCTGGGCGTCGTCCTGTAGGGCGGCGGCGTAGTTGCGCTTCATGATGCCCCGCAGCGGCGCCAGCGCTTCCACCTCGGTGAGCTGGGCGAAATATTCTTCCGCCGATCCCGAGGACTCGGGACCGGCTGGTGTAAAAAACCGCTTCTCCTGCACCGCCAGCTTGAACGCCCGGTACATTTCCCGGATGCTGGTGTCCACCTTCGCCAGCACCTCGTCCTCGAAGCCCCGGCTCTCGGTAGCGGCGAAGGTCGGCATCCCGCCCGCTTTGTTCTTCTGTAGTGCCGCCAGCACGGCGGCGTTCACCGTCGCCAAACGCTCGGTCTTGTTGCCGAGCAGCATCGGCACCTGGCTCTGCGGGGCAGCTTCGGCGGTCACCTTGTCCTCTAAGTAGCGGTCGAGTTCGCTGACGGTGACCGTGCCGTCGCCGTTGCGGTCGGCGAGGCCGAACAGCCCGTCCACGAGGTGGTAGCTGAACACGCCACGGCCGCCGCCCCAC
>JANPLH010000406.1:0-3706 GCA_031426435.1 Saprospiraceae bacterium | reverse complement strand
AATCTTTTTTCAACTGGTTAAACGAACTCCATGGCCTCCAAAACGCCTCGAAGGTTCGTTCAAATCAAGGATTGATTGTCCACATCTTTGGTAAAGTCGCTGCGGCTTTAGCTTTGTGGGTTTTCAACCCCTAATTCGCATGACACATGAATTTTCAATCACAGGAATGACTTGCGGCGGATGCGTCGCCAATGTCAAGAAAACGCTGGAACAAGTTCCAGGCATCACCACCGCCCGTGTTTCCCTCGACCCACCCGTTGCCTCGCTTGATATGGAGCGGCACGTCAGCCTGTCGGAACTGAAGGAAGCGCTGAAGTCACACCCAAAGTACCAAATCAGCGAAGCTCCGATGAAAGTGGCAAAGCCGATTCCGCCTCCTGTCGAAATGGAGGAAAAACAGTCGTTCTGGAAAACCTACAAACCGATTTTGTTGGTCTTCGGCTTCATTCTCGGCGTTACGCTACTGGTGGAATTTTCCGCTGACGCCTTTGACTGGATGCGCTGGATGCGGCATTTCATGGCGGGATTCTTCCTCGTGTTTTCGTTTTTCAAACTACTCGATGTACCTGCATTCGCCATGTCGTACAGTTCTTACGACATCGTGGCAAGGCGCTGGTTTGGTTGGGGCTATGTTTATCCGTTCATCGAACTGGCTTTCGGGCTGCTGTTCCTGACCAACATTCAGCCAGTTTTCACCAATGCTGCCACGTTTGTTGTGATGGGCATCAGCACGGTGGGCGTCATCCAAAGCCTGCTGGCAAAGCGCAAATTCCAATGTGCTTGCCTTGGTGCGGTGTTCAACCTACCGATGTCATCCATTACGCTGGTAGAGGACTTGCTGATGGTGGGCATGGCTGGGGTCATGTTATTGAAGTTATAAACAACGGAAAAGCAACCTTTTACCTTCCGTGCTTGAATAGCTTAGTAGGGAGGATAGTCTGGGTAAGAAACCCTCCAAAATCTTTTGCAATATGCAACATCATCACCCTGGTCCTGCTGCCAAAATCCCCGTCCCCCCGCAAGATGGGCATGAAGAACATTCAAAACATGGCAGCACCGACCACTCGCAGAGTCACGCTACTCACGACCACTCCGCCATGATTGGCGACTTCCTTCGCCGCTTCTGGATATGTCTGGCGCTGACCGTTCCGGTCGTCGCAATCTCGCCCATGTTCCAACACGCTGTCGGGTACAGCTTCGATTTTCCCGGCAGGAACTGGGTCTCGTTTGCCCTCGGCACCATCATTTTCATTTACGGCGGCAAGCCATTTCTCACCGGGCTTTGGGACGAACTTCGCCGCCGCTCGCCGGGCATGATGACGCTCATCGGGGTCGCCATTTCCGTCGCTTACCTGTACAGCACGGCGGTCGTGTTCGGGCTGGTGGCGGGCATGGACTTCTACTGGGAGCTTGCCACGCTCATCGTCATCATGCTGCTGGGGCATTGGCTCGAAATGAAAAGCGTCGCCGGGGCATCGAAGGCGTTGGAGTTGATTGTGAAAATGCTGCCCGCCGAGGCGCACATGTACCACGGCGAAATGCTCCACGACATGCGAGTGGACGAACTTAAAATCGGCGACCTCGTGCTGGTGAAGCCCGGCGAAAAAATCCCGGTGGATGGCACGGTGACGGAAGGTGAAAGCCTCGTGGACGAAAGCATGTTGACGGGCGAAAGCGTTCCCGTGCAAAAAACGGTCGGTTCGAAAATCATCGCCGGGGCGCTCAACGGCGAAGGCAGCCTGAAAGCCACGGTGGACAAAATCGGCAAGGAAAGCTACCTGAACAAAGTCATCACGATGGTGAAGGAGGCGCAGGATGCCAAGTCGCAGACCCAACTCCTGGCTGACCGGGCAGCCCGTTGGCTCACGTTCATCTCGATTGGCGTGGGCGTGGGAACGCTGGTGGTTTGGCTGGCAAAAGGGCAGGGGCTGGCGTTTGCACTGGAGCGCATGGTGACGGTCATGGTCACGGCATGCCCCCACGCCCTCGGCGTGGCGATACCGCTGGTGGTGGCGATTTCAACCGCGATGAGCGCCCGGCGGGGCTTGCTCATCCGCAACCGGACGGCATTCGAGAGCGCCCGAAAAATAACGGCGATGGTCTTCGACAAGACCGGGACACTGACGGAAGGCAAGTTCGGCGTTTCGAGGGTCGAGCCGTTTGGCAGTTCTTTTTCGGCGGACGAACTGCTGGCAACCGCAGCAGCCCTCGAACAGCACAGCGAGCACCCCATCGCCAAAGGAATCTTGCGGGCAGCGAACGAGAAAAAGTTGCCTTTACCCGTCATTTCCAACTTTTCCTCCATAACCGGGAAAGGCATTCAGGGCGATGTTTCCAGCAAAAAAATCAGTGTGGTCAGCCCCGGCTATTTGAAAGAAAAGAGCCTCGCCCTGCCGCCAAATGCTGCTGGGAACGAAGCCGAAACGGTGGTTTTTGTTTTGGAGAATGAAAAGCTGGTAGGCTTCATTGCCCTCGCCGACCAAGTGCGACCGGACGCCAAAAATGCCGTCGAGGACTTAAAAAAACAGGGCATCAAGGTCTTCATGGCCACGGGCGACAACGAGCGGGTGGGCAAGGCAGTGGCAGATGCGCTGGGCTTGGATGGCTACTTCGCAGAGGTCTTGCCGCACCAAAAAGTGCAGATTGTGAAAGACCTGCAAGCAAAAGGCGAGTTCGTGGCCATGACGGGCGACGGCGTGAACGACGCCCCGGCACTGGCTCAGGCGGACGTGGGCATCGCCGTCGGCAGCGGCACGGACATCGCCGCCGAAACCGCTGACATCATCCTCACGGAAAGCCGTCCTTCCGACGTGCTGGGCTTGGTCAATTTCGGCAAAGCCACCTATCGGAAAATGGTGCAGAACCTGCTCTGGGCAACGGGCTACAACGTCTTCGCCATACCATTGGCGGCAGGGGTGCTGTACCCAAGTTTTACTTTAAGCCCGGCGCTGGGGGCAATATTGATGGCGCTGAGCACGGTGGTGGTGGCGCTGAATGCGCAGTTGTTGCGAAAAAGCCTTGGAGGTAAAAAAAGTGATGGGTAAATAATAATTTATAGCATGGGCATTTAATTAAAAAGTGCCCATATCCAACACGACATCTTATAATTGGATAAACGTGTGAATCATGCAACTCATTTACTAAATTGTGTAAAGTTGTTCGGTATTATGGGTCTTACTTTTATAGCGTGAAGCTTATTCACACCTGCCCCGTCAGTTTCGGGATTATTAAAATTAAGAAAATGAAAAGCACAGCAGTAAGGTCAAATTTGAACGAACAGAAAGGCAATTTCAATTTTATAAAAAAGCTACAAAAAGGCAGTTTGGCGATTGCGCTAATTGCGCTCTTCGCATCCTGTCAGTCCGCTCCAAACCCCACACAAATCCTTTCAAACAAGGAAGCAAGAAAAGAAATAATGGACTCCATTGCCAATGATAGTGAGATGATGAATGAAATGATGGAGGCTATGATGGTTAGCGAAAACGTTAAAACGATGATGATGGGAAATGAAAAGATGAACATGACGATGATGGAAAACCATGGGGCTATGATGAAAATGATGAAGGATAATCCAGCCATGATGGAAGGCATGATGGCGGATATGATGGAGGCTTGTAAAAACGATACCAGTATGATGTCCTCCATGTGTAAAACAATGATGAAAGACCCAAAAATGATGGACATGATGGAAAAGATGAAGGGAGGG
>JANPLH010000405.1:0-15025 GCA_031426435.1 Saprospiraceae bacterium | reverse complement strand
CAATGTCGGTTGGACTGATGTTGAGGGTAAGCATAGGTGATTCATGTTTTAGTCAACACAAATTTACCTTGCTTACTCACTTTTTATGAATTCAACTTTGCACAAAACCTATTGGTGTCGAGTATAATAGGACTGTTATTGTACTATTACAGCGTTTTAATAAACGTCATTGGATAAATGGTTCAGTTTAACCAGAAAAAAAGCTGTTGCCCAAACCAATAGCAAGGACAACAGCTTGATTATATTTTTAGGGACAATACATGAAGTATCAAATTACTTCAACTTATCCCCATACTGCATCTTCAAATTGATGTACTCCTCCAAGTCGATGTCCTTGAAGCCCTTCTCCTGCATCCGTTTGATGAACGCTGGCGTCACTTCATGGATGCGCAGGTTGACAGCATCATCCACATTAATGTTCTTGAAGCCGAGTTGCTCAAAACCTTTAAGTTGGTCAGGCGATACCCCGTGAATCTTGCAATTGACGACTTCGTCAACGGTCAAATCTTTGAAGCCTGCTTTTTTCAGTTCTGCTGCATAGTCTGCATTGATTTCATGGATTTTGCAATTCACCACTTCATCCAAATCGAGGTTCTCAAAACCGGCATCCTTCAGTTGCTTAATATAATCAGCGTTGATACTATGGATTTTCAAGTTCATGGCATCGTCAACGCTCAGGTTTTTGAAGCCAATTTTTCCCATATCTGCCAAATAATCGGGGCTTATCTCATGAATCTGTAGGTTCAAAATATCTTCCTGCGAAATGTCAGCAAAGCCCATTGACTTGAACTTGCCCACCGTTTCGGGCTTTACGCCATGTATTTTCATGTTCAAAACATCGTCAGCCGACAGATTGGTCAGCCCGGCCTGCTTGAGTTTTTGCAGGTATTCCGGTGTCAGTTCATGAATTTTGAAGTTCATCACATCATCAGGACTCAGGTTTGCGAAGCCCATATCATGGCAAGCCTTGACGTATTCAGGTGTGATTTCGTGAATTTTATAGTTTAACACGTCGTCCATTTTCATCCCTTTAAAACCAATGCTTTCCAAGTCTTTGGCAAAAGCTGGTGTCACTTCATGGATGCTTAGGTTGACCACATCGTCAAGGCTTGGTTTGGTATCGCCAAGCTGTTTCGCAAGTTGATTGTAAGCATTGATTTTTTCCAGCGTCACTTCATGGATGGACAATGTCACGAGGTCATCGCCCGTGATTTTGCCATATCCTGACTGCGTGAGCGAGTTGACATAAGCCTTGTCCGTCTTTGCGAAAAACAGTTGGTACATAGCATTGTCGTCCACACCAGTTATGCCTTGTTGCCCCAGCCAATCGGCGAAGGATTTGTCAGCTACAAAGCTGAACTTCCCGTAGCCCTCGTCGCCTTCAAACTTGCCTGTGAAGGTCATTTTGCCAGCGGCTTGCGTCATCGTGAACTCGCCCTCCTTGCCCATCGGCAGGGCGGTGAACTCCGTTTTTGCGTAGCAATCGCTGCTTGACCATGAGCCACCATCGAAGCGGCGGCTAAAGGTCATGCAGACTTCGTCACCTTTCAGGTCAGCTTGCCAGACACCGTTGGACGGTTCGCCCGTCACCGACAGCTGTGCTTCATCTTGACCGAAGGCAAAATTGCCCTTGCTTTGTGAGTAGCCCAATCCGAACAGGACGAGCACAACTGCCAGCGTTCCTATCATCTTTTCCATGTTAAAATTTTTAGGTGATTTGATTTGTAAAACATGTTGAATTCTTTGAAACAATTGGCCTTTTTGGTTGCCCGCAAAAGCAAAAGCTGCACCTCCCATGCCCCGTTCAATGGCAAGTTCTTGCACGGCCACAAGGGTTTTGGCATATGCCATTGAGTCGCCCGTGAGGAGGATGGCGGCATCATCGGCGGCGATTTCCCGCTCATGCCGAATTTTGTCGGAGAGCCACCAAACGGCAGGGTTGAAGTAAAACAGCGCTTCGACAATGCTCTGTAGCAGGTTCAGCAGATAGTCATGGTGGAGGATATGCGCCAACTCATGTGCAAGGATGGCCTCCACCTCATGCGGGTCGAGGCGGTTTATCATGCCGACCGGAAAAAGGATGACAGGCTTCAGGTAGCCCACCATCAGCGGCGTTTTCACCAATGCGGATTCCATTAATTCAATGCTTCGCCGCACCCCAGCCTTTTGCATTAGCCCTTGCAGAACCTCCTCCCAATAGCGCTCCACGGAAAAACAAAGGTGCTTTTTCAGGTAGGAAACATAGGCGAAATTGCCCATCAGCCTGAGCAGGAAGACGCTCATGCCCACGAACCAGAGCAACACAATCAGTGGCAGGTGCGGCGAGAAATAGTTCTCCCAGGTTTTGCTGCTGAGCAGGCTGTTTTGCTCCGCAATTGCCTCAACTGTTTGGTCGCCAAACGTTTGCAAAGTGGTAGTTGAAGCTGGCGCAATGGAGTTCAGTTCCATTGCGGCTGGCAACTCGGTTGGTACATAATAATAAATAAAGGTGCAAACCGCAGCCACCAAGATGGAAAGCAGCGCTGCACTGGCCACCCGGTAGCGCAACATGGCTGGCTGATTCCGGAGGAAAATCATGGCCAAAGCGGCCAAAAAAGCGATGGCAGCTGACTGCCAAATACTGTGGAGCACCATCCAACCGAAGGCTTCAGCGAGGTTGGCTGGCAGGATTGCAGGAATGGTTTGCATGGCTATTCTGATTTTTGATTTTCAATTTGTTCTATCATGCGTTTAATCTCCTCCAGCTCTGCTGGCGAAGTATCGCCACTGCCGAGCACCCGCATGACCAGGGAGGCTGGTGACCCGCCAAAGGCCAATGTCGCCAGCCCTTTGATGACACGGGTCTGCGTGATTTCTTGTTTTTCGGCGGGGCGATAGACATGGTTCTTCCCCTCGATTTCACGCAACAGCAAGCCCTTGTCGAGCATGATTTGCATGAGTTTGAGCGTGGAGGTATAGTTCACGTCCCGCATCTCTTCATTGAGGGTGTCGTTGACCATTCGTACGGTGGAGGCGCCTTTTTGCCACAGCACTTGCAATATTTCAAGCTCGGATTTGGTAGGCTCCGGTTGCCCTTCCAGTTGTCTCTTTTGCGTCTTCATGGTGCAAATATAGGTAGGAAAAGTTTCGTAGGAAATTTTTCGTAGGAAATTTTTCGTAGCGGAGCGTTTTTTTTGTCCCGTAAAATATCGGGCACCAAATCCCATAATTCACAACTTCCATTACCTTTGGCAATCCACTTTGAACTGCGTTTTTCACCAATTAAAATTTCACTAAAATGAAAGAATCAAGAAGGAACTTCCTCAAATACGCTGGCCTTGGCCTTGGGGTAAGTGCTGGAGCACTTTGGCTCGCTGGCTGCACCTCAAATGATGGCAAAACTGGCGACGCTGCTGGTGAACCCATTGACTCGACTGCGGTTGCAGGGACACCAAAACCCTTGTTTTTCAAGATTTCGTTGGCACAATGGTCGCTTCACAAGACCATTTTTGACCAGAAAGCGCTCGACAACCTCGATTTTGCAGCCAAGGCCAAGAGCTTCGGCGTAGAGGGAATCGAGTACGTGAACCAGATGTTCAAGGACAAGGCCAAGGACGCTGCCTACCTCGCAGAAATGAACAAGCGTGCCGCCGACAACGGCATGAAACAACTCCTCATCATGATTGACGGCGAGGGCGGCTTGGCCGAAACGGACAAGAAACAGCTGAACGATGCCATCGAAAACCATAAAAAATGGGTGGACGCCGCTGCCACGCTCGGCTGCCACAGCATCCGGGTGAATGCATTCAGCAGCAACCCCAAAGCAGAGGAAGCTGCGAAAGCCGCCGTTGATGGCCTCGGAAGGCTCGGCGAGTACGGTGCCAAAGCCAACATCAACGTCATCGTGGAGAACCACGGCGGCTTTTCGTCCAACGGCGCTTGGCTCGCTGGCGTGATGAAGCAAATCAACAAGCCCAACGTGGGCTGCCTCCCAGATTTCGGCAATTTCTGCGTAAAACGGGAAAACAAAGAGGGCGACCCCTGGAATGGCAAGTGCATTGAAGAGTACGACCGCTACCTCGGCGTGCAGGAGATGATGCCCTATGCGAAGGGCGTCAGCGCCAAGTCGAACGAGTTCGACGCCGAGGGCAATTGCATCGAAACCGATTACCGAAAAATGCTGAAAGTGGTAAAGGATGCTGGCTATACGGGCTTCATTGGCATTGAGTTCGAAGGCACAAAGCCTGAAGACGAAGGCATCCGGTTGACGAAGGCCCTGCTGGAAAAGGTGGGGGCGGAGCTGGGGTGAATTTGTTAAAGTAGTTGAACTGGTTAAATTAGGTAGGTGACTACCCAATTCAACCAATTCAACTATTTCAACCTATTGTCAATCTCCCGCAGAATATGAAACACCGCCGGGCAAACACTGGCGTTCGGCAGGTGTAGCCGCATGTTTTTTGAAAAGTCCATATAATTAGTGTGTGGGTATTGCCGACAGGCCTTGGGGCGAATTTCGTAAATCATGCACTTGTTGTCGGTGAGGAGAAAAGGGCAGGGTGTGGAGTTCATCACCGTATCGCCGTCCTCGTCCACGGTGAGGTATTTTTCCTGAAATTCGGTGGGCGACAATCCAAAACCCTTGCTGATGCGGGCCGTGTCGGCCTTGGTGACGATGGGAGGAATGCCCGTACAGCAGCCAGCACATTCGAGGCAGTCAATTTTTTTGAAAACGGCGTCGTGCACCTCATCGGCCAGCACGTCCAGCGGCTTGCCAGCCTTGCGCTTTAGCCGCTTCATAATTTCCCGGTTCTCCTCGGCGGCATTGTCCTTGCGACGTTTCCATGCTTCAATAAGGTGGTTTGGCATGGGGCAAATGTAATGCAAAACGCCTTGTAGCCGCCCAATTTATTGGGCTGGCCGTTTTTGATTGCAACATCGGCCTACTCAATAAATTGGGTGGCCACAATGAGATGTCCAAATCACTTCTTGATAAAATATCCAGGATGCAGCCCGCATTCCGTTCTTGCTTGTCCTTGGAATCGGCCATCCCTCCCTTCCCCTTTCTTGGTACAATGGGTGCAACCAATGGAGCCATAGCCCCTGTCCTCCAGCGGGTGTTTGGGCAGGTTGTGCAGCGAAAAATGGTACAGCACCTCCCCTTCGTCAATATCAATCAGTGGGTGAAACTTGAGGATGTCGCCCTGGCGCTCGAATATCCGCAGGTGCGAGCGAAAATCCGTTTGGTAGGCCATCAGGCCTGAAATCCAGACCTTGTGGGCTGCCTTGATGGGGTCGAGCGGCACCACTTTATTAATGGTACAGCACATGCGGGGATGTTCCTTCCACCATTGCTCCTCGGTGGTCAGGGTGTTCTGCGATGGGTCGGGCAGCACATCCACCACATTGAGGTTGAAACGGGCGGTCAGTTGCTCCTTGTAGGCAATCGTTTCCGGAAAATGATAGGTGGTATCAATGAAATGGATGCGCTGAGTAGGCCTCGCCTCTTGCACACAATACAGTAAAAACGCCGAACTCGTGCCAAACGACGAAGTGAGCAGCACGTCTTTTTCGTTGAAATACTTGTACAAAAGTCGGATGCGCTCCGAGTAGTGCAAGGGCGTGAACACGTCATTCAACAGCTCAACGCTGAAATCTTGCCAATGGGCGGTTTTCTCTGCAATGTTGAGGATTCGCTGTTCTAAATTCATTACATCTTAGTTTACCAATTAAACAAATTTTACCGAATTAGTAGAATTTCGGCCAAAAATAGGCGGAATTCTTAAACCAAGTCGGCTTTTTCTCCGAAACTCAATTTTTCTGAGCCACCAACGAGGCGGTCAAGTCGTTCAAATGGTCAACTTTCTCCTGAAAGTCGCCCGTCAGCCTTGTTCTTAGCGAATGAAGATTTCTTAACAGGTTGGGCGTAGCATCTGGCAGGGCTTCCTCCAAAATTTGCCGGAGGCGCTTGGCAAATGTAGGCGATTTTCCATTTGTTGAGATGGCAATTTTCAAGTCGCCTTTCGTCACCACCCCACCAAGGTAAAAATCGCAAAGGTCAGGCGTGTCGGCCACGTTCACGAGTGCGCCCCACGACTTTGCAGCTTCCCTCACTCGCTCGTTCAGCGGACGGTAATTTGTGGCAGCTATAACCATTTGAAAACCAACGACATCCGTCGGCTCAAAGTCCCTTGGGCGGAAGGTGACTTTATGGCCAGGATTGGCACGCAGCAGCTCGAAAATCTTAGGTGAAATCCATGGCGCTACTACCGTCACGTTGGCGTCAGGGCTACTTTTTAGGATGAAAGAAAGTTTCTCGTTAGCCACCTCGCCAGCACCCACAATCAGCAGGTCAAGCTCGTGCAGTTTCAGGAAAACAGGGTACAATGGATTTTGCATTGTTGAAATTGTTAGATTGTTAAATTGTTGGATTGCTAAATTGTTGGATTGCTATTTCGGCAAGGTTGGAAGGCTCATGCAACCCTACCACCTCGCCTATTACGATAATGCCGGGTGTGCCAATACCCGCTTGTTCCGTTAGGTCAGCAATGGTGGCGACTGTGCCAGTTACCGAGCGCTCCAAAGGTGTCGTGCCATGTTGAATGACCATCGCGGGAAGGTCAGATTTACCAGCTTCGGCAAGCACTTCTGCGATTTGACGGAGCTTTTGCACCCCCATTAAAATCACCAACGTGGAATTGGATTGAGCAGCGAGGTGCAGGTCGGAGCTGAGTTGCTCGTCCTTGGTCGTGCCGGTCAGCACCCAAAAACTCTCGCTATAGCCCCGGTGTGTTAGCGGTACGCCCAAGGCACTCGGCACGGCCACAGCACTTGTGATGCCTGGCACCACCGCCACTTCAATGCCGTAGCTCCGGGCATGTTCCACCTCCTCGTAGCCTCGTCCAAAAACGAAGGGGTCGCCGCCCTTTAACCGCACGGCATGTCCGTATTGCAGGGCACTTTGTACGAGCAGTTCGTTGATTTCCTCCTGCCGTAGCGAGTGCTTGCCCGCCCGTTTGCCCACATAAATCTTTAGGGCGGTCGCTGGCGCAAAATCGAGGAGTTCATTGCTAGCAAGGGCGTCGTAGAGCACTACGTCGGCTTGGCGCAAGGCCCGGATGCCTTTCAGCGTGATGAGTTCCGGGTCGCCGGGGCCTGCGCCGACGAGGGTTATTTTTGGTTGATGTTTCATTGAAAATAAGTTCAATTTTATTTTGCTATTTTGGTACTCGTCGCCTTTGTCATTGCAAAGGCAATCTGCGACGTCATGCGTGATGTTCCTCGTGACGGTGCAGCGCCTGCCCCGATATTTCGGGGTTGCCTTTGCAAAGACAAAAGCGACGAGTACCCAGCGTTTGAGCGACATTCACGCCCGATAATTCTCAACCACCTGTTTGTCAGCCAGTTGCGATTCCCTCAGCACGATAATTTTGTTCAAAAACGACGCAGCTTTTTGCAAGTAGCCTTCGGCAAAATCGGCTTGCGGCTCATGCTGGTTCACTTCCAGTACATGCTCCACGAAGTCGGTGTCGCCGTTTTCAAGGAAAAAATTGCCGACAGCCACGTAATGCTTCTGGAAATCTTCGAGGATGCCGATATGCGTGTTGCAGCGCACGTCACGGGCGAGCAGCGCCGCCTTAGCACCAATGACGATGCCTGTGTAGGCACTGTAAATTGCTTCCGCAAAGGCTGACTGCGACAAGTACTTTTCCGCTGATTTCAGCTTCTTCTGTGCATCGCCGATGATAGCACCCACCACATCGAAGGCGACCCCTGCGCACTCCCCTACCCCGATGCTCTGAACGTACTCTTGCGACTGTTCCCAATCGAAAGTCTCTGTGTCTTGCAGGCCTGTCAAGTCAGCCAGCGGCTTCAGCAGGTCGTAGAAGTAGCGGTCACCACGGGAGCGGAAATATTGGTTAAAATATTGATTGCCAGCATGTTGCTCGTAATCATTGAGCAGCAACCGCACGGCGGCAGGTATGCGGCGAGTCGGCAATTTGATGATTTTTTCAGCCAATTGCCCTGTTCCGTCGGGGTCAACACCACCGCCGAGCACGACCTGCATAGCTGGCACGACGAGGTTTTCCCGTTTCAAGCTGCTGCCATGGAAGCCGATACTGGCGGCCATGTGCTGCCCACAGGAGTTCATGCAGCCGCTGATTTTTATCTTCAAATTCGTCTCTTCGAGCAAATGCGGGTACTCCTCCCGCACCATGTTTTCGAGCTGACGTGCCAGGCCCGTACTACTGGTGACGCCGAGGGCGCAGGTATCGGTACCGGGACAAGCGGTGATGTCGGCGGTGGAGTCGAAGCCGGGGTCAGCGAGGCCGAGCGCTTCAAGGCCATTGAACAGGTACGGAAGTGCGACTTTTTGCACGAAGCGCAGCAGCAACCCTTGGTTCATGGTGATGCGCAGGTCGTCGGCAGCGAATTTTTTTACCAAAACAGCCAACTGACGAGCGTCAGCAGCGGTCAGGTTGCCGAGGCGAACTTTGAGGTTCACCCCATAAAAACCGTGCTGCTTCTGCTCGAAAGTGTTGGTTTCCAGCCACTTGGCATATTTGTTTTTATCGAAAACGGTCGGTTCCAATTCGTGAAATTCATTTGGCAACACCACTTGAGATGGTTGCGAAGCGTCAATTGGATAGCTTTGGAATTTGATGGCCTTGCGTTCGTTTTCCACCAGTTCGAGGAAGGTAGCCAGCCCGATTTTTTGTACCAAAAACTTGAGCCTTGCCTTCATTCGTTTCTCTCGTTCGCCATGACGGTCGAAGACCCGAAGCGCCGCTTCCTTGAACGGGATTATTTGGTCGGCAGGTAGGAACTCAAAGGCCACCTGAGCAGGTATCGCCTGGGCACCGAGGCCACCCGCCACGAGCACTTTGAACCCCCTAACCTCTCGTCCATCAATGATTTGTATTCTTGGGATAAACCCAAAATCGTGGATATAGGTAAAGGCAGAGTCCTGCTCGCTTGACGAAAAGGCAGTCTTGATTTTGCGCCCCATGTCTTGGCAAATGGGGTTGCGAAGGAAGTATTCGAACATGGCCTGAACATAGGGGGACACGTCGAACGGCTCGTGCGGGTCAATGCCCGCCTTGGCCGAGCCTGTGATGTTGCGGACGGTGTTTCCGCAGGCTTCGCGCCCGGTCATGCCGCTGGCGGCGAGGCCCTCCCATATTTTAATGGAATCTTCCAGTTTCACATAGTGCAGCTGTACGTTTTGGCGGGTGGTAAGGTGCAGCTTACCGTTGGCATAGCGCTCGGCAAGGTCGGCGAGCACGGTCAATTGGTAGGCCGTCAGTTTTCCATAGGGAATCTTCGTGCGGAACATTTGCACATCGAGTTGGCGCTGGCCATAGACGCCCCTCGTGAGGCGGAAGTGGCGGAAACGCTCAGCATCTTCCTCGCCTGTACGAAAGGCGGCGGCCCGTTGGCCCAGTTCAATAATATCGGCTCGGTCGGCTGCTTGGATGTGTGAAAGGTGGTCGAAATCGGACATGAGAAACAGAATTTTTAAAAGTTAATTTTTTTAATTCGGTATAATTTATCGAACTAATAGAATTTAAGTTGCACGATGCTGGGCTAAAAAAAGCCCCGCTGGGATATTCGGCTTCCCAGCGGGGCTTCTCAGCATTGAATGAAGTCAAGGTGAATTCAATCAACCATACTGTTGCCACAAGGGAACCCGTCGTATTGCATCCAACAGCAACAACAGCGCATGATTGTGAAAATGGTTGATTCAGCAGACATAACTAAAATGATGAACGATGAATACTTGAAAAACGAAAAGCCTTTTCGTGCGGTTGCTCCGAAAAGGCTTTTCCTGTGTAGCCCCTATCAGGGGCGGCGAAACCAATTCAGCGCATTCTACCAAGGCATACAACGACAGCAGCAACACATCATGTGCTGGCAAAACTGGCTGGTATGGCTGATGAAATGCGTCATTTGAAATTGATTACGGGGCAAAGGTAAGGGCATGGATTGAACGATGCAAGTAGTTCTACCAAGAAAGTATAATTTTTATGCTTTTCCTGATAAGCAATTGGCTACTTTGCGCTATCCGGTTTGATTTCCCCTTCCTCGGGAATATCGAAAATAGTCGGCTGCTGCTCCGTTTCCTTCAAGCTTTTATCTTCCATCCGGTCAATGAAACGGACCGACTCGCGCCAAAAATCCTGAAAACCGGGTTTGATATATTCATACACGCCTTTCATTTTACTTGGAAAGGCCCGCAGCTGACCGTAGGTCATGGAGCCTTTCGAGTTCTCCGCCGTGATGATGTGCGCCTGGTCGCCAAACCAGATAAGCAGGCTAAAAACCAAGGTATAGAGTGAAGCCAGCAGAATCCCACCTGCGGCTTGGTTGATGAAATTGATATTGGCAGCTTGGAGCATTTTTTCTAAAAACTGAGCGGCCATTCGGATGATAATCATGGTGAGTATAAAAACGAGCAAGAACCCTCCAAGGAAGTTCATCGCACTGTCGGAATGGAATGCTGTCTCTAAAAACCGAATGGCAGCAGGGGTAAACTTGAAGGCTATCATCAGGCCGAATACAATCGAAAATGCCGTGAACACAGTCTTGATTATGCCCTTCGAATAACCTTGGTAAAAGCCCCAACCAGCCAACAGCAAAAAAAGGATGTCAATAATCATTTTTGGACAATAAGATTTTCTCAAATAGTTGTTTCGTAAAAGCCTGCAAGGTAAGGGGTTAGGAAATTTGTTGTCTAAATTTTAGACGAATGCAGGGAATGTTCAGATTGTACCGTATATTTGTTGGCGACATTTAACTTATACCTTCCGGAACCAAATCGAGTTTCAGTTTAAACAAAATCACTACTCCCCACCTCAATTCCAGCTTACTTTTGAATAATGGACACCGCTTGACAATTCCAATTTTTACTTGTTGAGACGATGAAGAAATTAATGATAAGGACAATTACTATGTGGACTATCTGCTGCTGCGCAATCGTGGCTGGCATGTCCCAGAACAGCAAGGCGCAAAAGCCCCTTGCTTTGGTGCAAGACCTTCCTACCGTCTTCATTTTGGGAGAGTACAATGAACCCTATGAAGCGCTCATGTCTGGCCAAAGTACCCTCCTCGATGTTTGCGACAATGACATGAACTTTGCCTACCACAAGCTGACCGGCATGATGAAAGACATGGAAGCTTATGCTTTAACTGCCAACTTCGACCTCAAAGGCATCAATGCCTGGATGCACTTCTTCTGGCGGGCCGATGGCAGCATTGACCATATCGGTTTTTACTTGAAGCCCAATTCACGCAACGTTCCCAACGAGCAGGTGAAGTCGTTTTTGGAAAGCTTTGCGAAGCAATACAAACTCCCATTGCGGTTCAACAAGAAGTTTTCCCACTACTCCAGTTTTTCCTTTCCCATCATCAAGCACGATTCAGGTTCCGACTCTGCAAAAAGCACCACAAAGGTCAATTCCTCAAAAAGAGGCTCCTAAGTTTAGGCTTCATGGCTGGTTTAGTATTAGTTTTGATGCTAGTTCACTAAACTTACCTATCCATGAAACAAGCATTTTTGCCATTTCTGATGCTGGTCGGCAGCTTTTTGTTTGGCCAAAACCAGCCACCCATCCTTTCCAATGTCCAAGTCCAACTCACCGGAGACAAAACGCTGACCATCTCGTATGACCTTTCCGACCCAGATGGCGATGCCGTGGCTGTCAGTTTTCGTGCTGCGCAAAAAGGCGCTGCGGCCCTCGATTTCAACACCGCCAATGCAACGGGCGACATCGGCCCTGGCATCGCACCCGGCACTGGCAAGCAAATCACCTGGGACTTCAGCAGCTTCGCAACGCCCGATACCACCAAGCTCCGGCTGATGCTCGTGGCCGAAGACTTGCAACCTTTTGATATTCAAGCATTGGTTGACCAAGTGGACAGCGCCCGGCTATTTAGCGACCTAAGCTTCATAGAGGGAATTAGGCACCGAACCGCAGGAGTCACCCATTTGCAGGAAACAAAGGACTTCCTCTGGCTCAGCTACCTCGACAAAGGGCTGGAGACCACTGAGCAGGAATTTGCCTACGGCAACTATACGGCACACAATATCATGGGCCGACAGCCCGGCACAAGTACCACTGGTGACACCTACATCCTCGGTGGGCATTTCGACAGCGTGAGCGACGCCCCTGGTGCCGACGATAACGGCTCGGCAGTGGCAGGCATGGTGGAGGCCATGCGCATACTGTCTCAGTACCCTACTAAGAAGTCCATCAAATACATCGGCTTTGACCTGGAAGAAGCTGGGCTGGTAGGAAGCAGCCGCTATGTGCAGAATGGCATCCAAAGCGATGAGAGTATACTCGGTATGATTGATTTTGAAATGATCGGTTATTATACAGAAATGCCCAACACGCAGACATTGCCAACTGGGTTCAATATCCTTTTCCCGAATTCTTATGCTGAAGTGGAGTCGCAGCAGTTTAGGGGCAATTTCATAACCAATGTAGGCAAGCAGGGAAGTTCTGCGACCTTGATGCAGCAGTACAAAACCAGTGCAGCTACCTACGTGCCTGCGCTCCGAACCATCAACGTTGAAGCACCCAACACCTGGCAGACACTTACGCCCGACCTTGGCCGCAGCGACCATGCGCCTTTTTGGGTATCAAATATCCCCGCAATCATGCTGACGGATGGGGCCAATTTCCGAAACCCATACTACCACACGCCCAACGATACGCTTGGCACCTTGAACTTCAGCTTTATGACCAATGTGGTCAAGGGTGCTGTTGCAACGCTGGCGCAATTAGCCGAGGTTCAGCACGCCGACATGTGGTGGACGGACTTTGATTTTGTCAGCGGCATTCAACAGCCACTACTAGAATGCGCCGTGAAAATATCGCCCAACCCAGCGCATGGCTTGGTGAAAATCGAGTGGCCAGCTTGTGCTGCGCAAATCACCAAACTCAGCCTTCTCGATGCAAACGGACGCACCGTCCATACTGCTGATGCACTCTCAAAAGCCCAGTATTCATTAGATGTTAGCGGCTTGGCCAAGGGAAGTTATTTCCTAAAAATGGAAGGGAAAACGGGCAGCAAAGTCGAACAAATCCTGGTCGAATAAGCTGGGATAGCCAATTATTGGCGAGCCAATATGCCAACAAAAAAGCCCATGCTCGAAACGCCGAGCATGGGCTTTTTTTGTTGGTTGCCAATCATTTTATCAAAATCACATCGCCCCGGTACAGTAGCCTTTTACCGTCCACAAACTCCACTTCGATGGAATAGACGAACATGGCAGGGTCCATGCGCTGGCTCCGGAACTCGCCGTCCCAGCCCACTGTGCCATCCACGGATGGCTCCACCTCTTTTTCCTCGAAAACAAGCTCGCCCCATCGGTCATATACTCGTATATAATGGATGGCGCTGACGCCAATGCCCGTGAATACCTGGAACTTGTCGTTGATGCCGTCACCATTGGGCGAAAAGATATTGGGGACATAGACGTTGCGGTTGCGGTCAATGTCCACGAACACTTGGGCCGTGGCGGTGCAGCCGTTTATGTCAATGATGGTCAAGGTATAAGTCTGCGGAGTAATACCGATGACCCTTGGGTTTTTGCAGTCATAACAAGACAGGTTTTCGGCAGGCGACCAAATGAACGTATCAATTGGGAAGGCCGAAACGATGATGGGGTCGAGCCTCGTTAGGGAGTCGCCCAGTTCCACCTCAATACTGATGGGCAGCGAAACGGAGATTTCGGGCGGCTCGGAGATGCTGATGGTCGTGTCCACCACGCAGCCATTGAACACGTCAAGGATTTCGATGGTATGGTCGCCAGCGACCACGAGGCAGGGTTGCCCCAATGGCAACTGAATGCAAGTGCCACTGGAAAAAACATAGACTGCTGTTGGGTTTCCGCCCCAAGCCGAATCAACGGTGATGGTAGTGGTCTGGCCAAAGCATTGTATGGTTCCTGATTCGCCCAAATCAAACTGGATGGGTGGCGGCTCCGAAAGGGTATGCGTCAGCGAATCGGCGCAGCCCGCTGGGTCAACTATCGTCACGGTGTAAGTACCAGCATCAAGCCCTATTGCGGTCGCTTCGGTAGTACCTGCAATGCCGTTTTCCCATAAATAAACAAGGTCACCAACATTGCCGCCTTGCGTAACTACCGAAATCACCCCGTCCGGCTCCCCCGGACAGCTCAAATTGGCGGTCAGCGTTGGTTCAAGGAACACCTCAAATAAATTGGGCTGGATAATGGTCACGGTATGATTGAAGTTGCAGTTATTGGCATCGGTGATAACCGCAGTGTAATTGCCGACTGGCAAGCCCGTGAGCATTGGGCCAGTGGTGCCATTTACCCAGGTAATGCTGTAAGGTGGTGTGCCACCGCTCGGCTGCAAGGTGATTTCCCCATCGGAAAGGCCGAAACAGCTCACGTTCTCAATGGCCTGACCCGGCACGATGGGCAGGGGTGCTGGAATATCCACGAAGAAAGTATCGAAGCAAATGCCGTCGGAAATGATGAGGCGCTGTTGGCCTGCACATAGTTGGCTGGCGGTGCTGGTCGTGGTATTGCTGGCAGTCTCGCCGCTGACCCAAGTAAAATTGAACTGGCCAGTGGTGCCATCGCTGTAAAGTGCCGTAGCGGTGGCCCCTCCGTCGCAGGTTTGCCCTGTGTTTGCGCAGCTAACCGAATCAATGGCGGTAAAATTGGCGGTGATGGAGGGCGGGTCGGATATGGTAACGCTGCCCATGGCAGGAGGGCAGCCGTTGTTGTCGTTTACCGTCACTGAATAGGTTCCAGCCACCAAGTTGTTGTTCGCATTCAGCCCGGGGCCTGTCAAGCCATTTGACCAATTGAAAATATAGGGTGCCGTGCCACCGCTGATAAAGGCAACGATATTCCCGCCGCCAAGCCCAGGGCATTGCGGCGGGCTGGTCTGGAAGCTGTCAATTGCGATTTGTGAACTTGCTATCACCTCCCCGGTATCCGTTGCGGTGCAACCGCCCGCGTCTGTAACCGTTACCGTAAAGGTTCCAGCAGACAGGCCATTGATGG
>JANPLH010000404.1:0-8891 GCA_031426435.1 Saprospiraceae bacterium | reverse complement strand
ACAGGTGTTTGGGCTGCTCATTATGCAGCAATTTGTGGGCGATAATGGGGGCGCTACGTTAGATCAAAATATAGTAGGGAAACGGGTGACTAATTTTTTGTCCAGCAACTTCAATGCCTTGGCAGACCGCTATTTGAAGTTTGTTGACCTAAGCCTTGAGGTAAGTGAGGACGCCGTTATGGGCGCCGACAATCAGTACATCGGCTCGACGAATTACAACCTTAAACTCCAAAAAACCTTCTTCAATGACCGCCTGATTTTCAAGGTGAGCGGCGTCACCACCGAAGAGCGTGGTGCCACTGAAAGTGCGGTCAGCAGCTCGCTCAACAATGCTTCAGTCGAGTTCTTGTTCACCCCCAGTGGTGTCCTGAAAATCAGGGCTTTCACAGAGGAGGGCATAGAGATATTTGGCAGTGATGCGACCCGAAATTCGGGCAGCGGCATCATTTTCACAAAGGAATACAAACGTTTGTTTAAACGAAAAAAATAACGTAGTTTGTTGAAAGTCAACTATTTATACTGCTTGCTTGTCGTCTGCTTGCTGCTCATTAGCTGCAATGGGGCGCTGCTTTTGCCCAAAGGAGAAAAGCTGTACAACGGGGCCAAGGTGAAGGTCAAGAAAAAGGAAAAAAGTTGGGAAACAGACCAGCTTGAAGCGGCGCTGCCACAGGCAGTTTTATTGCCAAGAAAAAACAAAAACCTGCTTTGGCTACGGCCAAGGGTGGGCATTTACAATGTATTTCACAACGAAAAAAAAGAGAAAGGTTTTGGGAATTGGGTGGCCCGTGGCCTTGGCACACCGCCTGTGCTTTTTGATTCGAGCATAATACTGAACCATCACCAGCGTATCAAGTCTGTAGCGGCCAACCACGGCTATTTTGACCTGCAAGTAGAAACAAAAGGTTGGGGGCTTTGGCGTAAAAAAAAGCTGAAGCATATTGTCCACCTGCTGGAACCCGCCAAGCAATTGGCGAGCCTGGAATTCCCTCCAGATATAGGTGAGGTCGAACACCGCTTGTTGGAACTAAAAAAATCGAGCTTGCTGAAACTCGGCGATAACTACCAGCTCCAAGACCTCAACTTGGAGCGCCTGCGACTGACAGATTCGCTGCGCAATGAAGGCTGGTTTTACCTCTCCCCCGATCACTTGTTGTTCGAGGCCGATACCATGAGAGCGGACAGTTCCCTGCATCTTCGGCTGCGTTTCAAAGAAGACGTGACACCTGTCGAAAAGAGACGCTACCGGATTGAAAAAATCGTCATCCGGCCCGACCATGATTCCAAGTCGGCCAGCGATGAGGGCTTGCAAATTGTCGTTATTGACAGTTGCAAAACGTTTATATTCAAGGAACTGAACCTTAAGAAAAAACTTATACTCGACAATATCCGCTTCGACTGTGGCGAGTATTTTTCCAATGAAAAATACCGGGAGACCCTATTCCGGTTGCTCAACCTGCAATATTTCAAGTTCGTCAACATCCGATATGAAGACTCGTCCAATGCTGACAGCCTGCTGGTGGCCAATATACTATTAACTCCTGCTATCCCACAAAAGGTGGAGGCGTCGTTCTCAGGTATTTTTTCGCCCAATCTATACTTCGGAGCGCAGTCAGGAGTCAAGTGGCTGCACCGCAATTTATTGGGTTCGGGAGAGCAAATGAGCGTTGCTTGGGAGGGCAGCATGTTGCGTGTGAACGATGAAGTTGATGGAAAATATTGGTTGTACGGCTCTGAAGCAAAAGTCCAGATGACCCTTCCGCAGCAGATTCCTTTGCTTCGCATGCGCCAAAAAAATGCGCTGACTGCCACTCGTTTTTCGCTGGAGCACCAGGTTTATTTTTGGAAATTCGATATTGATATCAATGAAAAACTGGGTATCGGCCTGCATCGGATGGACATGAAGGGAAGCATCATTTGGAAGAAAAACAGATTAGGAACGGTGACGCATGAACTGACACCGCTTGGAGTATCCGTCAAGTTTTCGACCCTGACCCAGCCGGGCCTGAAGGAACAACTATTGGAGGAAATCCCAACGGACACCACTGGCGACTTTCTCGCTTTTGCCACCTACTTGGAACTTCGGCCAAGCTATTTTTTCAATTACGACAACCGATTGGGAAAGGCCCGTGACTTGTCCACTTTTTTTAGGCAAGGTTTCACCCTGCGGGCAAATGGGTACCGCCTTCCAGCCGCCATTGCCGAGGCCGCCGATTTAGGAAGGCCTGTGAATTTTATAACAGAAACTAATTATAGCCAATATCTCAAACTGAACGAAAAAATGGTGCTCGCATGGCGGCTTGGCGTATCGGCCATCCTGCCGCTAACTGGCAAAAGTTATTTTTATTTGTTCGACCAATTTGCCATTGGTGGGGCATCGAGCGTAAGGGCCTTTTCGCCAAGGACCGTTGGCCCTGGAACCACTGCTCTGGAAGAAGGCAATGAAGCTGGGGGCATTTTGGGGTTCACCGACCATTCCGGCAACATACTCTTGCTCACAAGCCTTGAACTTCGTCGCCAATTGGGGAAAGGCTGGGAGTTGGCTACCTTCATTGATGCTGGGAATGTATGGTTGGTACAAGCGCCCAGTGAAGAACAAACGGTTGGCTTATTTTACTTCAATAAATTTTATCAAGAACTGGCGTCGGGTGGGGGCTTGGGTATTCGCTATAACCTCGGTTTTTTCACCTTGCGACTTGACGTTGCCACACCTATTTCCAAGCCCTATCTGCCCTTAGGTAGCCGGCTCATTGGCCAACCGGGATTTGGCAGCTTTGATTTGCGTTGGAATTTTGCCTTTGGCTACCCGTTTTGATGGGTCACCCATCCAGCCGCTGTCGAATCTTGCTACCCTTTCTCAACGACCGCAACAGCAGCAGCACAAAAAAAGCTGCCAATCCGAACCCCCATTTCACGCCCAGTATCTCGCCCTTTTCATAAAAAAGCCAGCCGAAATAGGCCGAAGCTATGCACATGAAAGTCAGCACGAATTGCTGCCCAGATTGGTAAAGCAGCTTCGCACCTTCCCGGATGTCGGGCGTTCGGGTTTCCAATTTTCCTTTTTCGATTTTGAGCAAAACCCGGTGCAACTCGTCTGGCAGGCCGAGCGAGGTGGTCACCGTGCGCTTTAGGATGTCCTTGACAACCGTGGCAAGGCTATCCTTTTCACCCAAAACAAAGTCACGGGCGTAAGGCCGTACCACGTCGAGGGGGTTCAGTGAGGAGTCGAGTGTGGTGCAGATGCCGAGCAGCAGGGTGATGGTACGGTTGAGTAGGACCCAATCCTTCGGTATTTGGATGGTGCCAGCGATGCCGCTCAAGCCGATTTCGTCAATCAGGTCGGTGAGGCTGTTGTTCAGCGGATTTACCTTGATTTCCTTGAGGTTCAGGCCGTCCATTTGCACCTCGTTTTGCAAAAAATTGCGCAGCGCATCAATCATTTTTTCGGCCATATCGCCCGCCTCCTGGCCTTTCGCAATGAAGCCGAGCGTTCGTGCCGCCTCCAGCATGGAATCCGTATCGTTCTTCACCGCCGCCTCGATGAGCCGTGGGATGCCCTTCCGGAAATTATCGGAGAGTTCGGCCACTGCCCCAAAGTCGAGCAGCACGATGGTGCCATCCTGTTTCACCAAAATATTGCCAGGGTGCGGGTCGGCGTGGTAAAAACCGTTCTTGAAGAGCATGTGGCAATAGGCTTGAAGTACCCGGGAGGCCAGTTCCCGGCGGTTGAGGCCCCAAGCGTCGAGCTGTTCGAGGTCGGCGATTTTGACGCCATCGTGCCAAGTGGTCGTCAGCACCCGCTCGGTGGAATAGGCGGCGTGTACCTGAGGCACTGTGAGTTTGTTTTCGCTTCGCAAATTCTCCGCAATGCGCTGCATGGCCGTTGCTTCCTTCGCAAAATCCAGTTCCTCCTCAATCATCTGCCGCACCTGCGAATACACGTAATCGAAGCCCTTGATGTCATAGAACCAGTTGTGTATTTTGACCAATTGCCGCATGATTTCGAGGTCAACCCGTGCCGTCTCCTCGATATTGGCGTGTTGGACTTTCACCACCACCTCCGTCCCGTCGTGCAGCTTTGCCCGGTGGGCCTGCCCAATGGAGGCAGAGGCCAGCGGCACCTCATCGAAACGTGCGAACAATGCTGCTGGTCCTTTGCCAAAGGCAGTCAACAACCGGGTGCGAACCTCTTCCATTGGCCTAGCGGGTATCCTGTCCTGCAAGCTTTCGAGCGGCTTCTGGAACTGCTCCGGCAAGTAATTGCCCAGCACCGAAAGCAACTGCCCGATTTTGATGAACAAGCCTTTCAACTCCAAAATGGCCGTTTTTACCCGCTCCGCATTGCGCACATGCAGCGTCATCAGGCGTGTTTCGTATTTTTTCTTCGATAAAAAGCGCTTGAGGAAGGACAGCCACAGGTAGCTGAAAAGCACGGTGAAGGCGGTACGGTAGGCCCTTCTGAACCGCCAACTGGCGGAATAGGTTTTGTCTTTCATATTTTGAGGCTTGATGGGACGCAGATTGAACTGATTAAACAGATTATCTCAGAATGGTTTAACTACCAATTAAAAATCAGTGAAAATCTATTTAATCAGTTCAATCTGTGTCCCATCATATCACACTTTCGCAGCAATCCCCACCCGGCATTTCACCCATTCATTGGCCTTTAGTTCTTGCATCATAAAATGGGCGAGGTCGCCCGCATTTACCCATAAAGGGCCCTCTGCAGGGTAGTCGAGTTCAAGGTTGTACTCACCAGAGGCTGGTGCGTCTTTTATTTCTGGGGGGCAAAGGAAGGTCCAGTCAAGGGAAGAGTGGGCGAGGTGCTGCCAGGCTTCTTTGTGTTCCAATGCAACCGCTTTGAATGCCGAGGGGTAGCCCGGTTTTTCGTAGCGGAGGGTTTTTTCGTCGGCCTGCAAGACACCCGTGCTTCCTATGGCGATGATGCGCTTCGGCCCCACTTTTTGCATGGCCTCCACGATGTTTTTGAGGCCCAGCGAACGGGTGCGGTCGGTGCCGTCAATGCCACCGCCGAGGCAGGAAAGCACGGCGTCAGCGCCTTTCAGGGCATCTTCCACTTCGCCCTTGCTCAATACGCCGCCCTTGAAAAGTTCGAGGCGTTCCCTTTCCGTGCTGAGGGCCTCAAAAACATTGCGGCCAAAGGCTCGAACCTGGTGGCCATGCGCCAGTGCTTCGTCAATGCAGCGCTTGCCGGTCATGCCCGTTGCGCCGAAAATGGTAATTCTCATGGTTGATATCGTTGATGAAAGTTGATGGGTTAATATAAATTGATTGCGTCCACATATCCAGTAGATGAACGCAAATCAAGCCTTATTGTCTAAATATTCACGTATTGAACTTCACGATCTCTACGGGGGTACCCCACATAAAAATGGACATTTCGTCCACTTCTTTTACGGTGACAGTAACCGATTTGCCAGCTTTTTTGAGTTGTTCGGGCATGTTGACGGGACGCCATTCCTTGCCATTTTCATCAATGATGCCCCAGAAGCCCGTGCCGAGGTGCTGGAAAGAAACAGTGCCGTGGATGTGATGCTTTTTCATTTTATATTTATCACTGTGACGTTAAATGGTTTATTGGTGCATTGGAATGGGCTAAAATAACCAATTATCCCCATTCGCCTATCACCGTCCCGCCAATTTTTCGATAGTCTGGTACAAATTCTCTATCAACCTGCTTTGTTGCTGAATCAAGCTGGTCAGTTCCTGCACCTCGGTGCGCAGTTTGTTCTGGATATTGGCCGGGGCTGGCAGGAAGGGACTGATTTTGGCCCGCACGTACCAGATTTCCCGCACGTCGCCAATGGGCACGTTGAAGGGCTTGTAATAATCGTTGTCAGAATGCAGTTCGAGGCAGCGCCCCGTACGGATTTGGTTGAAAACCCGCTTCACCACCACATCGCCACGGGTGACGATGATGTAGCAGTAATTGTCCTTCAGGCTCGTCTCCCAATAGCTTGGTTCCAAAAAGCTGCACACCACTTTGTCACCTTCAAAAAGGGTAGGCTCCATGCTGTCGCCGCTCACGTCGAAAGAGCGGTGCGTACCCGTTTTGTATTTGTAATCGGGTAGGGTATAGGTCGGTAGCTCCTCCATGAAAATGGGGTCGAGTTGCTCCCCGGCATAGCCCGCCTGCGCAGGTACTGGCACATGCACAATTCGCTCGTCGTTGTCGCTGTCCGTGACGATGGTGAGGGTGCGGAAACTCTTGTTTTCCTCACCTGATAGGAACATGGTGCCTTCGCCCGTGAAAAGATAGGCGGGATTGAAGCTGTATTCCTCCACCGCTTTGCGCAGCAACTCAATGGTCACGTCACGTCGGCCTTTGAGTATTTCGCTGAGGCTCTGAGGCAAGTAGTCAAGCGTGATGGCAAACATGCGGCTGGAGCGCACCTTGCCATCCTCCCGGAGCTTGTTGTGGCAATTGATGAAACGGTCAGTGATGATACTATTCATTGTTAGTTTACGGTTGGCAGCTTTTAGTTGAAACCTGAAAGCAGGCTGTTCTATGGGGCGAATTTAATAGTATTAGTGACAAAGGCGATGGAAATGCTTGCAAAAAGGTGAAAGAAAGCCACGCTAAATCTCCCTGATTTTTAAATATTCGCCAACAGTGGTAACCAAACTTAAAAATATGGATACATTTCCATCCCGAATTACCTTACAGACCAAATTAGCAATTATCATGAAATACTTTCCTTGCCCATCGAAGTTGTTGATTGCACTGTGCGTCAGCTGTTTTTCCATAATTCAAGCCACTGCGGCTGACCCACCCAAATCAGCTTTGTTGGTGGCCGTTGGCAATTATCCCCCTGAATCTGGCTGGAAGAAAATCAGTTCCCTCAACGATGTGGTGTTGCTGCGCAAAGCATTGACGAAACAAGGCTTTGCAGAGGGTGAAATCCACGTGCTGGCCGATGAAGCAGCCACCAAACAGGGCATCATTGATGCCATCAAACAGTTTTTGGAGCAAACCGCCAAGCCCGGCGGGGTGGCTTATTTTCACTTCTCTGGCCACGGCCAACAGGTCGCTGACGACAATGGCGACGAATTGGACGGCTATGACGAAGCACTTGTTCCCATCAACTCGCCGATGAACTTTCAGGCAGGTGTTTACGAAGGTGAAAACCTGCTGCGGGATGAAACACTTGGTCAGCTCCTGGATGAAGTGCGTCGGCGGCTCGGCCCCACGGGCCACCTGACAGTCGTGCTGGACGCTTGCCACTCTGGTACCGGTACCCGTGGCAGTGGCCTGGCAAGGGGCACCACAGAGAAAATGGCAAGCCCCGAATACATTGCCGGCCAGGCCAGGCCCAGCAAGGAAGCATCCAATTTTGACGAAGGGGCCAAGGACGAAAGCAAGTTGGCCCCCATGGTGAGCTTCTTCGGGGCGGCCCAGCACCAGCTAAATTTCGAGACCACCGACGAAGAGAAAAAGGGGGTCGGCTCCTTGACCTATGCTTTTTGCAAAAAACTGACCGCTGCTGCAAAAGGCACCACCTACCGGGGCCTTTTTGACCAGATAAAATTGGAGATGTCCATCATCGCATCCGCCCAGAACCCACAAGTGGAGGGGCGGCTCGACCAAGAGCTTTTGGGCGGGCAGATACTCGGTGTGCCGGAGTACCACCGGGTAGTTAGCTGGAACGACCCCGGCTCGTTGACGCTGGAGGCGGGCTGGTTGCAGGGCATCCACGAGGGCACAGTGCTTGGCTTTTTTCCGCCCGAAACCCGCACCATTGCTGGCAAAACGCCATCTGCAAAGGGCAAGGTGACTTATGCCGATGCCACCACCTGCATGGTTTCGCTCGATACTGAACTGGAGCAGGACGACGCCAAAAGTGCCTGGGCCTTTGTGCTGGAACAGTCCTTTGGCGACCTCAGCGTTTTCTTTAAAAACACGCTGCCGGAAGGGCATCGCATGTTGCCCATTTTGCGAAGCAAGCTCGAAAAAACGCCCGTCGTGAAAGAAGGCGAACCAGCCGATATAAGCATCGCCCTCAGCGACGACGCCAGCCGGGGGGCTGCCGTGCAACTGCTCACGAGCGGCGGCATGGTGGTCAAAACCTTCGACGCAAACCTGCCGCCAGATATCTTGGCCGAACAGGTGCTAAGGCAAATGATGGCAATGGCGCAGGTGCGCTTTCTTAAATCGCTCGAAATGCAGAGCAGCGTGTTGCCTGTGACTTTCGAAATCATTCCGATAAAGTACGACCCTGCCAACCGCAATAAATACCTTGGCGATATGCCCATCGCCGAGCGATTGGACGAGCACGGCAACCTCCGCCTGAAAGTCGGTGATGGCTTCCGCATCAAGGTGACCAACCACGGCTATCGGCCTGCCTATTTCACCCTGCTCGACATCCAGCCGGACAACGTGATGAACGTGCTGATGCCCAGCCAATGGAGCACCAAGGAGACAGCCGCTGAGTTCGTCGTGGAGGCGGGAGGCACTTTCCCACCACCGGGGGACGCTGAAAAATACTTCAAAAAAATAACCGACCCGCTCGGCACGGAGGTTTTCAAGCTGATTGCCACCGACCAGCCCATTGACTTACGCACGGTGACAAAGACCCGGGGGCAGTCAAGGTCGGGGTCGCAAAACCCGTTTGAGAAGCTGCTGGCCGACTCGTTTTTTGGCGAAGGAACGATGAGCCGGGGCGGGGGAGACCTGTCCATGACCGCCACAGAAGTGAATGTTGAGACCTTCACTTTTGTGATTGAAAAATGAATTATAGTTGTGGGTGGTCAATAATTGAGCGCCCCAAAATGCAAGGAGTGCATTCTCATAAAAATTGCGGCGTCTTGTTAAGTCGCTTTTGTCATTGCCGCAGGCAAACTGCGACGTCATGTGGAACGTCGCAGTTTGCCGT